>JAJPXZ010000092.1 GCA_021205245.1 Planctomycetaceae bacterium
CGGCGTGCGGACATCCACCAGCGCGCAAGCGGGCGGTTCGGCCGGGGTCCACGGGAAAAAACAACAAAGGCATAAACTCAATCGGCTGCCGCCCGTAACGAATGTCTGGGGCGTGGACCCCGGCCGAACATCCCGTTTTTTGCCCGGTTGGATGTATGCACGCCGGGGTGACGTGGGGAAGGGTGGCGCGGTTATTCCTTACAGTACCACATCTACGCACCATACACCGCCAACAACTCCGCCACCTTCCCTCTCCCGTCGCCACGTCGGCTAATGCAGCGCCGCACCGCGAACGAGTGTATCGCGTCGGCCCCTGCATAGAGTTCCCGCGTCAGCGGCACATCGTGATTGGAGACAATCACCCTGATGCCGCGTTTGCCCGCCGCTGCGGCCAAGCGCGCGAGTTCGCGCTGCTCCTCCACCCCGAACACCGTTCCCGAGTAGGAGGTGAAGTTCGCCGTTGCCGACAACGGCGCGTAGGGGGGATCGCAATAGACGACGTCGCCCTTCCGAAGTTTCTTGAAGGTGGCGCGAAAGTCGGCCTCGGCGAAGGTGAGCTTGCAACGCCGGATTGTCTCCAGAAACACCCGCATCTCCGCTTCGGGAAAATAGGGGCGCTTGTATCGGCCGAAGGGGACGTTGAACTGGCGGCGGGAGTTGTACCGCACCAGGCCGTTGTAGCCGTGGCGGTTGAAGTAGAGGAACAGGGCGGCGCGTTCCGACGA
The DNA here is from genome assembly GCA_021205245.1 of Planctomycetaceae bacterium. Classification (GTDB taxonomy): domain Bacteria; phylum Planctomycetota; class SZUA-567; order SZUA-567; family SZUA-567; genus JAJBSZ01. Next base: position 726 of record JAJPXZ010000092.1, read on the forward strand.
CTGCGGCAGCGTGTTGAAGCGCTCCCGCCTGGCATAATAGGTATCCGGGCTGTTGCCGTTCCGGAACAGGGCGCGGCAGCGCTTGATAAAGTTGTCGCCGCCTTCACCCAGATGGATAAAGAAGTCGATAAGGTCGGGGTTGTTGTCGCAGAGGAACGAGGATTTGTAGCCGCAGTTCAGGAACACCGCTCCCGACCCGACAAACGGTTCCACCAGCCGCTTCCCCGGCCCAAGCGCGGGGACGATTGTGTCGAGAAGGCGGAATTTGCCACCCGCCCACTTGAGTATGGGGCGGGTGGGCACGGTCAGTCCTCGTCTTTGCGGGCGCGGCTCATGAGTTCGTCCAGGGCCTGCTGCGGCGCTTTTCCATCCCACAACACCGCCGCGACCTGCTCGGTGATCGGCATGCTCACGTGATGGTGTTTGGCAAGGCTGACCGCCAGGGAGGTGGTGGACACGCTTTCCGGCACGCCGCTCATGGAGGCGAGGATTGTCTCCAGCGTTTCGCCCTTGGCGAGGCGGCGGCCGACGGCGCGGTTGCGGCTGAAGTCGGAGACGCAGGTGGTGATCAGGTCGCCCATGCCGGCAAGGCCGGAGAAGGTCGACGGCTCGCCGCCCAGGGCCACGCCCAGGCGGGTCATTTCCACCAGGCCTCGGGTGGCGAGGGCGGCAAGGGTGTTGTCGCCCAACTCCATGCCGTTCGCGATGCCTGCGGCAAGGGCGATGATGTTTTTAACCGCGCCCGCCACTTCCACCCCGACGATGTCGCGGCTGGCGTAGACGCGGAACCGGGAGGTGGTGACAATTCGCTGGATGCGCCTGGCGGTCTCCAGTTCCTCCGCCGCCACGACGACGGACGCGGGCAGACCGCGCGCCACCTCTTCGGCGTGGCTCGGGCCTGACAGGGCGACGACGTGCCGCGCGCCCAGGCATTCCCGCACCACTTCGGACGGACGGCGCAGCGTCTCGCAGTCGAAGCCCTTGGTCAGGGACAGGACGGGCGTTTCTTCCGGCAGCGCGCCGGCCCCGCCGGACAACACCGAGCGCAGGAACTTACTCGGCACCGCGACCACCACCAGATCGGCCCATTGCAGACAGTGGGCCAGGACCGGGTCGTAGTCGATGTCGGCGGGCAGGGTCGCCGTCGGCAGGAAGCGGCTGTTCCTGCCGGTCGTCCGCATTGTCTCCAGGTATTCCGCGTCATGGCTCCACATGCGAATCCAGTGGCCGGATCCGTGCAGGACCAGTGCGATGGCGGTGCCCCAGGCGCCATCGCCGATGACGGCGATTCTTTTTTTGTGTTCCGACATAGTTCACCCTTATTTGCTGTGAGATATCAAATCGTGCGCGCCGGTATGGCAGGCGAAGGCGGCGACCTCCCGAGCCGCCCGCACGGCGGCGAATTCATCGCCAAGGCTGCGGCGGAGATCGCGGAGCTTTGACCGCATCTTCTTGTAATAGCGCTGGTCGCCCAGGAGGCGGGTGATTTCACCCGCCAGGTTTTCCGCCGTCGCGTCCGTTTGCAAGAACTCCTGTACCAGCTTTTTGCCGGCGAGGATGTTCGGTAAAGACACATACGGCAGCTTCACAAACATTTTAGCAATGTAAAAACTGGCGGCATGGCCTGCGTAACACACGACCATCGGCACGCCCAGGAGAGCCGCCTCGAGGGTGGTCGTGCCGCTCTTCGCCAGGACGACCGACGCGGCGGCGAGGAGTTCCTGCGACTCGCCGTGGATAAACGACACGTTCTCCGGCGGCGGCGCGTATTCGGCCAGTTTGTCCTTGCTCCAGCCGGGCGCCAGCGCGACCGCGATTTTCAGGTCGGGAAATTTCGCCCGCACCAGCCCCATTGTCTCCACCATCACCGGCCACAGGTAGCGTATCTCCTGGGTGCGGCTGCCGGGGAACACCGCCATCACGCCCCGCGCCGGATCGCTGTGGCGGCGCACGTCTTCGACATGGAGGACGCGGGTCATGCCGCCGCCGTCCACGCGGCGCAATTGGTCCAGGGTCGGATTGCCGACAAAGACGGCGTCGACGCCCCGGTCGTGGAAAAACTTTTCCTCAAAGGGAAAAATGCACATGGTGCGGGTAATGTCGCGGCGCAGATTCTTGACCCGCCATTCCTTCCACGCCCACAGCTTCGGCGCTATGTAATAGAGGATGGGCATTTCGGGCCACCGTTTGTGGACCTTCTTGGCGAGATGGAGGTGGAACGACGGCGCGTCGACCACCACCAGCGCGTCATGGCGTTCCCGTGCCAGGCAGGCGATTATCGACTCCGCCGCCCGCTTGTAGAACGACAGGTGCCCGATCGCCTCCCAGAATCCCATCACCGCCCGCCCGGTCATGTTCACCGTCAGCGCCGCGCCCGCCGAGGCCAACAGGTCGCCGCCGGCCGCATTGACCTCGGAGCCGGGATTCTCTTCGAGAAAAGCCCGGACAAGGTGCGAAGCATGGCGTTCCGCCGACACTTCGGCGGTTGAAACAAAGATTCGTGGCATTGTTTGCGGGCATCCCTCACTCATGGCGGTAAACGTTTCTAGTTTCCGCATCGGCAGGGGCTATTGCAAGGCTTTTGTCCCGCCATAACACGCGGCGCGACCGTTGCCGGTCGCGCCGCATTACCAAAAGGAGGTGATCGGTTCCTACCGCTTCAGGACGATACGCCTCGAGAAGTTGCCCTTCTTTGCGCCGAACCGCCGCCTCGCCCAACCCATGGCCCGTTCCGCCAGGGTTTGGAAGATGACGTACAGGGCGGGAATGAACACCATGCCGACCACCATCGCCACCAGCATGCCCCAGAAGGTGGTCTGGCCGATGGCCTGGCGGCTGCCCGCGCCCGCGCCGGACGCGACCACCATGGGCGCGACGCCGATGACGAACGACAGCCCGGTCATGATGACGGCGCGGAAGCGCATCCGCATCCCGGACATGGCGGCTTCGTAGATCGTCTTGCCGTCCTCTCGTTCCTGCTTCGCGAACTCCACCATGAGGATGGCGGTCTTGGCGGTCAGACCCACCAGCATAAGGAGGCCGAGCTGGCAGTAGATGTTCAAGGACTGGCCGTAGAAGTACAGCGCCGCCAGACCGCCCAGGGTCGCGGTCGCGACCGAGAGGATGACCGATATCGGCATGGTCCAGCTCTCGTACTGCGCCACCAGGAACAGGTAGGCGAACACCAGCGCCAGCAGCATGAGCCATAAGATTTGACCCTGGTTCTGGCTCTCCTGGTAACTCATGTCTGTCCAGGAAATCTGGTAATCGCCAGGCAGTTCGGCCCGGACGAGTTCCTGGATGGTCGTCATCATTTCGCCCGAGCTGACAAACGGCAGGCTCTGCGTATTGACCGACGCCGACTGGAACATGTTAAAGCGTTCCGCCTGACGTGGCCCGAGGGTCCACTCCACCGTCGCCAGCGCCGACAGCGGCACCGACGCGCCGGTGTTGGAGGTGACGTGCAACTGGCCGACGGCGTTGGCGTTTTCGCGGAACGGCGCGGCCGACTGCACCTTGACCTTATAGGTCTTCGAGTTCATGTTGAAATCGTTGACGTAGATGGAGCCGAGCTGGGTCTGCAGTGTGTTGAACACGGCGCTGACCGGCACGTCCAGGGCCTCGGCCTTGGCGCGGTCGAGATCGAGCCGCAGCATCGGCGTGGTCGCGTCGAACGAGGTAAAGGCGTACATCGCCTTGCCCGTTTCCATAATTTTCGCCAGCAGGTGATTCGTCGCCCCCGCCAGATCCTGCGCCGTCTGCGAGCCGGTCGCCTGCAAGGCGAAGGAGACGCCGCCGGTCGCGCCCAGGCCCATAATCGGGGGCGGGGCGAAGGCGGTCACGGCGGCGTCGGGGATGGCGGCGGCACGGCGGGCGATTTCCGCCTGGATGGCGGTAATCGACGTTTCCGGTGTGGTGCGTTCCGACCAGTCGGCCAGGTCGAGGATAATCATGCCGAGGTTCTCGCCTTCGCCGGCGGTCATGCTGCGGCCGCTCACCGAGACGACGGAATCAACGCCGGGGATGGCTGCGGCGATTGTTTCCATTTCCGACAGCACCGCTTGCGTCCGGGCCAACGCCGCGCCGGAGGGCAGGACCACGTCCGCGAAGACCGCGCCCTTGTCCTCGTGCGGCAGGAAGCCGCCGGGCAGGGTCTTGAACAGGCCGTAGTTGCCGACGAGCACCGCACCGAAGAGGATGGCGGTCAGGACCAGCCGCCGCGCCAGCAAACCGCCGACCTTCAGGTACCCGTTCCGGGCGAAATCGACCGCCGAGTTGAAGCGCTTGAAAAAGCCCTTCGGCTCGCCGGTGTCCCGGAGGACGATGGCGCAGATCGCCGGACTGAGGGGCAGGGCGCAAACGGTGGAAATGCACAGCGCGATGCACATGGTGACGGCGAACTGGGTGTAGATGGTGCCGACCATGCCGCCGTAGAAAGCCACCGGCAGATAGACCGCGACGACGACCAGGGTGGTGGCGATAAGCGCGCCGGTGAGCTGCTCCATCGTTTTCATCGCCGCGTCGACGGGGGTGAGCTTTTCCTCGTGGATAAGTCTGGCGCAGCTTTCGACCACGCAGATGGCGTCGTCCACCACCGAGCCGATGACGAGGATGAGGGCGAACATGGTCAGGGTGTTGATGCTCATGCCGAACAGATAGAGGAAGATGAACGTCCCCATCAACGATACCGGGATGGCCAGCATCGGCACCAGGATGGCGCGCCAATCCTGCAGGAACAGCCAGGTGATGATCACCACCAGGATGAAGGTGAGGATAATGGTCTGGATAATTTCCGCCATGGTTATGCGGACGAACTCGGTGGAGTCGTAGCCGACGCCCCATTCCATGCCGGGGGGAAAGTCGGCGGCAAGACGCGTCAATTCGGCCTCGACGTTGTTGTAGAGTTCGAGCGCGTTCGCGTTGTTCAGTTTGAAGATGGCCAGGAGGACGGAGTCGTCGCCGTCCAGTTTGCCGACGCCGCCGTAGGACTCGGAGCCAAGTTCCACCGTGGCGATGTCGCCCAGGCGCACTTGGCGGCCTTCGTCGCCGGAGCGGACGATGATGTCGGAAAATTCTTTTTCGCCGATGAGCCGGCCCCGGGTGTCGACCTTGTACTGCATGACGTCGGACGACGATTCGGTGCCGACCGAGCCGGTGGCGGCCTGGACGTTCTGGCTGGCGATGGCGCTGGAGACTTCGGCATAGCCGATATTCATGGCGCGCATCCGGTTCGGGTCCAGCCAGACGCGCATGGAGTATTTGCGCTCGCCAAAGATGATCGCCTGGCCGACGCCTTCGATACGCGACACCGAGTCCTTGATGTTTGTCGAGACGTAGTTCGACAGGAACAGCGGCGTGTGCTCCGGGTTCTGGCTGGTGAAGGTGATCATGGCGACGATATCGGCGGAGCGCTTGACCACGACGATACCGTTGGAGACGACTTCGTTCGGGAGCTGGTGCTCGGCCCGCTTGACGGCGTTATTGACGTTGACCAGCGCCATGTCGGCGTCGGCGTCGGATTTGAACGTGAGGTTCAGGGTATAGCTGCCCGAGTTGTCGGCGGTGGAGGAGAAATACACCATATCCTCGACGCCGTTCACCTCGGCCTCGAGCGGCGCCGCGACGGTATCGGCCACGACCTGCGCGCTCGCGCCCGGATAGGTGGCCATGACCATGACGGTCGGCGGCGAAATCTGCGGATATTCGTCAATGGGGAGCATAAAGGCGCACATTCCGCCGGCCAGCATCAGGAACAGGGAGATGACGATGGCGAAGCGCGGCCTGCGGATAAAAATGGCGGAAAACATGAGGTACTCCATCCAATAAGGAATCGATGGGCGTTAGCGCGCCCGCGTACTTTCAGTCGGCTGGTGGAAAAGGTCTAGCTGTTGCCGTTGGCGGCGAGGAGCCCGCCCTGGACCAGCACCGGACGGACCTTGTCGCCGGGGCGAACCTTGTTCATGCCGCCGGTGACGACGCGTTCGCCCGGCATCAGGCCCGAGGTGACGGCCTGGCGGCGTTGCACCAAATCGCCCGCGACCACGCTCCGGCGTTCGACCGTGTCGTCGTTGCCGACCACATACACGTAGTGGGATGCGCCGTCCGTCATCAGGGCCGAGGTGCCGACGGCGGGGACGGCTTCGTCGTAGCGTTCCGCCACCTGCACCTGGACATAGCCGCCGGGCAGGAGCTGATCGCGCGGGTTGTCGCACTTCATCGTCACCATGATGGTATCGGTGGCGCGGTCAACCAGGTTGTCGACAAAGTCGACCGCGATGACGCCGTCGTAGCGGTCGCCGTTGGCGCGGACGATGTCGATGTCGACGTCGCCGAGTTCGTCGTGCGAGTGGAAGTAGCGGAAATACTCGTTCTCGCTCATGGGGAAGCGCACGTCGATGGGCTGGTACTGGACGATGGTGGCGAGGACGCCGTTCTCGGGTGTGACGTAGTTGCCTTCGCTGACCTTCTTCTGGCCGATACGGCCGGAGATGGGCGCGACGATGCGGCACTGATCAAGGTTATGCTGGGCCAGGACGAGGTTGGCCTTGGCCTCGGCCAGCTTTGCCTCGCGCAGCAGCATGGTGGCGTAGGTGTTGTCGTGCGATTGGGCCGAGATGGCCTTCGTTTTCAGGAGTTCGATATTGCGGTTGTGTTCCTTGACGGCGAGCTGGTAATCGGCTTCGCACTGGGCGATGGCTGCCTTGGCGACGTCGACCTGGGCCTTGTAGACGGTATCTTCGATCTGGAAGAGGATATCGCCTTTCTCGACCAGCCCGCCTTCGCGGAAGCTGGCCTCCCACAAGGTGCCGGAGACGCGGGCGACGATAGCGACCGATTCCGCGCCGGAGACGGTGCCGACATAGGTGCGCGGCTGGGACTTGTCGATGGTGGTGACAGTCTCGACGCTGACGGCGGGGAGGATGAGTTCGCGCGCGGGCTGGGTCTCCGCGGCCGCGACGGAACCCGCGACGGCGACGAGTGCGATGGCGATGAGTGGGTGAAAAGCTGCGCGAAGCATGGGTCGGACTCCTTTTTTTGGCAATCGTGAAGAGGTATTAGTTGGTCATGCAACAATAAAACAACACAGCCCCTACCTTTTGTGTCGTTATCAGGTAAAGGGTTATAGGAATATAATACTAGATATCTAGCTAAAGTCAAGATCATTCGCGGAATTTTACTGGAATTTACGGGGAATACGGTGTAATTATATAGTTTGCTGTAAAACTAAATATCCACTTCATTGCCGTTATTGGAGTTACGCATGTACGATTTTACCCGGGCCTTCCACATTCTTTTTCGCCGCGCCGTCGCCTATCACACCAAGGATCTCAAGGATCTCGGCTGCAACAGCGGCTATATCCCCTACCTTATGTGCGTCGAATCATGCCCCGGCATCACCCAGGACGGCGTGGCGGAAAAGATCAGCGTCGACAAAAGCACGGTCGCCAAGATGATTCGCCGCCTGGTGGAGGAGGGCTATATCGCCCGCTCCGTCGACGGCGACGACAAGCGCGCCTACAACCTCAGCATCACCGCCAAGGGCGAGGGGATTTTACCCCAGGTACACGCCAGCGCGCACAAGTTCAACCGCCACCTGACCCGCACCTCACCGAGGTGGAGAAGAAGATTCTGGAGATGCTGCTCGACAAGCTATGCGATCAATGAAGGGAAAACGCGAAGAATCAAAAATGCTTGTGGACACCTACCAGTAGCGTTAATTGGTAGGTTTACTATAGGTTTTTTAGAGCACAAGCATTTTAGGAGGTGGTCCCCATGTTCCGTATAGCCAAACCCATCGGCCTCGCGCTGGCCGTCCTTTTTACCCTGAGCGCGCCCCTTTTCGCCGCCGATTCGTACCAGGCCGCCAGCGATGCCGCTATGCAGGCATCTCAGCGGATTGACCAGGACATCGGCAACACTGTCGACCAGTTGAACCAGGAACTGGTGGATCAGTTCAACGCGAAACAGGCGGGCAGGTCGACAGACGCTGTCGAAAATCGCCTGAGCGCCAGCATCGACCAGGTCAACGAGCAGCTCGCCGCCGCCCAGAGGCGCGACCGCTTCACCTTTGATCGCCGTCATCTTCTGAACACCCAGAGCATCTACTATCCCGGGTCGAATTACTACGAAGCCTTCAACGATCAGATCCGCGAGCTCGACCAGAACTTCGCCGCCAGCGAGGTTGCCCGCCGCAACAACATGGGTTCGGACGCTCTCGCCAGCCAGCGCTAAGCAGGAAAAAAGTTTCACCAACGCTGCGGTACGATAAGCCCTTCGACGTCACGTCGGGGGGCTTTGCGTACCGAGGGAGGCGGGTACAAGCGCCTTTGTTCGATCCAGTCGTTACATACTCTCTCCACTCCTTCCAAAAACCCCGTCATCCCCGCGAACGCGGGGACCCAGAGGGCGGATCAAGAGAGGAACGAGTTGCTGCCACCAGGAAAATCCACCGGCAGTGGTACTCCTAAAAACACACCCCCCGACGTCACGCCGGGGGGCAATGCCCACTGCACGAGAGAGTACTACACAGCGCGAAAACCTACCAGCCGCGATGGCCATATCCGCGACCGCCGTGGCGGCCATATCCACCGTGGCCCCAGCCGCCACGGGATCCGCGACGATGGCCATAGCCGTAGTCGTCGCTCCGGTCATAACCCCGGTGGTGCCGCCCGGCATACACATAATCGTCACCGGTCGTGGCACGAAGCGCCGTTTCGGCGCTGAAGATCTGCGCTTCAAGCTCGGCGATCTCCGAGAACAACTGCCGCGCCGCCGCTTCATCCGGGTTTTGCGCCGCATAGAGGGCGTCAAGCTGGGCCTGTTTTTCCACCATCGCCCGTTGCAGCGGTTCCACCGTTTGGCTGTACTGGTCGTAGGCCGATGTGGCGCTGTCCTCGGCGGCGGCCATTCCGGCCACGCTGCTCACGGCAAGGACAAAGACAAAGACGGGCAACATACGTTTCAGGGTGTTCATGGGCGCTCCTTTCAAGAGAGGCTGTTGTTTTCTACACGGATTATTAGAAAGCAACGTGCGTGCCACTCTCGCGAGATTCTTCTAACCAGCCGCTCCATACCAGATAAAAATTTGGCGGTAATTCGCATTCGCCCAAGGTGTATAGTAATTATCCACGCCCGCGCGCCCCATTGGATAATTACTACCCGCATGTGGCTCCCGGCCGCGTTATCTGTACAATAGTGGCGGGAGGGGTCATGATGAAATACGGTTTAGACGACAAGTTGTCCGTGGGCGCCATGTTCTTGTATGGATTGCAGTGGTGGGTCGTATCCCTCCCTTGCGTGGTGATATTGGGGACGATTGCCGCCGGAATGTACTACAGCGATCCGTCGCGTCAAATCGCCTATGTGCAGCAGCTATTCCTGATCATGGGCCTGACCATGACGGTTCAAATTTTCCTGGGCCACCGCCTGCCGCTGAATCCCGGTCCGGCGTCGACCCTCCTGATTGGCATGGGTGCCTCGATGTCGCTTGGCCCCGATGCCCAATACAGTGCCACCGCCCTGTGCGGCGTCGCCCTGGCGGTTATTGGCTTCTGCGGGCTGATCGGTAAGCTGCGCCGACTGTTCACCCCGCGCATTGTCTCGGTGGTGTTGATCCTCATCGCCACCACCCTTATCCCGACAATCCTCAGACTCATGTTTCCCAACCAGGACGATTCACACCTGATGGCGGGCCAGTTTGTCTTCGTACTGATTGCGGTGTTTATTCTCTTCTACGCCAACACCCGTCTCCCCGGCCTGGCGAAAAGCCTCACCGTTCTTCTGGGCATTGTCGTCGGCAGTACGGCGTATATTCTCCTCTTCGGTTCGCCCGGCCTGCCGCCGCCGCCGGCGGAAAACGTCTTTTCGTCCTTTCGCGTCATCAACTTCGTCATCGATCCCGGCGCGCTCCTCGCCTTCGTGTTTTGTTTTCTCGCCCTCGCCATCAACGAGATCGGCTCGATTGAATCCCTCGGCCACATGCTCGAGGCCACCGATATGGACTCCCGCCTCAAGCGCGGCATGGGCCTGACCGGCGTCGCCAATGCCGTCTCCGGCTGTTTCGGCCTGTTGGGACCGGTCGACTATGCCCTCAGTTCCGGCGTCATCGCCGCCACCGGCTGCGCCACCCGTTACGCCATGATTCCGGCCGGTGTGGGGCTGATCGCCTGCGGCTTTTCGCCGACCATCGTCTCCGTCCTCGTCAGTATCCCGACGCCGGTGATGGGCGTGTTGTTTCTGTATTTGATGTCGACCCAACTCGCCAGCGGGATCCTGATGCTCAAAGGTCCAAACGGCCTGGACGACTTTTCAAGCGGGGTAATTATTGCGCTGCCGCTGATGGTGGGGCTGGCGGTAACGTTTGCTCCTCCGGCGTTGTACGATGCATTCCCGTCCCTCCTCAGGCCGCTTCTCGCCAACGGCTTCGTCATGGGAATTATCACCGTCCTGATTCTGGAGCACTGGCTTTTACGCAAAAAGACCACATGATTTTCCGACAAAGACGACAGTGTTGGGTTTATTGATTCCGAAACTGTACGGTGGTCGCATTCACTGTTCACAATGCACACTTATATGATCATTCCGACGCAATGAAAATTGCGTCCGGGCATTATGCATTATGCATTCTTGCATTGCTTCATAATTGTGAATTGTTCATTGTGAATTATGAATTATGAATTATGAGGACTGGTTTATGCGCACGGCCCACGCTCGCTACCCCCACCTCCAGCACACGCTGGTGGCGCTTCCCACCTTGTTCATGTGTTTGACCATTCTTCTTTCGTTTTCTTCCGAACAGCAAACCTACAGCCATTTCAGCGAATTGGAGAATGTCAAGACCACGGCCGCCACGATCCTTGACGCTATTTCCAGTTACGGCAATATCCCGTTTTACCTCGCCTACGCCTGGTTTCTTTTTATCGCCATTCGCCGGCGCTGCGGCGAGACCAAGCGTTTCGTCTTTACCTACCTGCTCTCGCTCGGCTTTACCCTGTTGTTTGTGGAAGCGATGAAGACCTGTATAGGCCGTCCCCGGCCGGGCGTCCCCGGTGACGAATTCATCCCGTTTCTCGACAAACGCACCCACGAATCCTTTCCTTCCGGCCATATGACCGAATCCACCATAACCACCGTGCCGCTTGCGCGCCGCTGCGGCGGCTTTATCGTGCCGCTTCTTGTCGGGTGCCTCAACGCGGCCATGGGTTATTCGCGCATCTTCACCGGCGCGCATCACCCGACCGACATTCTCTTCAGCCTCTTTCTGGGCGGAATCATCACCAGCAGCTTCTGGCACCTTTCCCACCACGAGCCCATCCAGCGCGTCGTCAAAAGCATTCTCGCCTTCCCGCGCCGCCGCGCATAATAACAACTGCAGACCTAGTACAAACGCCCCGCCGAGCGCGCGTGGCCGAATAGGTGCGCACAACGCACCATCCCCCACTCGCTCATAAAACCCCGTCATCCCCGCGAACGCGGGGACCCAGCGGGCGGATCAATAACGGAAC
>JAJPXZ010000147.1 GCA_021205245.1 Planctomycetaceae bacterium
TTCCTCGCCTCGCTGGTGAAGCTCCAGCCGGACGACACCTGGCGGCGCACCGCCAAGCCGCCCGTCTTTACACCCATTCTCGCCGCAGCCATGCGCGACTTGCTCGCCGGCATGGTCGAGCCGGGTCCGCTCGAAGATCTCGCCCGCGACTTTTTGGAAAAGGATCCCGACAACCCCATCCGGGACGACCTTGTCGCCGCCCTGGTCGACTCCCTTACCTTGCGGGGCAAAATGCGGGAAGCGGTCAAAGCCGCTACCCGGGCAACGCCGGAGAACCGCGAAGCGGTCCAGCTCCCGCCCGCTATCGCCGACGGAACCGCCAACGCGGCCGACCTGGCCGAGACAGCCATGGCCAAGCGCCGGGCGAAGCTGGGAGCGCGCGACGCCCTGCCCCTCGATGCCGGAGCCATCTGGCAGGCCCTTGCGGTTATGGCCGGGGACGACCCGGACGCGGTCGAGCAGCAACTCCGCCGCCTCGCCGGCGCACAGGACCATCCCTATGCCGGGGCGTTGCACTGCCTCCGCCATGCGTTCCTGTTTATGGCTGGCCAGGCCTCGGCCGCCCGGACCCTAGCCGACACGCCGCCGGACACCCATCCGTGGACCATCCTTTGTCACGCCCTGACCATGCTCAGGGTCGATCCGGCGCGGCTGAATGGATTGATTCCCGCCCTGACCGCCTCTGCCAAATCGGCTGGGTCGGCTGGGTACCGCTGGCTGTCGGCTCAATTTACCGCCGTGGCTGACGCGGAGACCGAGGGCGACGGTAAGGAGCCGCGCTGGCCGCCGCTGACACGATTGTTCAAAGGCGACGACGCCTGGCGTCGCGGCCTCCGCGCCCTGGAGGAACTGGCCGACGACGAAGGCGAGGAGGGCGGAGGCTCACGCAAGCGGCTCGCGTGGCTGGTCAACTTCCCGCCCAACCCGACCAACCGCTATGTCCCGTTCGAACTCCAGCCGGTGGAGCAGACCCTCGGCAAGGACGGCATGTGGTCGAAGGGGCGCAACGTTGCCTTGAAGCGGATTTTCCAGCATGCGGCCGATTTGTCCTACGTCACCGACCAGGACCGGATGATCTTCTCCGCCCTCCGTTATGACTTCGACGGCCTGAACCAGGGGTTCCATTTCGATGCCGCCGCCGCCCTGCCGCACCTGGTCGGGCATCCCCTTGTGTATCGGGGCGACGCGGGCGGGGCCAAGCTGGAGGTGGTCGGCGGCCAGTTCGAACTGTCGGTGACGGAACGGGACGGCGGCTGCGAGATCAGCATGGAACCGACCCTGGACGATTTCCTCGGCGGCGAAGAAATCGACACCGACGAGACCCCCGGCACGGCGGCACGGCTGGAGACGCCGACGCGTCTGCGGGTGTTCCCGTTGGGTGGGCGCGAACGCCGCCTCGCCAGGGTGGTCGGCGACGGCCTTGGCGTCCCCGCCCGTGGACGGCAGGAAGCGCTGCATACCCTGGCCAAACTTTCCGGCAAGATTCGTCTCCACTCGGATATTCCCGAATTGGCGGGCGAGGGCGAGATGGTCGAGGCTGATTCGCGGCCGCGATTCCACATCATGCCCCAGAACCCCGGCCTCAAGGTCGAGGTGTGGTCCCATCCCCTCGGGAACGACGGCCCTGCCTATCGCCCCGGCAAGGGCGGACGGGTGCTGACTGCCGAGGTGGACGGCCGCACTGTCCGGACCACCCGCGACAAAAAGGTGGAAAAAGACCTCGCCGCCGATGCGGTGGCGGCATGCCCGTCCCTGGCCCTCCATGCCGACGGCGATTTGTCCTGGCGGCTGGACCATCCCGAAGACGCCCTCGCATTCCTGGCCGAGACGGAGGATTTGGGCGAAGGGGTTGTCCTTACTTGGCCCAAAGGCGGCCGCTTCCGCGTGCGGCGGATGCGCGGCCTCGGCGGGGTGAGTATCAGGGTCAACAGTTCATCCGACTGGTTCGAGATCGACGGTAAAATTACCATCGACGAGGGCCTTGTCGTCGACATGGACAAGCTCTTGGCCGCGCTCCGCAAATCCACCGGCGAATTTGTCGAAATAGGCGATGGCGAATATATCGCCCTGACGAACGAGCTCCGCCGCCAGCTTGGCGATATCGAAGCCATGGGCGAATTCCACAACGGCACCTTCCGCCTGCCCGCGCTGGCGGCGGCGGCGTTGGAAGGGTTGGAGGACGCCGGGGCGGATCTCATTGCCGATGCGGAATGGCGGCGGCAACTCACCCGCCGCAAGGAATTGGCCGACTTCCTTCCCGAATTGCCGGAGGGGTTCCAGGCCGATCTGCGCGATTATCAGCTCGACGGCTACCGCTGGATGGCTCGGCTGTCGGAATGGGGCGCTGGCGCGTGCCTGGCCGACGACATGGGTCTTGGCAAAACTGTCCAGGCCCTGGCAATGCTGGTTCGGCGCGCTTCGCTCGGTCCGGCGCTGGTGGTCGCGCCGACCTCGGTGTGCCACAACTGGATTTCTGAAACAGGCAAATTCGCGCCCGGCCTCCGCATTACTCCGCTGGGCGAAGGCGACCGGGCCGCGCAGATAGCCGCCCTTGGCCCGAACGATGTCCTCATCGCCAGCTACAGCCTGCTCCGTCAGGAGGAAAAACTCCTGGCCGGGATCACCTGGGCGACAGTGGTGCTGGACGAAGCCCAGGCGATCAAGAATGTCGCGGCGAAGCGGTCCAAGGCTGCCATGGCCCTGGACGCCGGGTTCAGGCTTATCACCACCGGCACCCCCATCGAGAACCACCTGGGTGAATTGTGGAACCTGTTCCACTTCATCAACCCGCGCCTGCTCGGGTCGTGGCGGCGTTTCCAGGAACGCTTTGCCGCGCCGATTGAACGGCTGCGCGATACCGAAGCCGGCGACAGGCTCCGCCGCATCATCCGGCCGTTCATTCTGCGTCGGACCAAGACCCAGGTCCTGGACGCGCTGCCGCCGAAGACCGAGATTACGCTGGCGGTGGAATTGGGCGAAAAGGAACGGGCTTTCTACGAGTCCTTGCGCCGGAACGCGCTGGATCGGTTGGAGTCAGACCCCGAATCGGCGGAAAAGAAACGCTTTCAAATCCTGGCCGAAATTATGCGTCTTAGGCGGGCGTGTTGTTCGCCGGAATTGGTGGTCGGGGGCGAAGGCATCTCGTCGGCGAAGCAGGATCAGTTCCAGGAGACTCTGGAGGAACTGGTCGACAACAACCACAAGGTGCTGGTGTTCAGCCAGTTCGTCGATCACCTGTCGATTATCCGCCGCCACCTCGAGGCGCGCGGCTATGTTTACCAGTATTTGGACGGCTCGACCCCTGCCAAGAGCAGGAAGCGGGCGGTGGAGGATTTCCAGGCCGGCATCGGCGACGTGTTCCTGATCAGTCTTAAGGCTGGCGGGTTGGGGTTGAACCTGACGGCGGCGGATTATGTCATCCACATGGATCCGTGGTGGAACCCGGCGGTGGAGGATCAGGCCAGCGACCGGGCGCACCGCATCGGTCAGGACAAGCCGGTGACGGTGTACCGCCTGGTGGCGGCGGGAACGATAGAGGAAAAGATTGTGCAACTGCACCAGGACAAGCGCGATTTGGCTGACAATCTGCTGTCTGGCGCGGATCAGGCGGCAAGCCTGGATATGGAAGAGATTATGCGGTTGCTGCGGGACGGGTAGGGGGTCGCGTATCAGTCAATACCGCCGAACCGGCCTTCGATAAGGTGGACGAGGGCGGTGACCGCCTCCTGGCACTGCGGACCGGTGGCGGTTATCTTCACCGTCGAATCCTGCATTGCCCCCAGGGCCATGAGCTGCATGATGCTTTTGCCGTCGGCGCGGACATTGTCGACTTCGACGGTGATTTCGGTGCCATCGTAATCACGCGCCAGTTGCATGAACTGGGTGCTGGGCCGGATGTGAAATCCGTATTTATTGAGGATTTTCGTTTCGGCGGTATATTCGTCCTGCATGCCTATGCCTTTCATCAGTGCGGCAGGTGAGCCGCCTGGCTGTTACATACCGGAAAAGGCGGAAAAAGTGGTGGGGGCGGCGGGATTCGAACCCGCACGGCCTTGCGGCCAAGGGATTTTAAATCCCTGGCGTCTGCCATTCCGCCACGCCCCCGGACGCGGTCGACAATTCCGCCCGTCATAGCCTGCATTTAAAATATACAATTCCCGCATGAAAGTAAACAGGATAAAGCCGGCGTTTATTCCATGGCCGCCCGCGCATCCCTGAGGGGGGCGAGGACCGCCAGCATGTCGGCGGGGATTGGCGCTTCGAACGAGAGTTCCTGTCCGCTCCGAGGATGCCTGAACGCCAGCTTCCACGCGTGCAGCGCCTGACGATCCAGGACGACCGCACCGGCGGGGCCGGACGGCATCGCGGAATGGCCGTGGCGGAACATCTCCACCGCCCGCCGCAGTTCCCGTTCGGTGAAAATTTCCCGTTTGCCATAGTCCTTGTCGCACAGCACCGGCGCGCCCTGGTGGGCCAGGTGGACGCGCGCCTGGTGGGTCCGGCCGGTGAGGAGGCGGCATTCGACCAGGGCGACCAGGCCGTAGTTTTCCACCGTGCGATAAAGGGTGAGGCTGTGCCTGCCGCCACGAGGGAGCAGGCCGTGGCGCTTACGGTCGTTGGCCCGGCGACCGATATTGCCTTCGACCTTGCCTTCCACCGGGCGCGGCACGCCATCGGTGATGGCGAGGTAAAGCTTCTCCACGTCCCGTTCCATGAATTGCTGCATCAGCGCGGCGTGGGCTGCGTCGGTCTTGGCCGCGACCAGGCAGCCGGAGGTGTCCTGGTCCAGGCGGTGGACAATGCCGGGACGAAGCACGCCGCCGATTTCCGACAGGCTGTCGCCGTAATGGTGGAGGGGGGCGTTGACGAGGGTGCCGTCGCGGTGGCCCTGCGACGGGTGGGCGACAATGCCCGGCCGCTTGTTCAGGACGA
Organism: Planctomycetaceae bacterium; assembly: GCA_021205245.1. Taxonomy (GTDB): domain Bacteria; phylum Planctomycetota; class SZUA-567; order SZUA-567; family SZUA-567; genus JAJBSZ01. The sequence goes on from JAJPXZ010000147.1 coordinate 4,933, forward strand.
TGATGTCGTCGTCCTCGTAGAGGACATCGAGGGGAATGTCCTCCGGCATCGCCTCGAGCGGCGTCGCCTCCGGGATATCGACAACGACCTGATCGCCTTCGCGGACCTTGAGCGCGGGCTTGGCGGGTTTGCCGGACAGGGTCACACGACCGGCATCAAGGAGTTTTTTGACATAGGCGCGCGACCGTTCCGGCAGCAGTCGCGCCAGGGCCTGGTCGAGGCGTTCCCCCGCCAATTCGGGGCCGACGGTGAATTCGCGGCGCTCAGCCCGCGGACTGTCTTCCATTCTCTTCCCTCCCGGGCTCTGTTGTGGTAAGATAGTAGCCATATCGGCGTCCCGTCGCAACCGCCGGGATGTTTTATCGTATTCGCGCTCAGGGGATTTGCATGAGGATTGCCCTTATTTCCGATGTCCACGCCAACCTCACCGCTCTCGAGGCGGTTATGTCCGACATCGCCAAGCACCGGCCGGACGAAGTCATCTGCCTCGGCGACACCGTCGGCTATGGACCGCAACCGGCGGAGTGCCTGGCCATCGTCCGGGACAATTGTTCCGTCGTCCTGATGGGCAACCACGAGCACGCCGTCCTCTACGGCGCCGAGCAGTTTACCCCGCTGGCGCAGGTCGCTATCGACTGGACGGCGCGGGTGCTGCACAACTCCGACACGCTGGATTATATCAGTTCGCTGTTTTGCGACTACCGACGCGACAATCTCCGTTTTGTCCACGGTTCCATCCGTAACCCGCTGCTCGACTACGTGCGCGAAGCCGACAGTCCCTGGGCCTTCTTCCACCTCGTCCGTACCCTGCAGGATGAGTTTAACGATTTCAATATCTGTTTTGTCGGTCACAACCACCGCGCCTTCCTCGGGACCGAGGTCGGGTATATTTTCCCGCACGACTCCGCCCCGGTTTCGAAAACCAATTTCCACATCGGGCCGGAAAAGGCGTATGTGTCGATTGGGTCGGTAGGCCAGCCCCGCGACGGCGACTGGCGGTCGAGCTGGGTGATGTTCGACGGCGAGAATGTTGAATTTCACCGCGTGGAGTACGATCGGGAAAAGACCATCAACCTGATTCACAAGGCAGGGTTGCCCGAGTTCCTGGCCGAGCGGTTGCGCTTCGGCAACTAAGCGGGTATTATTTCTCCAGTTCGTTGCTAAATAGCCAAGCAATATATAGAATGAGCGAAAACGGCGTCCGGGTCCCATTCGCGCGGACGCAGAACCACATTTACCCCAACTCGGCAGGATTCGCTTTGAGCAAGGTTCGGGTCAGGACAGATCAGCTTACACCCGGTATGAAGCTGGGTGAACCCATCACCAACGCCAATGGGGTGACGATTATGCCGTCGGGTATTCGCCTGACGCCCATGTTTATTGCCCGCATCCGCAAATGGAATATCGACGCCATCGATGTCCTCCAGGAAACAAAGGCCGCCGCCACCAGTGACGCCGGAGAAGCGACGACGGAGGTGGGGCCGGAAGCCGAAGCGCAATCGTCCCAGAACACCAGGCAGTTGTCGGACCGGCTGTCGAACGAACAAGCCGATTTCGCCCGAACGGTCGCACTGGAAATATCCCGGACATTCGTGAATGTGAAAAACGATCCCCTGATGATGCAATTGCGGACAGTGGCGATCAAGAGACTTGTCTATCACGGCCGCAACGGTGTTGTGAACCTCATGCGGCGGCACGGAAGCGTGGATGAGGAGCCGGCGCATGGCTCTTGACGCGGAACGGCTCCGGGCCACTATCGAAATGGTTACAGACCTTCCCACCCTGCCGGTCGTGGTGGCGCGCATCACCAACCAGATCGCCAACCCCTCGACCAACGCGGCCGATATCGGCAGGCTGATTGAACGCGACCAGGCGCTGACGTCCAAGGTACTGCGGCTCGTCAATAGCGCCTATTACGGATTCCCGAAACAGATCAAGTCCATCCAGCACGCGGTGGTTATCCTCGGCTTCAACAAGGTCAAGACGATAGTCATCACCGCTTCGGTTTTTGGCGCGTTTAAGGCCGACAGTGCAACAGGCATCGATTTGCGCCACTTCTGGCAGCATTCCCTTGGCGTCGCTATTGCCTCCAAGGTGACGGCCGAGCAGATCGGCGTCGGGCATGTGGCAGAGGACGCCTTTATCGGCGGTCTGCTGCACGATATCGGCAAGGTGGTCATGGACCAATACCAGCCGAACATCTATTCCCCGATCGTCAAATACGCCAATGACAAGGGCATTCTCCTGCTCGAAGCGGAGAGGGAGGTCATGGGCCTCGACCACACCACCGTCGGCAAATGGGTTATGGAACGCTGGCGGCTGCCCGCGTCTATCGTCAATATGGTGGGAGACCACCACTCCCCCAACAACACCACGGAACGGCGCGAACTCGTTACCGCCATCCACTTGGGCGACATTTTCGCCCGCGCCCTCGGCATCGGGAACGGCGGCGACAACCGCATGCCAACCATCGATCCCGGCATCGCATCGGCCCATAACATCGACGCCGCCTTTTTTGATACCGCTCTGGAGCGCATCATCGAAGAAGTGGGCAAGGCGTCCGACTTTTTCCGGCTTATTACCTCCGGTTGAGTCGACGAAAAAACTCGTCTTTACATTACCTCGCGAAGTCGTCCGCGCCCAGCCGGGCTGGATTTCTCATAACTGGTGTGATAATTGAACCTAAGCCTGTGGAGGTGGGTGGCGAAAAGAGCGTAAAAACGTGCCATGTATGGGTTTTACTTGAAAAAAACTCCGCTGTACGTATACAATAACGGGCTGGAATCCCACCTCGGGGATTAGTGCCCTGGTTAACCCATGGCACCCGCAGCAGGGTACGTTATTTTGTTGCAGGTGGCGTAATCCGTACAGGCTCCAAACTTTATGGACACGACAAATGCGGTGGACGGGGACGGAACCCATTCCGCCAACACACCGGATGATATGGTACGGGAACTCACCCGCAAGCAGCAGGACCTCACCGAGGCCATGCAGCGGCTCATTCGCTTCCAGCGCCAGACCCTGGCTCTTAAAAATACCCCCAGTATCGATTCCGCCCTCGACACCATGGAGTCGCTCCTTATCGAAGTCATGGACTTCGCCTATGTCAGCCTCCAGTACCGGTCGGAAACGGGGGTGTTCTCGCCGCTTCGGCAGATTTGCCCCGACAACATCCACCTCGATTATCCGCTGATGGAATGGGTGATGGGTACGCAGGAGGTGAGTGTCCTCCCCATCGACATCACAGTCGACGAAGTCAGGCTGCGGTCGCTTCTCTTCCTGCCGTTCGGCACGCACCATATTATGCTGCTCTGGCTCGAGCAGGAGACCGAGGCGTTTACCCAGGAGCAGGAGGCGCTTCTGTCCATCCTCTCGCGGGAGATGGCGGCTGTCCTCGATTCGCACCACTACCGGCTGCGGTTGGAAAAAACCCGCGCCGCGATGTCCGACATTATCGAATCGGTGCCGCTCGGGCTGCTCGCGGTGGATCACCACGACACGGTGCAGATGATTAACTCCACCGCCGAAATCGCCCTGGACGTGCGCCGTCGGGACGCGGTCGGCAACAACTACCACGACGCCCTGCCGAAAAAAGCCGCCGAACTTATCGACCATCTCGAACAGTCGGACTCGGCCGAAGAGGCCGAACTGTCGCTCGGGAAGCCCGGCCGCGAATCGCAATACCTGGGCCTGACGATTTCACCGATGCGCTCCGAGGACGGCTCGAGCAAGTCCGGCCTGGTGGTGGTGTGCCGCGATCTGCAACTATCGCGCGAAGTGCAGAAGTTGCGTGAACTCGACTCGATGAAGAACGACTTCCTCTCCCTCGTCACCCACGAATTGCGGACGCCCCTTACCTCCATCATGGCCTACTCGGAGACGCTGCTCCTGGACGACTCGCAGGCTGTGCCGCAGGAATGGCGCGAATATATCGACATCATCCACAGCGAGGGCAAACGCCTCTGCCGCCTTATTGACGACGTTCTCGACCTCACCCGCATGGAAGCGGGCAAGATGTCCTACACCTACGAGGAGCAGGACGTCAACGAGACGATCGGCGTTGTCGTCATGTCCATGACCCAGGCGTTCGAGGAAAAGAAGGTGGATCTCGAGCTGGAACTGGACGAAAACACCGGCGAGTGCAGGATGGATGTGACCCGCTTCACCCAGGTGTTGACCAGCATCATATCAAACGCCATCAAGTTCACCGCCGCCGGCGGCATGGTGACGATTGCCTCGCGCCGCACCGAACCATTTGCCGGAACCCCGGCGCCGACCATCCTCGTGTCTGTGAAAGACACCGGCATTGGGCTTTCGCGGGAAAACCTCGAACGGGTGTTTTCCAAGTTCGAGATGGTGGAGTCGGTCAAACACCACACCTCCGGCACCGGCTTGTCCATGGCGATTTCCAAACAGATCGTGGAAGAAGGCCACCACGGCAAGATCTGGCTGGAGAGCGAGCAGGGCAAGGGTACGACGGTCTATATCCGCATCCCCGCGTCCTGAGCCTTCACTGACGCCACAACCCTCGCACCGATACCGTTCTGCGCGCCATTCCAACGCAATAATCGTCGAGACGGAAGATGGCCTTTGCACCGGGCGTGCGGGCGGGTATAATACTTGATGGTCCCGATACTATCCAGAAAAGAGGAATTGAACCTTGTCAAACAGCCGCGCCACTCTCAATGTGCTCCTATTGTATCCGGAAACGCCCCGCGACACCTACTGGAGCTTTTCCCACGCGCTGGGCATGATTGGCAAAAAGGCCAGCACGCCGCCCCTTGGTTTGCTGACCATTGCCGCCATGCTGCCCGAGGATCGCTTTTCGCTTCGCTTGACCGACATGAATATCAAGCCGCTGAAAGACGTGGACATCGAATGGGCTGACGCGATCTTCGTCTCGTCCATGATTGCCCACAAGGACTCCCTGGTACAAACCCTCGAGAAGCTGAAGGCAATGGGCAAGCTGGTGGTTTCCGGCGGGCCCTATACGTCCACCGCCTACGCTGAAACGGCAAACGTCGACTGCTTCCTCATCGGCGAAGCCGAGGGCATATGGGACGAATTCATGGCCGACCTGCTGGCCGGAACGCTGAAAACCGCCTACGCCAGGCCGGTCCGCGCATCGGAAGAAAAATTATTGCGGGACTTCTTCGGCGATACCGCGTCCATCCGTCCGGCCGAGGAATATCCGGATGTGGATCTGGCGCCGCTGCCCCGCTTCGACCTTTTGGACATGAACCAGTACTCGCTCATGCCGGTGCAGGCGTCCCGCGGCTGCCCGGTGGGCTGCGAATTCTGCGACATTTGGAGGCGCTTCGGCCGTAAGGCGCGCAACAAGGCAACGGAACGGCTGCTGGCCGAGTTCGACGAACTGCACCGCCTCGGGTGGCGCGACACCGTTTTCCTCGTCGACGACAATTTCATCGGCAACAAGGCGCGGGCCAAATCGCTGCTGAAGGAAATCATTGCCTGGCAGAAGGCGCACAAGTATCCGTTCCCGCTCCTGACCGAATCGACCCTTTCCATGGCCGACGACGACGAACTTCTCGACCTGATGGAAGACGCCGGGTTCAACTCGGTGTTTGTCGGCATTGAAACGCCGGCGCACGAGAGCCTGAAGGAGACCCGCAAGCACATCAACACGACAGGCTCCATGAACGACAAGGTGGCGAAGATCCAGGCGCGCGGCATTCAGTTGATGTCCGGGTTCATCATCGGCTTTGATGCCGACCCGGAAGACATCGCCGACCGCATGAGTGAATGCATCCAGGAGATGGGCATCCCCCAGGCAATGATCGGCCTCCTGAGCGCGCTCCCCGAAACAGACCTGCACGACCGCCTCGCCGCCGACGGGCGCATCCTCGCCGGTTCGAGCGGCAACAACACCCACGGGTTTGAAATGAACTTCGTCCCGACCCGGCCGATGGAAAAGGTGCTGGCGGATTACAAAAAGGTGCTGGACGCCGCGTACTCGCGTACCCTCGACGGTTACTTTGACCGCTGCCGGGTGCTGCGTTCGCGGTGGCCTTCTGGCAAGCGGACGCTCGGCTTTCTTCCGCTGTCCATAAAGATACGGATCTTGACGACCTACCTGTGGGCGGTGATCCGTAGTCCGTACCGGAAAAACGCGCTGTGGTTCATTTTGGAAACGGCGCTCAAAAAACCGTCGTTCCTCGTTGAAGCCATTACCCTCGGCGTCAAGGGACACCACCTGTGGGCGATAACCCGCAACGCCTTCGAGGTCGAAAACATGCGCATGTATATGCTGGACGGCATGCGCCGCTTCGCCGACTATCTGCAGGGCAAGCGGTCCGATTTGGGCGAAGTGTTGGCTCGCGCCGGGCAGCAGGCCGGAGACGATCTGTCGGTCGCATGGGAATCGTTCAAGCGCTCCGCTTCAGCCAACGCCTCCGACGCCTCTGACGACATGCGCGCCGCCTACCGCCGCGCCGAAGAGGTGCTGCGCGAAGTGGAACAATATCGGCAGCGCGTCCAGACCGACGTCGAGACCCGCTTTAACCGCCTGTCCAGCGAAGCGCGCGGCAAACTCATGGCGGATGTCGACAAGTTCGCGGCCGAATTGGAACGGCTGTGCGCCAGCCTGGGTGTGGAGCCGGTGCCGGTTCGGGTTCGGGTGTAATAGCCAACAACAGGGTGAGGGACAGATTCACGATGTACCGTAACAAATATACCTTTGCGAAGCGCTCGCTGCTCCGGTTTTTCGATGCCGTCCCGCCCGCCCGTCGCCTCAAGGGGCTGACATTTCCGTTCAAGCTGTCCAGCTTTCGGAAGCGTTTGCAAAAGCGACGGGATGAGGTGGCGGCGGCGTGCGCGAATACGGGGCGTTCGCCCCTGTTCGACCTGCTGGAAATCGAAACCATCAACCGCTGCAATGGCGAGTGCGGATTCTGCCCAGTCAACAAACACCTCGACCCGCGTCCGGCAAAGCGCATGACGGACGAGATGTTCGCGTCCATCATCGAACAGCTTCGCGATCTTGAATACTCGGGATCGGTTTTCCTCTATTCGAATAACGAATCGCTCCTCGATACCCGCATAGTCGATTTCGCCGCGCTGGCAAAGAGCCGTTTGGACAAGGCCCTGGTGCGGATATCGTCGAACGGGCTCTTGCTGACGCCGGAACGCTACCGGTCTATCATCGACAACCTGGACGAACTCTACGTCAACAACTACTCGGTCGATTTCACCTGGGCTCCCCATATCCTCGAAACGATGGAGGTGGCGAAGTCGAGGCCCGAGTGGTGGTCGAAGACGTTCTTCGTGATGCGCTACCAGAAGGAGACGATGACCAGCCGGGGCGGCCAGGCGCCGAACAAACAGGATCTCAAGCCCGCCGCGACGCTGCCGGTCGGGTGCATGTTCCCGTCGCGGCAGATGGTGGTGCGGCCAGACGGCAAATTGTCTCTTTGCTGCAACGACGCGTTGGGGACGGTGACTCTGGGCGACCTCGCCGAGCAATCTCTCGAAGAGGCGTGGTACGGGGAAAAACGCGAGCAGGCGATGCAATCGATCCTCGCCGGACGGGACGGCTATGCGCTGTGCCGCGCCTGCGATACATTGTGCGACTAGAGTGGTGATTGCGGCGCTGTCTTAATCCCGAGCCACCGCCACACCGAATCGAACATCGCTGATAACCCTATCCCAATTCATTGTGGATTGACGAGTTCAACTCCGCTTTGACGCAAAAAACTGAAATTGTCTTTTCAAACCGCCACGGCTCGAATGCCACGGTGGCGAGTTGTAATGATTGACACTCCGTCCAGCTACCCTCTATACTAACCCGTTCAATCAATGGCATTCTATTAATTGGAGGGGAATCTATGTTACTGGTGTGGGGAAGCGGAGGCGGGCGCGCCGTATTGGGCGAGCTCCCGGAAGAACACTGCGATGCCTGTGGCGAAAAATCGATAGCTACCGCCTTTGTCGAGTATAAATACTGGCATCTTTGGTATTTGTTTAGCTTTCTTGTTGGCCGCAAGTATTTTAAGACGTGTACCGCCTGCGGCAGTACTGTTCCCTACGACAAGACCGAAGCCAAACTTCACTTTCCAAAAGACACCGTTCCCTTTATCCGAAAAAAGGGTTGGCTGGTTGTGGCCTTGCTCATTTTCTCCTTTGTATTCGTAGGAGCCGTCGGGTCGTGGCGGAACCGGGCGGCCCTGTCCTCCATGATCGCCGAACCGAAAATGATGGATCTCTACTATGCGGATTTATCCAAGGTGGAAAACAGCGGCTACCGGCAGGGGGGACCGAGTGTTTACGGGATAATGGCGCTTATCGAAGAACGGGATGACGGCACATTTCTCGTCGCAACTTCAACTCAAGCATATGCCAAAAAGTCGCAACTGGAAAAAGAAGTCAAGAACGATTCAATCCATTGTACCTACGACGACGAAGACCCTCTTATCTGCAGCCGTGAGCAACTTGAAAACCTTGTGAAAGGGAAAATCATCTACGACGGCAAACGTCTTTCGTTGGAACCGCCCGCTCGGGAGTGAGGCGCGTGCGGTTTACTGTGCCTTGGGAAGCGATCGGAAATTATCGCGGTTGTGCTCGATGTGCTTTTGCATCGCCTTGGCGGCGGCGCGGGCGTTGTGGCGGGCTATCGCCTCCACCACTTGGCGATGCGTCGTTATCGTTTCCTCCAGAAGGCTGCGGTTACTGACCCGCACGAACAGCGGAATCGCCGTCGCGATAATGCCGACGATGCCTGGCGCGACCAGGTTACCCGACGCCTCGGCGATACGCTTATGGAGCGTCACGTCCTCGTCGCTGTGGTCGTGGCCTTCGGCAATCCGTTCCGCAACCACATCACACTCACGAAGTAATGTCTCCACCTGCTTCGGCGTCGCGGCGCTTGCCGCCGCAGCCGCCAGCGGCGGCTCAACCATCAGGCGGATTTCGCACAGGTCCAAGGCGAGCTTCTTTTTATCCCGGTAAAAACGGAACCCGAGCGGGTCGTCCACCATGCCAATGCTTTCGCACACATAGGTGCCGCTGCCGTGGCGCACCTCCAGCACGTTGCGGGAAGCCAACAGTTTGATCGCCTCCCGCACCGTGCTCCGTCCCACCCCCAACCGCTCGGCCAGGACATATTCATTCGGCAGTTTGTGGCCGGCACGGTAGGCGTCGTCCATGATCATCTCGGATATCCGTTCAGCCACCTGCTCGGGGAGCGGCTTGTCGGCGGTTTTTATCGAGGTGATTAATGGCGCTTTGAAATCAATGTGCCTGGCCATGCCATATCCTGTTCACGGAAGAAAAAGGTGTTCATCCGCATATCATAAGACATCAGACCTCATGCCACAAGGCTCAACACCAACGCCCCCACGCCGCCAACGCCGCCGACGATGGTCTCCATCACCGTCCAGGTCTTGAGAGTGGTCTTTTCGTCGATCTCGACCAGCGACTTCACCAGCCAGAAGCCCGAGTCGTTGACGTGGCTGGCCACGGTCGCGCCACCCGCCACAGCCGATACCATAGCGGCGAGATGCAGTTGGCTCAGGTTCGCCACCTCCGGCATCGCGGCCATAATGCCGGCCGCCATCGTCATAGCCACCGTGGCGCTGCCGACGCTAATCCGCACCAGGCAGGCGACAAAGAACGCAACCAACACCAGCGGAAGCGGCGTCGACGCGACCCAGTTGCCGATAATTTCGCCAAGGCCGCTATCCTGCAGCATATAGCGGAGCACGCCGCCGCCCGCCGTCACCAGCATAATCATGCCTGTTGGGCCGAGGCTCGCGGTCATGACTTTTTCGAGTTCGCGCAGCGTATACCCGTGCCTGACGCCGAGAATCCACATCGCCACTACCGTCGCGATGGTGAGGGCCACGAACGGCGTGCCGATAAAGCCGAAGAATTCGCGCATCGGTTCCATCGCCGGAATGACCAGTGACACGGTGTTCAGGACGATAAGGAACAGCGGAATAAGGATGATGAGGACGACGGTGGTAAAACCGGGCATCTTCGATTCGTCGTACTCGGGCATGTCGGCGACGCTTTTCGGCACCGGCACGTTGAATTTCTTGCCGCAGTAATAGCCGAAAACCGGCCCTGCCAGCACCAACGCCACAAAGCCGATGCACAGGCCGACGATGATGACCAGGCCGAGGTCGACGCCAAGCATGGTGGCGACCAGCACCGGACCAGGCGTGGGCGGGATAAAGGTGTGGCCGACCGCCAAGCCGGCAAGGAGCGGGATGACGTAATACATGGTCGATTTCCCGGTCCGCTTGGCGATGGAGAAGGCCAGCGGAATAAGGATGATCAACCCAGCGTCAAAAAACACCGGCGTCGCGATAACCATGCCGGTGAGGCCCAGCGCCCAGGCGGCTTTGCTTTCGCCAAATTTGGCGATAAGGGTGGTGGCGATTCGTTGCGCGCCACCGGAGATCTCGAGAATTGCGCCAAACATCGAGCCAAGACCGATGAGGAGGGCAATCCCCTCCAGCGTCCGGCTTATCCCTTTGTTGACGGTGGCGACGATGAGGCTGGCCGGCATCCCGCAACCAACGCCGATAACGATGGCACTAATGATGATGGCCAGCACCGGTTGGAGCTTCAACTTCATAATCAGGACGAGTAACACCGCGATGCCGAGTACGGCCGATATGATCAGTCTTGTCGGGTCTGCCACGAACGGTTCCATAGGATGCCCCCTGTCTGCTGGAGAGTCGTGCAAGCCCCGGTTGCGCGACAGCGTCGCGAAACGGTAGACCGAGACCGGCTGTTTTGGTGATTCGATTAATCCATGTACCCGCCCTGCATGGGCGAGGTGGCGTTTTCGGAAAACAACTTCAACACGCCGGATTTGAACCGCGATGGGCGCGGCGTCCACTTCGCGCGGCGTTCAGCCAGAATGGCGTCCATCTCCGCCGGCGTCTTATTGTTGCCCTTCACGCCAATGAGGCGGAGCGCGCGGGCGGGGATGTCGATCTCGACCAGATCCCCTTCTTCGACCAGTGCGATGGGTCCGCCTTCGGCAGCTTCGGGCGAGACGTGGCCGATAGCCGGCCCCTTGGACGCGCCGGAAAAGCGGCCGTCGGTGATGAGGGCGATGGACTTCGCCAATTCGGGATCCGACGATATCGCTTCGGTGGTGTAAAACATCTCAGGCATGCCTGAGCCGCGCGGGCCTTCGTAGCGAACAAACACCGCGTCGCCCGGCTTGATATCGTGCTGCAGGACGGCGGCGATGGCTTCCTCCTCCGAGTCGAACGGACGCGCCCGCAAAACCGCCTGGTGCATTTCGACCGGGACGGCGGAGTGCTTGACCACCGCGCCGTCGGGGGCGAGGTTGCCGGTCAGGATGGCGATGGTGCCTTTGTCGCCGATGGGCTTGTCGAACCGGCGGAGGATTTCTTCCCGTTTGAGGCCGGTTTTGGCAAGCTTTTGTTCGCAGCGGGCGTAATAATCCGACGCCTTCAACTCGTCCAAATTATCGCCCAGTGTGCGGCCGGTGACGGTCATGACGTCGAGGTGGAGCATGGAGCGGATTTCCTCCATCACCGCCGGGACGCCGCCGACATAGTTGAAATATTCGGCAGGCCAGCGACCGGCCGGGCGGATGTCGAGGAGGTAATGAGCCGACTTATGCAAGCGCTCGAAGGTGCCGGCGTCGATGTGGATGCCGAAGTCGTGGGCGATGGCGGGAAGGTGGAGAATGGCGTTGGTCGAGCCTGAAATGGCGGCGTGGACCATTATGGCGTTCTCGAAGGAACGTAAGGTGACGATGTCGCGAGGCTTGAGTTCCTGCTCGACCAGCTTCATAACGGCGCGGCCAGCCGCTTCGGCCGCTGCTTCGATTTCGCCGCCAACGGCGGGCAGAAGCGCGCTGCCGGGAAGCATGAGGCCAAGCGCTTCGGCCATCACCTGCATCGTTCCGGCCGTCCCCATGAAGGAGCACGCGCCGCAACTCGGGCATGCGTCGTGCTGGTGCTGGCTGAACGTTTCGGCACTGATTTCGCCGCGTTTGAACCGGGCGCTGGACGCGCCGATCATCTCCAGGGTATAGAGGTCGGGGCCGGATGCCATGACGCCGCCGGTGGCGACGACGGCGGGGATATTGACCCGCCCCAGCCCCATCAGGTTGGCCGGGAGACCCTTGTCGCAGGAGGCGATATAGACGCCGCCTTCGAAGGGGGTGGCGTTGGCGTGGATCTCGATAAGGTTGGCGATGGTGTCTCGGGACGCCAGGGAATAATTAATGCCGTCGTGCCCCTGCGCCATGCCGTCGCAGATGTCGGTGGCGAAGTAGCGGGCCGGTGTCCCGCCCGAGGCCCTGATACCGCGGCAAGCCGCATCGACCAGCGACATCAAGTGGGCGCTGCCCGGGTGGCTGTCCCCGAAGGTGCTTTCGACAATGACGCGCGGCTTTTGGAGATCGGAGTCGGTCCAACCCATGCCGATGCACAGCGGATCCAACTCTGGGGCGAGTTTGCGAAGTTCGGCGCTTTTCATACCTGTCTCCTGGGTGGCGGTGGCGGCAACGGCGGCGCTCTGGTGACAGCCTGGCGGCTATCCCGGCGGTCGGGGAGGGGAGGACGGTGTTTCCGGTGATGAGGGCAAAGATCTCTGGGTGATAAGTCATCATACGTAGTCATCAGATGACTTATGCATTTACTTTACCGCACGAAAATGGCTTTGTCAAGAAAACGGGATGAAAATTTTACCAAATTAGGGTGCAACAGAATGCGGATATTATGTCTATCGTTATTGCGCGCTTGGGTTTGACAACGATGCTGAAATGATGGCGGATTGGCCTTTTCTTGTCGGTTCTTTCATCCGTCGCAATTGACGACGCTATGGTTAGCGGCGTAATTCTTGTCACTGTAACGATAATAATCGCCACTTTTTTTGTCGTGGTAAACGGAGTGGCGTTTTGATACCGATCGCAAATAAAACGGGCAATCCCCGAATAGGGATTGCCCGTTGCGTTGCGTAATGAAGACGGTATGCGCCGCTGCCATTGACTACGGCTTCAAAACCACCTTGATGGAATCCGCGCCACGTTCGGCCTGGTTGAACGCTTCTTCCCAATTGGCGAGCGGGTGCACGTGGGTAACGATTTTATCGACCTTGATAATGCCTTTTTCCAGGAAATCGATAGCTACGGGATAGCCGTCCAGACCGCTGATGTGCGAGCCGAAAACGTCAAGTTCCTTGCGGTCGCCAATGACGGACCAGTCCACACTCGTCTCACTCGAGAAGACGCTGAACTCGATAAAGCGACCGCGCTTCCTGACCATCTTCAAACCCTGCACCACCCCAGAGGGATGGCCGGAGTTGTGGATATAGACGTCGCAGCCGTAGCCATTCGTCAGCTTCATAACTTCGGCTACCGCGTCCTGTTCGGTAAAGTTGATGGCGACGTCAGCCCCCAGCTCTTTCGCCAGCTCGAGCCGCATCGGTTTCGCGTCGACGGCGATAAGCAGCTTGGGATTTTTCAGTTTGGCGAGTTGGAGCTTGCACAGGCCGATGGGGCCGAGTCCGGCGATGACGACGACATCGGAGAACTGGATCTGCGCCCGGCTCACCGTGTGGACCGAGCACGACAGCGGCTCGATCATCGCGGCGTGCTCGGGCTTGAGATCGCCAGAGACCTTGTGGACAACGTCGTTTTTGCCGAAGCGGATGAATTCGGCCATGCCGCCGTCGGCGACGTTCTTCTGGTGGCCGTGGATGTGGGCTTCTTCGCACATCCAGTATTCGCCGCCCTTGCAGTAGCGGCATTCCCAACACGGCACGATCTGCTCGGCGATGGCGCGGTCGCCCAGGTTGAGGCCGTGCTTCTCTTTCGCGCGGGAGCCAATCGCCGCGACGCGGCCGATGAATTCATGCCCGGCGACGCAGGGGGCGTCGTTCCAGCGGGGCTGGTTTTCATCGCCCCAGAACATAGCCGCGCCGCGCCACGATTTGACGTCGCCGGCGCAAATGCCGCAGGCTTCGACTTTGACCAGGATGTCGTCCTCGCCCACGCTCGGCACCGGCACCTGCTGGTATTGATAATCCTTGGGACCACAGCACATGACCGCGTTCATCTTTTCGGGGATGTTGTCTAGCTTTTCCATGCTATTTCTCCTGCTTATGAATTACTGAGTGTCTTCCGGTAACGGTCGATGCCGATGGCGATCAGGACGACGATGCCCATAACCACCTGTTGCCAGAAGGCGCTGACGTTGAGGATGATAAGCCCGTTCATCAGGGCGGAGATGAACAGCGCGCCAATAAGCGTGCCGCCGATGGAGCCGACGCCGCCTTTGGTCAAACTGGTGCCGCCGATAACCGCCGCCGCGATGGCGGTCATTTCAAAACTCTGCCCTGCGATGGGTTGCCCGGAGTTAAGCCTGGACATAAGGATAACGCCGCCCACCGCAGCCAGGAATCCGGAAATCGTGAAGACAATGGCCCGCACCGCCTTGACGTTGATGCCGGACAGGCGCGCCGATTCGGCATTGTCGCCGACGGCATAGACTTTGCGGCCGAAGGTCATCCGCGCCAATACAATAAAACATACTATATAGACGATGATGATAAGCCAGACGATATAGGGGATGCCGATAAAGCGCCCCAAAGCCAGGGTCATATTGCCGTCCGGCAGGTTGACGATGGCCTGGCCGCCGGTAAAGACGTAGGCCGACCCTCGATACAGCCACATGGTCGACAGGGTGACGATGAATGGCGGGAAATCCAGATAGGCGATTATAACGCCGTTGAAGAATCCCAGAAATGCGCCAACCGCCAAGGCGACCGCGATGCCGAGGACGACGTTGCCGGTGGACTTCATAATGCTCGCGCCGAGAACCGAGGACAGGGCGACGATGGAGCCGACCGACAGGTCGATGCCGGCGGCGAGAATGACGAAGGTCATGCCGGCGGCGATGATGGAGTTGGTACCGGCCTGAATGAGGATGTTCCGGATATTGCCCGGAGCCAGGAACACGCTCGACAACATGCTGAAGATAAAGCACAGGACGAACAGGCCGGCGATAACGCCGAACTTACCGATGAGAAGCGAGCCGATGCTCTGCTTTTTTTCCGCTGTCTTATCCATTGGATTTTTTCCCGCCTTTGTTCACGATGCTGTGAAGTATGTTTTCCTGGCTGATCCCCTCCGGCATGATCTCATGCACTATCTCCCCGCGGGACATGACCAGCACCCGGTCGCAGACGTCGGCCAATTCCCGGACGTCGGACGATATGACAATGGCCGCCACCTGCTCTTCGGCGAACTTTCTGATGATGGCGTAAATTTCGGCCTTGGCGGCGACGTCGATGCCGCGCGTCGGCTCGTCGAAGATGAGCAGGCTGCAACCCGAGTGCAGCCATTTTGAGATAGCCACCTTCTGCTGGTTGCCGCCGGACAGGCTGGAGACGAGTTGTTTGCCGGTGCCTTTGATCCGGGTCGAGGCCCGGTAGTTTTCGAAGATTTCGGTTATTTTGGAACGCGAAAGATAGCCGCGCCGGCTGACCTTCGACATGTCGATAAGGACGACGTTTTCCTCAAGGGTCATGCCCAGGTTGAGGCCCTCTTCCTTGCGGTTTTCGCTAAGATAGCCGATGTGGTTGCGGATGGAGTCGGTCGGGGTGCGGTTGAAGATGCGCCGTCCGCTCACCGTCACCTCGCCATGGACCAGACGGTCGGCTCCGAAGATGGCGCGCGCCAGTTCGGTCCGCTGCGCGCCGACGAGTCCGGCAAAGCCGAGCACCTCGTGGGCATAGACCTTGAAGGAGGCGTCCTTGATCTTCTTGCCGTCGGTGGCGTCCTTGACCTCCATGACCACATGGGCGTCGTCGTAGATGACTGTGCAGTCTTCGGGACGGCGGTCCTTGTGTTCGAGCAGTTTGCCCGTCATCATCTCCACCACCTTGACGGAGTCGGTGTCCTTCGTCATGACCTTGTCGATGAGGCGGCCGTCACGCATAACGGCGACGGTGTCGGAAATCTGGAACACCTCGTCCATGCGGTGGGAAATATAGACAACGGCGACGTTCTGTGATTTGAGCCTGCGGACCATCTCGAACAGGTGATCCGTTTCCTCCCAGGTGAGGGAGGTGGTCGGCTCGTCCATGATGATGACGCGGCAGTCGATTGCCAGGGCTTTGGCGATTTCGACCAGTTGCCGCTCGGGCAGGGACAATGTCTCGACCTTGGCGTGGGTGTCGATGTAACTGGCTTCGAGCTTATCCAACTGCGCCCGGGCCAACTCGTGCATTTTTTTGTAATCGATGAGTGAACCGAAGCTGGTCGGCTCGTGGGTCAGGAAAATGTTTTCGGCGACATCGAGCTGCGGCAGCAGGCTCAATTCCTGATAGATGATGGCAATGCCGAAGGCGCGCGCGGTCAGGGGCGTGTTATCCATGGGGAGCGCACGGCCGCCCAAGAGCACCTCGCCGCTGTCGCGCGAAATTGCGCCGCTGAGGACCTTCACGAGGGTGGACTTGCCCGCCCCGTTTTCGCCAAGGAGGGCCATCACCTCGCCGGCGTTCATCTCGAGGGTGACATCGTCCAGCGCCTTGACGCCGGGATACTGCTTGTTGACGTGCCTGATCGCCAGCAGCGGTTCGGAATTATGGGTAGACATAGTGGCTCTTTCTCCGTGGATGCGCGGCAACGCCTCCACTTGTGCCTGCAAAAAAAAAGCCGGGGAAGGGAGTCAACCCCTCCCCGGTTTCGTGGAAGTGCTCGTGCTTTGGGTCCGGTTCATGTGTCTCGCCGGACGTGCGGCTTCTTGGTAGCTTAGTAGCCCTTGGCGGTGACGCCGCGCAGGGGG
Source organism: Planctomycetaceae bacterium (assembly GCA_021205245.1). Taxonomy (GTDB): domain Bacteria; phylum Planctomycetota; class SZUA-567; order SZUA-567; family SZUA-567; genus JAJBSZ01. Next base: position 21,732 of record JAJPXZ010000147.1, read on the forward strand.
TAGAACTTGGTGACGTATTCGTAGATCGTCATGTCGGTGTTTTCTTCGTTTTCGACGGTGACGAGCGGGCCGTCGCAGATCAGTTCGCGGTCATAGACGTAGTTGTCGTTCAGGACCAGCGCGACCGCCATGCGGACGCCGATTTCGCCCTCTTCCTTGAAGGGAAGCGCGACGTCGGCCGCCATGTCGCCCTTGAGCATCATGTCGACGGCGTCGAGGATGCCGTCATAGCCGATGAGAACCATGTCCTTGGGGTTGATGCCGTCGGTCTTGACAGCGCTGACCATGCCGACCGCCATCTGGTCGTTCGAGGCGAAGATGCCCTTGATGTCGGGGTTGGCGGTGAGCATGTTGGTGGTGACGTTGGCGGCGAGGTCGGAACGCCATTCGGCGGTGTTTTCGACCACGGTGACGCCGGGATACTTGGCGACGGCGTCGAGGAAGCCCTTGCGGCGGTCAACGCCGGTGGACTGGGCGAGGAGACCGGTGATGAGGCCGACCTTGCCCTGGCCGCCGATCTTTTCGCACATGTAGATGCCGGCCTTGTACGCGCCTTCGACGTCGTTGGCGCCGACGTAGGCGTCATACATCTTCGGGTCGGAGATGCGGGTGTCGAAGTTGATGATCTTGATGCCGGCGTCGCGGGCGGCGCGAATGGCGGGAATGATGCCGTCGGAGCTGGCGGCCGAAATGATGATGGCGTCGACGCCCTGTTCAATGGCGGACTCGACCATGGTGACCTGTTTCTCGAGGTCGACTTCTTCCTGCGGCAGGGCTACCTGCATCTCGACGCCAAGGGTCTTGGCTTCGGCGATGGCGGCATCGGCGCAGGCGATCCACCAGGGGTTGTTCAGGGTCTTGCCGATCCAGGAGATCTTAATCTGCTTCCCGTCCGGTTTGGTGGTGACGCGGTCGGCCGCTCTGGCGGCGACAGCGAGACACAGAGTGGCGGCGAGCGCCATTGTCACGAACTTTTTCATGTCTTCCCTTTCTTCCATCCTCTTGTTGCAGACCGGCACAGCCCGGCCTACAGCGTTAGAAATCCTTATCCCGCAATACACCCTCGCAGCCGCCCTATGGGCCTGCATCCGCAGCGGAGAGGAGTTTTCGGTGCAAATTCACCGGGTAACCCGCGTTACCCGTCGATACCGTTCATCCGGGTAAACCCGGGCAATTTGTTGACTCGCATGGCCAATGAGCCTTCGTTCACCATTTGCTCCGTTTCCGGGCGGATAGCGCGGATGGCATGGTAGAACGCTTCGATAATGGCGTATTCGGCAATGCGGCGCGCCACCAGTTCCATATGGATAGAGGAATCGACGGTGGCGGTGAAGAGGTGGATATCGCAGACCTTGGTCAGGGGCGATTTGGCGTTTTTCGTAATACATATGGTGGTCGCGCCGTTGGCGTGGGCGACTTCCGTCGCAGCCACCACGTGCCGGGTCTGGCCGGTATGCGAGACGGCAATGGCGACATCGCCCTTCCGGAGCGTCGCGGCGTCCAGCATCTGGATGTCGGGGTCGATGTCGGCGCAGCAGAGATAGCCCATGCGCCTGAACATCATGTAGGCGTATTGGCACGGCATAGAGGCGTTCCCGATCGCAAAGAACGCCAACTGCCGCGCAGTCAGAATGGCATCCAGGGCGCGCTCATATTGATCGGTATAGAGGGCGAAGGTGTCTTGCAGGCTACGGACGTTGTAGCCGAAGACTTCCTTGAGAACTTCCGACATACCGGGCCGTGACGAGCCGCTGGCGTCGGTGGTTTCGCCGGTGTTGGAATCGGGGAATAGTTCGCCGTCGTTTCCTGACGAGCGGTTCAATTCAACTTTAAGCTGTTTGAAACCGTTCAGGCCGATTGCTTTGCAGAGCCTGACGATGGCAGCCTGGCTGCAGCCGGAACTGTCGGCGAGATCGCTCAGGTTGAGGGTACGGGCGGTTTCCTGATTGGCGAGGATAAATTCGGCGGCTTTGCGTTCCGCCTTCGCGAGGGAAGGCAGGACAAGACGGAGCCGGGGAAAGATTTGCTTGGGAAGATTACCCTTGTTCACGCCAATGATCTCCGCTCCAACCGCGCCATACCAAGAAGGTGCCAATCCGATAGTAAACGAAACGCAATGGATTTAGCTCTTGAGTAACTTAAGAGGGCAATGTGGAGGCAAAAGCCTGCGTGTGAGAGAGTGAAAGAATGCTTTGGTTCGTGATGCTATTATTGTACCTCAAGCCAAGGGCCTCTGCAAGTAATTATTCATATTTTGATGAAATTATAAAACTTCGATAGCCAGATAAATCCATAACTCCTTAATAATAAGAGATTTTGATGCTATAACTTTTAAAATGTCGATTTGATGGTAAAAGTTTATGGTCAGGTATTGGTATTGCGATGAAGGGCGTTGGATGGTTTTATTATGGAAAGATGCGTCGGAAGGTTAAGCAATATCGGGCAGCCAGCCTCGAGGAGGACGGCATGTTTGTTCGAAATAAACGGGTAACCGATAAAGATGGCGATGAAAATGGAGAAAGGGTAGTGGAGGCGGCTAAGCCGTCATAATTGGAACTGAGCGAATAACCGCACTAGGCAGAGTCGGCGAGCGGCAACAGTTGTGGTAGTGTTGATGGTAAAATTGGAGGCGGCGTCCAGAATCGAACTGGAGAATGATGGTTTTGCAAACCATTGCCTTACCGCTTGGCTACGCCGCCTCGTGAAATGATGGTACTGATGGGTGTAAAAACGTAAGAGGCTTACTTTACGAAATAATCCCTACCGGTCAAGAAAAAACACCCCAGTCCACGCGTGATTTGCCGTTCCCACCCGGAGTACCCATCCCAACCAGCCCTGAATGCCCAACCAGGTACCAGCGTTGCCGTAAACACCACTTTTTTACCCGACCCACTTGCATAAGCAAAAATAGATCGTAAAATACGATCATCAGACCATTGTGATGGTACCTCTCCTTTTCCCGTCGTTCAGGATGGCTATGGATGCATTTTCAATCGGTGAGGTGAAAAAGACCTCCCGCTCTCTCCAAATCGTTGAGTTGTTCAAGAACGCCCTCGCCGAAGGCAAGTTCAAGATCGGGGATAGGCTTCCGCCCGAACGCGAACTGGCCGAAATGATGGGCGCGGGCCGATCGTCTCTCCGTGAAGCGATCAGCATCCTCTCCGCCTATGGCATTGTCGAGGCCAGGCAGGGGGAGGGGACGTTTATCACCGATAAATTTGTCGAAAACGTCTTTGATTTTCTTGGCTTCACCAACGTCGCCAACGTCCAGAATTTCGTCGACCTTATGCAAATGCGCGAGGTGTTTGAAGCCGGGAGCGTTAAACATATCCTTGCGAACATCACGCCCGAGGATCTCGACATTCTCGAGTATTATACCGAACGGTTCGAAAACGCGCAGACCCACGAGGAAAAGGCGGAGTTCGACGTCAAGTTCCACGAACATCTGGTCCAGTGCACGCGCAACCCTCTTCTTATCCGCGTCTATACAATGTCCCTCAAGTTGCTGTTTTCGCTTATCGATCAATTATTCCTGCATAGCGAGGTCCAGGACAGCGCCCGGGATCACCATCGCGCCATCATCGCCGCTTTGCGAACCGGCGATGGTGAAAAGAGTCGCAACGCTATCGTCACCCACCTCGAGGACGTGAGCGGCTTTATTAAAAAGTACGATACTGTCACCGACGGGTAAGCGCCCGCCGTCCTGCATTTTTGGGATTTCCACAACAAAAACCGTACCTCACACGCGATCCAGACCTCTTGGCCGGTTCGTCGCGGGTTCCTTGTCTCATTCACCAGTCAACGAAGGAGATGTTCATGAACATGTATGCGTTACTCCGGGAACGGGCGGCCAAAGGCAACCCCATCCGCGTCGGCCTTATCGGCGCGGGCAAATTTGCCACCATGTTCCTGGCCCAAGTCAGGAAAATCCCCGGCGTTCACCTCACCGGTGTCGCCGACATCGCGCGGCCGCGCGCTATCGCCTCATTCAAGCGGGCGACCTGGACTGAGGAGGAGATTTCCGCTCCGAGTATTGAAGACGCCGCCAAGTCGGGGAAAACCTGCCTGATCGAGGACTCGGCCAAACTCATCGCCTCGCCCTTTGTCGACGTCATTATCGAAGCCACCGGCAATCCCGAGATCGGCATCGCCCATGTGCTCTCCTGCTGCGAACACAAGAAACATATCATCATGGTCAATGTCGAGGCCGACGCCGTCGCCGGACCGCTCCTTGCCCGTAAGGCAAAGGAGGCCGGCATCATTTACTCCCTCGCCTACGGCGACCAGCCGGCGATGATCTGCGATATGGTCGACTGGGCCAGAACCGCCGGGTTCGAAGTGGTCGCCGCCGGCAAAGGCACCAAATATCTGCCCGCCTACCATGCCTCCACCCCGGACACGGTGTGGAAATACTACGGCTTGACCCAGGAACAGGCAGACCGTGGCGGCATGAATCCGAAGATGTTCAACTCGTTCCTGGACGGCACCAAGTCGGCGCTCGAAATGGCGGCTGTCGCCAACGCCACCGGCCTGAAGGTCAATCCGGCCGGCCTGCAGTTCCCGCCCTGCGGCGCGGATGATTTGCCCCGCATCCTCAAACCGGTCGCCGATGGCGGGCTGTTGCCGTTCTCGGGCCAGGTGGAAGTCGTCTCCAGCGTCGAGCGGGACGGCAGGCCGGTGTACCGCGATCTTCGCTTCGGCATCTATGTGGTCCTGAAGGGTGATTCCGAATACATGCAAAACTGCTATTTCGAATACGGCATGATGACGGACGACTCCGGCGTCTACACCGCACTCTATCGCCCATACCACATGATCGGTCTTGAGCTCGGGATCAGCGTCGCCGCCATCGCCACCCGGGGCGAAGCCACCGGCTACCCGGTCGATTTCACGGGCGACGTTGTCGCGACCGCCAAGCGCGACCTCGCCGTCGGCGAGATGCTGGACGGTGAAGGCGGCTACTGCGTCTACGGTAAATTGATGACCGCCACCGACTCCCTCGCCTGCGGCGGCGTGCCTCTCGGGCTTTGCAACAACATCAAACTAACGAAACCGGTCAAGGCTGGCGATCCGGTGAAGTGGACCGACGTCGACATGCCCACCTCCAGCCCCGCCGTCACGCTCCGCCGGGAAATGGAGGAACTGTTCAAGACAAAGTAATCCCTTAATCGCACGCAGGGCGGGCGATGGTTTTTTCACTATGATAATTTGAGGAGAACAGTATGCGCACGAAAAACATCCTGGTTGCAGTAGCGTTGACTCTCCTGCTGTGTGGCGCGGCTCAGGCGGGCCAGGTGAAGATTGGCTTCGGCGGTGTGCACGCCGACACCTATCCCACCATCCGCGCCATCAACGAAAAATTCATCCCCGTCCTCAAGGAGTTGGCCGGCGAGGCCATCACCGTGAATGTGTTCGACAATTCGCAGCTCGGCGGCGAACGCGACCTGATGGAACAGATGCAGGCCGGTATTCTCCAGATGGCCTATATCAGCCCGGTGCTTGGCTCAATCGACCCGGCTATCAATATCCTCGACCTCCCCTACCTGTTTAGGGACGAGAAACACGTCGACATGGTGTTGGACGGGTCGGTCGGCCTGGACGTGCTGAAGGATCTGCCTGCCAAGGGATTGATTCCGCTCGGCTATTTCGAAAATGGCTTCCGCATGATTTCGAATTCCAAGCAGCCTATCAACGAATTGAAGGATCTCCAGGGTCTGAAGATCCGCACCCCGGAAGCGCCGATATCGGTGGCGATTCTGCGCGCCCTCGGTGCGAATGTTACGCCGCTTTCCTTTGCCGAACTCTACAGCGCGCTACAGCAGGGCGTGGTCGACGGCCAGGAGAACGCGTACAACACACTGCCGGCACAACGCTTTTTCGAAGTGCAGAAGTATCTGGCCGAGACCAGCCACATGTGGGGATGCTTTGTCATCCTCGCTTCGGCGAAATGGTGGAATACCCTGGACGACGCCACCCAAGACATGATCCGCAAGGCATCGGCCGAAGCGAGCGTCTACCAGCGGAAATTGTTCCGCGAACAGACCAGCGAGAGCAAGCAGGCCTGCATCGACGCCGGAATGGAAATCACCACCCCCGACCTGACCGAGTTCAGGGCGGCAGTTACGCCGGTGTATGAAGACTTCTTTAAGGAATATCCCCAATACCGGGAAGTCGTGGAGCAGATTCGCGGCATGGAATGATTCTCTGGAGGAGCAGCGATGTCGATCCTCAACACCGTGAGTAAAGTCGAAGCCGTTGTGAAAAAAGTCCTGCAATTTCTGGTGGTCGTCCTTTTCGCTTTTATGTCGATTTTGGTCCTGGCGCAGGTCTTTACCCGCTATTTCACCAACAACTCCCTCACCTGGAGCGAGGAGTTGTCCCGGTTCACCCTGGTGTGGCTGATTTACCTGGCGTCTGTCATCACCTACGCGGAGAAGGGCCACATCATCGTCGACGTGTTGGTCATGAACCTGCGCGGCAGGGCGGCAAAGGCGATACGGCTGGTGAATTGCATGTGCGTGCTCGTATTCTGCGTATGCATCGTGCTGGGCGCGTGGGAGTTTGTCCCGACCACAGCCATGCAGCGCTCGCCCGCGAACGGCATTGTCATGGCCAACGTCTATATCGCCATTCCCGTCAGCATGGTTCTCATGATTTTGCTCACGGTGAAACACATCCTCGAAATTTTCATGCCTGGCCCGGGCGGTGGAGAGGAGGTGGCCGGATGATCGCCTTCCTTATCGCCCTGGCCGTCCTTTTAGCCATCGGCGTGCCGATTTTCATCTCGCTTGGCCTGAGTTCGCTCCTGTTGTGGATTCTCGAGTACCAGAGTGTCGACTTTATCATGATCTTCCAGAAGATGTTCACCGGCATGGACAACTTCACCCTGATGGCCATCCCCTTTTTCATGCTGGCGGGCGAGTTGATGAATACCGGCGGCTTGTCGCGGCGGCTGGTCGGGTTTGCGCAAAAGACGCTGGGTTGGATTCATGGCGGGCTTGGCTTCACGACAGTCCTGTCGTCCATGCTTATCGCCGCCATCCTCGGTTCTGCTTCGGCCTCGGCCGCGATGATTGGCATGGTGATGATTCCCGAGATGGTGCAGCGCGGGTATCGGAAGGACTACGCAGCCGCACTGGTGGCCTCATCCGGAGCTATCGGTCCAATCATCCCGCCGAGTATTCCTCTTATCATCTATGGCGTCATTGCCCAGCAATCCATCACCAAGTTGTTCGCGGCCGGCTATATACCGGGCTTGTTGATGGGCGCGTTGTTTATGGGCTACAATTACATCCATGCTAAAAAGAACAACTACCCTGCCGAGAGCGTGCCGACGTTGAAGGAATTCGTCGTCGCTTTTGCGCGCGCCTTCCTGACTCTGCTGTTGCCGGTGATCATCATGGGCGGCATCCTGAGCGGCATTTTCACTCCCACGGAAGCGGGCGTGGTGGCGGTAGCGTACGCTTTTTTCATTGGCGTGATTGTTTACCGCGAAATAAAAATTCCGGATATTCCCGCCATATTCCTGCGCGCGGCAAAATCGAGCGCGATGATCCTCATGGTGATGGCGGTGGCGTCGTACCTGTCGTGGATTCTCACCATGCAGCGTATTCCGCAGATGGTGTCCCGGATGATTGTCGAACAGTCGGCCGGAGCGGTGACCTTCCTGATCGTCGTCAACATCCTGATGATCATCCTCGGCATGTTCCTGGATGCGGTGTCGGCCTTGACCATCACCACGCCGGTGCTGTTGCCTGCCGCGTTGGCACTGAAGGTCGACCCGGTGGTGTTCGGCGTCATGCTGGCGGTTAATCTCTCCATCGGCGTACTGACTCCGCCGGTCGGATTGAACCTGTATGTCACCGCCGGCATAGCGAAGATTGGGTTGGTCAAAATCAGCCGGGCGGTGGTTCCATTTATCATGCTCATTATCCTTATCTTGATGGTCATGATTGTATTCCCTCGGGCATTTGTTTTTTAACGCAGCGCTGGCAAATCATGTATACGACAGAACCGCCGCCCGGTGCGGCGGTTCTTTTGTAATGGCAGCCTGACGGACGCGGGCTTGACTCCGGGGGGAAAGACGGGACAATACCCATACCGATTATTCACCCAGGTCAGGGAAAACGCGTGCCCAGATACTCACTGCCACAAGAAAATCCCGCCGACTCCGGATTCCAGACGCGGGATCTTATCCGCTTCTTCCTCGTCGACATTATCCTTATCGTTCTGCTGCGCCTGCTTCTCGCCATCGGCTTCTTCGCCGAGGTGGACCACTACGTTCTGGCAATTCTTGGCAGCAAGGTCGTGCTCTTCCTTTACCTCGCCTGGCTTATTCGCGACCGGCGTAACGCCTGGCCGGAGACCGGCATTGCCAACGCCGGACGCTGGTGGGCGTGGCCTGTGTCCATCGTCGCCTATGCCGCCTTTTATCCGATTCTCCTTTATTGCAACAGCCTGAACCGCATCCTCATGGTTCGCCTCCACGACGCCCTGGGGTGGGTCTACACGCCGCAACCGCAGGATGTGATGGTCCTTATCTTCGAGGATATCCTCCAAACGCCGGTGCGGGTGCTGCTCATATTCTTCACTGTTATCGCGGGGCCGTTTATGGAAGAACTCGCCTTCCGGGGCGTCGGTCTCGACGCCTACCGGCGGACCGTCGGCGTCTTTTGGGCTCTGGTTTGGACCGGCCTCCTGTTCGGTCTCTACCATTTCAGCCTTGAACTGCTGCTTCCGCTGGGCTTTCTTGGCGTCTTCTTCGGTGCTGTAAGGCTGGTAACCGGATCCCTATGGTGCGGGGTGCTGGTCCACTGTCTCCATAACGCGGTCACGCTCCTCATTATGGCGCATGGACTGGGAGTTCTGGAGACACTAAAATTCTGGTAACGCTCATGTTATGTTCAAGGTACTACATCCCCGGACAACTCCGTCCGGAAACGCCGCCTTTTGTATGGACATGATAGGGGAGCTGTTATACCATTATTCATTCTTGCCGTCCCCGATGCGTCGCGGACGGCAGTTATGGTTTTATGCATCCGGTGGGGGCTGGTTGGCCACTACCGCATTGGGGACGCATGGGTGAAGGGAAATATATGAAACTAAACACATTACGCCATGTGAACATCACCGGCACCGGCAGGTATGTTCCCGACAAGGTCATCACCAACGAATATCTCGAATCCCTGGTCGACACCAACGACGAGTGGATTCGCCAGCGCACCGGCATTATTGAGCGCCGCATGGCCGCGCCCGAACAGGCGACGAGCGACCTCGCTGTCGAAGCATCGAAAATCGCTATCGCCGACGCCGGCCTGACTCCGAACGACATCGACCAGATCATCGTCGCCACCGTCACGCCTGACTACATTTTCCCCGCCACCGCCTGCCTGGTGCAGGACAAACTTGGCTGCCGCCACGTGCCGTCCTTCGATATCTTGGCGGCGTGCTCCGGTTTCGTTTATGGCCTGTCGGTCGGCCGTACACTCGTCGCCGCCGGCGCGGCCAACCACGTCCTGGTCATCGGGGCGGAAACGCTCACCCGCATTACCGACTATACCGACCGCGGCACCTGCATCCTCTTCGGCGACGGCGCCGGGGCGGCGGTGCTATCGGCTGTTCCCGATTCGGAGCAGGGCATTATCGACACCCACCTGGCGGCGGACGGCTCGGGCGGCGATCTGATGATTCTGCCGTCAAGCGGTTCGAAGATACCAGTCAGCCACGAGACTATCGATCAGCACCTGCAGTACACCAAGCTGAACGGCCGCGCCGTCTACAAGAACGCGATTTCCAAGATCGTCATACTGGTGAACGAGTCCCTGCAGCGTCACGGCTTGTCGGCTGAAGACATCAAGATGATTATTCCGCACCAGATGAATGCGCGTATTATCGAGAGCGCCGCCAAGCACCTGAGCATTCCGCTGGACAAGGTCTTTGTCAACCTGGACCAATACGGCAACACCTCGGGCGCGACCATCCCGATGGCTCTGGACCAGGCCAAGCGCGAACAGAAAATAGTGAAGGGCGACCTCATTTGCCTCGTCGCCTTCGGCGGGGGAATGACCTGGGCATCGGCCCTGATAAGGTTGTAACCATGCAGGAGTCACACTTTGCGGGCGGGGTGGAAAAGGGCGAGCTTTCCGCCCTTCTTCGCCTTATAGGGCGCAAGGTCGATCCGGCGCTCCTCGAGTTCCTCCTCCACCAGGGGCGGAATTTCCTGGGCGGCGTCGGCACGTCCGAAGAGCGACCCGAAGGCAATGCCGACTGGCAGTACGAGCTTATCGCCGACCTGGTGCCGGAAGGCGCGTCGGTCCTCGATCTCGGCTGCGGCGAAGGCAATCTTCTCGCGCGGTTGACGCGGGAGAAGAACGCACGCGTGCAGGGTGTGGAATTGGATGCGGGCAATGTCGAAGTGTGTGTGGAAAAAGGCGTGCCGGTCATCCAGGCCGACCTGGACCTGGGCCTGTCGGTGTTCCCCGACGCGAGCTTCGACTACGTCATCCTCGAGGAAACGCTTCAGACATTGCGGCGTCCCGACACCATCATTGCCGAAATGCGCCGTGTCGGCGGAAGGGGCATTGTCACCTTTCCGAACTTCGGTTTTTGGAAAGTGCGGCTTGATTTGGCCGTGCGCGGGCGGATGCCGGTAACGGGGTGGCTGCCGCATCGCTGGTACCAGACGCCGAATATTCACCTATTCACGATACGCGATTTCCTCGACTACGCGGACGAGATCGGCATGAATATTATCGATATCCACGTGCTCAAGAACGGCGTCAGCAGCCGTTTTGAAGAAAACGACAACCTGTACGCCGAAGAGGCGCTGGTATTTTTCGAATAGAACTGGCCTCGGCCGGAGGAGCTTCATGCGCATATACCTCGCCGCCTCCCTGTTTACTCAAATCGAGCGCAAGTGGAACCGTATGTTGGCGGAGGCGCTGGACGTGGCCATGCCGGGGCTGGAGGTGGTGTTGCCGCAGGACTTCAAGCCGTCGGGCAAATACAACGACGATAAGCAATACGGCCAGTTGTTCAAGATGTGCGTCAACGGGGTGGACTCGGCCGACGCGGTGGTGGCTATCCTCGACGGCGCGGAGGTCGATTCCGGTACGGCGTGGGAAGTGGGTTATGCCTATGCGAAAGATATCCCCGTCGTCGGGGTGCGGACCGATTTCCGGCCCGGTGCGGAACACGGCGTCAACATCATGTTGTCCCGAAGCTGTAAATATATGGTCCGCGACTTCGCCTTTCAGGAAGACACGACCGTCCTGGCCAAGGACATAATCCGCCGCCTGAAAAAAGTCAAACCGCGCACAGCATAGTAGTGGACTCAATAGACCGAAAAGACCCCTATGGAAACAAGTGAAATACGCGGCGTCATAGACGATGTCAATCAGCGCGTCGCCACCCTGGAGAAATCCCTCGGCGCGGCCGACAAGGCTGTCCGCATGGCCGAGGTGGAAGAGCGCATGGCCAGCCCCGACTTCTGGAATAACCAGGAATCGGCGCGCAAGGACGTGGAGGAATTGAAATCCCTCCGGGCCATTGTCGAACCGCTCCGCGACGTGCAGGGTAAGGCGGCTGACTGTAGCGAATTGTTCGAGATGCTCGAGGCCGAGGGCGACACCGATGGTTTGCAGGAAGTTGGCGCGGACGCGCTCAAGCTGCAGGAAGACCTGAAGTCGCTGGAACTGATGGCCCTGCTGTCGCGACCGCACGACCGCGAACCGTGCTTCTTCAGTATCCACACAGGCGCGGGCGGCGCGGACGCGTGCGAGTGGGCCGAGATGCTTCTCCGAATGTACCTCCGCTTCTTCGAACGGCGTGGCTGGAAGGTGGAGGAACTCGACTTCCAACCCGGCGACGAAGCCGGCATCAAGGGGGTGGAATTGCGGGTCACCGGTCCGTTCGCGAACGGGTATCTGCGGGGCGAGATGGGCGTGCACCGATTGGTGCGTATCAGTCCGTTTTCGGGCAAGCGCGAGACCTCGTTCGCGGCGGTGGATGTGGTGCCGGACTACCAGGAAGACATCAACATCGTCATCGATGAAAAAGATTTGAAAATAGACACCTACCGTGCCGGCGGCAAGGGTGGCCAGCACGTCAACAAGACCGATTCGGCGGTGCGGATTACCCACCTGCCGACCGGGATTGTGGTGGCGGTGCAGAATGAGAGGTCGCAGCATTCGAACAAGGACATGGCGATGAAAATCCTCAAGTCGCGCCTGAAGCAGCGCGAAGAGGCGGCGCGGGCGGCGCAGGCGAGCGCCCACAACGCGTCGAAGAACGACAACGCCTGGGGAAGCCAGATCCGCAACTATGTCATGAACCCGTACCAGTTGGTGAAGGACGTCCGCACCAGTGTGGAAACGGGCGATATCAACAAGATTTTGGACGGCGATCTCGACGCGTTTATCGACGCATATCTGCGCTGGGCGGTACAATAGCGCGTAACCTTTTTATCTATGGAGTCAGCATGAACGAGCACGTCAAACAGACCGATCCCGAAGTGGCTGCGATTTTGGATGCCGAACTGGCCCGGCAGCGTGACGGGGTGGAGCTTATCGCTTCCGAGAACTTCCCGTCCATCGCCGTGTTGGAGGCGCAAGGCTCGTGTCTCACCAACAAGTATGCCGAAGGCTATCCCGGCCGTCGCTACTACGGCGGCTGCGTGGAGGTGGACAAGGCGGAGAATCTGGCTATCGAGCGGGCGAAAAAGCTGTTCGGCGCCGAGCACGCCAATGTGCAGCCCCACGCGGGCAGCCAGGCCAACATGGCGGCCTACCTGGCCCTTATCAACCCGGGCGATAAAATCCTCGGGATGGACTTGGCCCAGGGCGGTCACCTGACCCACGGCTATAAGATCAATTTCTCCGGTCGGTTGTTCCAGGTCGCCTCATACGGCACCAAACCGGAAACGGAAATGATTGACTATGACGCGATGGCGAAGACGGCGCGCGAGTTCAAGCCGAACATGATTATCGCCGGTGCGTCGGCATATCCGCGCATCATCGACTTTGCCCGCATGGGTGAAATCGCCAAAGAGGTCGGTGCGTTCTTCCTGGTCGACATGGCGCACATCGCCGGTTTGGTCGCGGTCGGATTGCACCCGAACCCGTTCCCGCACGCCGACGTCGTGACGACGACGACCCACAAGACCCTGCGCGGCCCGCGTTCCGGTTTGATCCTGTCGAAGGCCGAGTTTGCGAAAAAGATCGATTCGTCGGTCTTCCCCGGCATGCAGGGTGGCCCGCTCATGCACGTGATTGCCGCCAAGGCGGTGGCGTTCAAGGAAGCGCTCGAACCTGGTTTCAAGAGCTATCAGGAACAGGTGTTGAAGAACGCCAAGGCGATGGCGGAGGCGTTCAAAAAGAACGGATACCGCATCGTCTCCGGCGGCACCGACAACCACCTGATGTTGGTGGACGTGTTCTCCAAGGGCATCAACGGGCAGCAGGCCGAGGACGCCCTGGCGAAGGTGGACATTACTGTCAACAAGAACCAGATTCCGTTCGACACCCAGCCGCCGATGCGGCCGTCGGGGATTCGTGTCGGCACGCCGGCGATGACGTCCCGGGGCATGGACGAGACGGCGATGGTGACGATTGCGGACATCATCTGCCAGGCGCTGGAAAAGCGCGAAGATGATAAGGCGCTGGCCGGGCTCCGCACGCAGATCCGCGACCTATGCAAGCAATATCCGCTGTATCCCGACCTGCACTAATGGACAAGCTGCCGGCCGTTTATATCATGGCTTCGGGCCGAAATGAACGGTTGTATGTCGGTGTTACCTCGAATCTCCCCGTGCGGACGTGGCAGCACCGGGAAGGGGTTTGCGAGGGATGGTCCAAAGAGAACTGTACCATGTTACTGGTCTATTATGAATTCCACCGCACAATGGTCGAGGCTATCGCGCGGGAAAAACTTATCAAGCGATGGCGGCGTCAATGGAAACTGGCATTGATTGAGCGGGGTAACCCTGAGTGGCGGGACTTGTATCCCGATCTTTTTGGTTAGGAATTCCCGCTCTGCAGCGAATTGAGCGCCCGCCTTGCCCCGGCTTAACCGCCCGTTCTTTCCCACGGCGGAGGTCATGACGCCGGGGTGACGTATGGGGGTGGATGGTGCGCCGTCAGCTTTCGGCTATCTGCACCCCTTAACCGTCAGCCCGGCGGTGGAAACATTGAACCGGGCGAGGGTCGTGAGGTTAAGCCGGGCCAAGGCGGGGACGCGTCCACGCTATGGCATTCGGCGTTTGTGAATATATGAAACGGATCGAACGGAAGGCATCACCATGAACACCTACACCATCGTCGCTGCCGACAACATCAAGGGCGGCGGCATTGAGCTGCTGAAAAAGCACTTTGGCGAAGAAAACGTCATCCTGCGCGGTAAATTCGACGAAGACGAGCTGGTCGCAAATATTGCCTCCTACGACGCCCTCCTCATCCGCTCCGCCACCACCGTCACCCGGAAGGCCATCGAGGCCGCCGGCCAGCGCCTGAAGATCATCGGCCGCGCCGGCGTCGGCACCGACAACATCGACAAGCCAGCCGCTACCGAGCGGGGCATCATTGTCATGAACACCCCTTTCGGCAATACCATCTCGGCTGCCGAACAGACCCTGGCCCTTCTCTTCGCCACTGCCCGGAACACCGCCCGGGCCGACCACCTGATGCAGCAGGGCAAATGGGAAAAGAAGTCGCTCGTCGGCACCGAGGTGTTCGACAAGACTCTTGGCGTCGTCGGTATGGGCAAGATTGGCCAGCACGTCGTCCGCGTCATGCAGGCCGCAGGCATGAACGTCGTCGCCTACGACCCGTTCTTCCCGCAGGAACGCGCCCACGAATTGAATGTCAAACTTTACGCCGACGTCGAGGATGTCCTGAAGCAGGCTGACTTCATCACTTTCCACGTGCCGCTGACCGATCAGACCCGTAACCTCCTCAATGCCGAACGCATCGCCATGATGAAGAAGGGCGCGCGCATTGTCAATTGCGCCCGGGGCGGCATCATCGACGAACAGGCACTGGCCGACGCGGTCAAGGCTGGTCATATCGCGGCCGCGGGGATTGACGTGTTCTCGAAGGAACCGATGACAGACGGCCCGCTGGTTGGGGTCAAGGACATCACCATCACGCCGCACCTCGGTGCATCTACCGAAGAAGCGGAAGAGCGCTGCGGCATTCAGATGGCCGAGCAGGTGATAGCCTATTTCTCCGAAGGCAAAATCCAGAACGCCGTCAACGTCACTTTTTCGCCCGACGAATCCCTGCGCGCCTACGCCGAACTGGCTGCCTCCATGGGCCGCATCGCCTCGTACCTCGTCAACGCGCCGGTCACCGACGTCGAGGTTCGGGTTGGCGGCAAGTTTTTCGCCGACAAGGACTGCGGTGTGCTCCGCTACTCGACTGTCAAAGGCATACTTGAACGCTACGGCCTTGAAGGCGTCAACGATATCAATGCCATGTATCTGGCTCAGCAGCGCGGCATCAAGGCAGACCTCATTATCTCGGACGGCCATAACGAGACCCCCCGCGTCGACCATGTCGATATCTACGTCCGGGGCAAGCAGGACGGGCTGAACAAGGAGACGCACCTCGCCGGCACAGTTTATCAGGACGGCCGCAAGCGCCTTATCCAGATTGACGACGCCGACATCGAGGTCCGCCTCGACAACCACATGATTTTCCTTCGCTACCCGGACCAACCCGGCGTCATCGGCCGCGTCGGCACCATCCTGGGCGATATGGGCATCAATATCGAAAACATGCAGGTAGGCCTCCTCCACAAGCTGAAGAAAGCTTCCATGGTCATCGGTACCAGCGAGGCCGTGCCGCCCGAAGTTATCGAACGAATTCGTGGTGACGAGATGCTGAAGGTGGAACGGATTTATTCGGTTGATTTAGTGGATTGACGGGTTTTAAGAAATTCACGAAAATTCTAAAAACGCTGGACCCAGAAAAAGTTTCCGGAAATTGACTGAAGTTTTTGCCGCTTCCTGCCGAGTGGGGTTCTTCCATGCCGGCTGGAAGCGGCGATTTTTGTTGGTAATACAGTATTTATGGTAACTGGTGGTTTGTGGTATAAACTTTGCTGGAAATCATGGTCAAGGAGGACATGACCATGACTGACAACCCCATTTTTTCTGCTATCATCGGCAGCGGCGACAGTAGTGCCATCTTTCCCCGTCACACCAAGTACACCGGCCTGAGTAATCTTTTCGAACAATTCCTTGTCGAAGCCGCCGCTGTCAGGGCGGAACCGGCCAGTAAGGCTCTCGACGCATTCAAGAAAGAGTTCCACGACTGGATTGACACCGTGCCGGTCCATTCCAGTCAGGCCAATGCCCTAATGTCCATTACCATCGACGACAAGGCATTTGAAAAGATGATGGTCGACTCGGACTTCAAGCAGGAGGTCCAGGATCTCATCGTTCGCCAACTGGGCACCGAGTTTACAATCCCGCCCGCATTCACCACCATGCGCATTGACGAAAACGGCGTCTACTCCGGCACCGCCGGCGGCAGCGCCCATCTTGATTGGTTCGCGAACGAATCGAGGAACGCGTTTTGGACCCGGGGTCAATATGACGATAAGGATACGTCGGGCGATAAGGCTGACGCCAAACGGGACAAGCGAAAAAAGATGGAAGAGTTATTGGGGAAGCTGGCCGTGGAGCGCCGCCTCCGCCGTTTGGACGCGGCCGAGAGTTACTTCTACCGTTTTACCGCCCAGGATGAGGGTGGCATGCCCTACCGCAAAGCGTCGCCATATGTCTCGCCGCCCCTGGACCTGTCCTGCCTCATGTAGGCGGAGAATTCAGACCATTATCATTCAATTAAAAAGGTCCAGCCGCGCCGGCTGGACCTTCTCTATGGTTCCGTCTCGGGAGATGGTCGAGAACGGGTATAGAACTTCCGTGTTTGGTGCCTGACCTACATGACCATGCCGCCGCAGACGTTAATGGTCTGGCCGGTGATGTAGCGGGCGGCGCTGGAGGCGAGGAAGGCGACCGCGTCGGCCACGTCTTCCGGTGTGCCGAGTTCGCCCAGCGGAATCAGTACCTGCATGCGTTCGCGCTGTTCGTCTGTCAACTTGTCGGTCATGGCGGTGCGGATATAGCCGGGCGCAACCGCGTTGACGCGGACGCCACGGGGGGCGAATTCCTTGGCCGAGGTCTTGGTCAGGCCGATGACGCCGGCTTTCGACGCGGAGTAGTTGGCCTGGCCGGCATTGCCCATCACGCCGACAACCGAGGCGATGTTGACGATAGCGCCTTTGCGGGCCTTGAGCATGACCTTGCCGACCGACTTCGTGCACTGCCAGACGCCCTTCAGGTTGATGGACAGGACCGCGTCCCAGTCCTCTTCCTTCATGCGGATGATCAGGCCGTCACGGGTGATGCCGGCGTTGTTGATCAGAATGTCGATGGATTCGAACTCGTCCTGCGCCTTCTGGACAGCCGCGTCGACCGATTCACCTTTGGTGACGTCGACGGCATAACCGGCCGCCTTGATGCCGTGCTCCTTGGCCAGCTTGTCGGCGGTGGCTTTGGCACCGTCTTCAAGCACGTCCCAGATGATGATATTTGCGCCCATTTTAGCCAGGACAGTGGCGATGGCCTCGCCTATACCACGCGCACCACCGGTGATAATCGCGTTCTTGCCGCGCATCGATTCCTCCTCCGTTTGTGAATGAGTATGTCGCTCTATGTAGGATAACAGGGGCGGATGCCTGGGCGGCCGCCGTCGTATCACGCCTGTTCACCCCCCGCACCACCTCCCCTTCCGGTCGGAAGGGGAGTGGGGGAGATGGAGGAGTAATGCGACGGCGGCCGTCTGCGTCCACCTGATTGAGTGTTCGTCTTGTTCGTTACAGCGTTAGTCCGGCAGCGCTTCGATATCGGCCAGGGTGTTGACCGTCACCACCGTGGCCTCGGGCGCGATGCGTTTCATCAGCCCGGCACAGACCTTGCCCGGACCGACTTCGTAGAACATGGTGTCGCCCTGACCGACGATAAGGCGGCACGCCTGTTCCCACCGTACCGGCTCGACCACCTGCCGGGACAAGGCTTCGCGGATGCCTTCGGGATCGGTCATGACAGCGGCGTCGGCGTTGTTGACAAACTTGGCCATCGGCTTGCGCATCGATACTTCGGCCAACGCCGCCTCCAGGCCCTTGCGCGCCCGTTCCATAAAGGGCGAATGGAACGCGCCGGAGACATTAAGCGGCAGGACCCGGCGGGCACCTGCGGCTTTCAATTCTTCCGATGCTTTTTCAAGCGCGGCGCGGGCGCCGGAAATCGCCACCTGGCCTGGGCAGTTGTAATTGGCCGGAACGACCAGACCGATGCCGGAGGCGGTAACCTTGGCGCAGATTTCTTCAATGGCGGCGGACTCGAGACCGAGGACCGAGACCATGCCGGTGTCCTGGCCGCGCCCGGCCTCTTCCATCAGTTCGCCGCGCTTGCGGACCAGCCGGACCGCGTCGGCGAAATCGATGCTTTCCAGCGCTGTCAGGGCGGTGTACTCGCCCAGCGACAAGCCGGCGGCGCCCAATACCTTGAATTGCTTGCGTTCGCGCAGGGTGTCGAGGATGGCGAGGCTGGCAACCAGGAGGGCTGGCTGGCAATTCTCGGTTCTGGCCAGCGTCTCGGGGTCGGAGTTGAAGGTAAGGTCGGCGAGGTCGAAGCCGAGAATTTCTGTTGCTTCCTCAAACAACGCGACGGCGTGGCCGCCTGCTTCGTAGCAGTCTTTGGCCATTCCCACGATTTGAGCACCCTGTCCAGGGAAGAGCAAGAAACCTTTTAGCATGATATTATTTCCATGTGCCGGTAAGCGACGGAAACCTCATGTTATCCCAAACCCGTACTGTAAGCTCAAACAGGGCGAGATCCATATTCTTCAGCCGGCGAGGCACTTTGGCGGACCCGTCCCCCCAACCTCATGTATCTCCGCGATTTATCGACTATAGCGTTATAAAAAATGGGTGAGCTTGGTCGGGGCGCTGTGGTTTATACCGGGATAAGCCGCAACGCGCCACTATGGCTCAGTCATCTCTAAAAAACGCTCTCTCGCGGCAACGCGATACAATTGGCGTCAATTTTATCCGTAAAGTGTGCAAATGAAAGGTAAAAATCTTTTACCCATGGTTTTTTTAGCGGTTGAGGAGAAGGCCGGGGGCGGCTCGAGGATAGTAAATGGTGGTAACAACGGAGGGTAGAGCTTTTTTTGTCACCCGCGTGCGGGCCAAAAAAAGCACGGAACCGTGGAAGGTTCCGTGCCCAATACGTGCGATGCAATAGCCGTTACTTACAGGCCTCTGCAGGGATCGCAGTTCACGACGGCGGCGGGGGCCGGGGCGGGAGCCACGACGGTGGTGCCGCAGGGGTCGCAAACGGGTTCACCACAGGTGCCGGTCGCGCAGGAACAGCCCGCGGCGACGAAAAGGCTGGCGGCCAGGGCCATAGCCAAGAAAATACGCATCTCCATCTCCTTTTTCTCTCATACAACGTGATAATAGCCCCACATGGGGCAGGTAAAACCTTCTGGAACTCCTCAAGCCTGAAAATATTCAGGCATTCCTCATTTTTACCAAAAGCTTTTCGGGCAAAGCGGCAATTATAGTACAGCGATAAAGGCTGTCAATTGCTTTTGCGTCGGCCAGTAACCGGGGTCATTGGCTAAGCTTTCGCAATAATAATGGTTTTCCCCCTCCGCTTCAAGCAATTATTTCAAAAAAAAACTGAATTGTTCCGTCGTTGTTGCCGGAGGTTTAAAACGCGTTCACGCTCTACTATGTCGTCAACTCACACCCTATTTTTACCATTCGAGTAACCCCGCCATGGTAGGACGGTTATAACGATGTGAACACGGCCACACCGGGGCCGGGGTATTCACGCGATCGGGCAACGACACTGTTAACCCCCCGATCGCCCTCATCGATCTTTCCGGTGGAGGGTGAGAGTGAAGTGGTCTTGTTGTAGACATTAGGCCGGCATTGCGTGCGGAAAAGGCATGGAGAGGATACAAGAAATGCGTTTTGACTGCGGCGATGGAATAGGTATCCGCCCCTTCGGGCGGGATGACCGGGACGCCCTCGTCCGCCTCGGGAATAATTATAATGTATCGAAATGGCTGGCCAATCTCTTCCCCCATCCCTATAGGCTGGAGGATGCCGACGCCTGGATCGCCCTGAATATGGGCGATACCTCCCGTTACGACTACGCTATCGATGTGCGGGGCGAGCTGGTCGGCGGCATTGGACTCATGCCGATGGCCGATGTCCATGCCGGGACGGCTGAACTCGGCTATTGGCTGGGGGAACCGTACTGGGGGCAGGGGATTATGACCAGGGCGGTCGCCGCCATGACGACATATGGATTGGACGAACTGCTTTTTGTCCGTCTCCAGGCAGAGGTATTTGCCGATAACCTGGGATCGATGCGGGTGTTGGAGAAAAACGGCTATGTCCGCGAAGGAGTGCTGCGGAAGCACATCCGGAAAAACGGCGTCATCATGGACTCTGTTCTCTATGCTCGGCATCGGAATCCATAATACTATACGAAGCGCGTCACCCCTGCGTACGGGGTGACGCGTTGCGTGGCTCCAGGCCACTACGTGTACTGCTCGCAAGGGCTGTTACGGTAAATGGACGACCCCATCGGGGTGAAATGCTTTTTTCGATTAAATACTCCGGTCAATCATCCCCGGCCCACCGGTCGAGCGTTTGCCGTCCCGCTTGTAGGTGGTGTCTTTGGCTGTCGCTTCGGCCAGGGTGCGGAGGAACGCGTCGACATGCTCGAGCGATGCCTTGAGGAGTTCGGTGTTGTGCCTGGTCTTGACCTGGCAGGCTTCGAGCACCTCCTTGAGCGCGCCGCGAACCTCGCTCATGCGCGTCTTTTCCGGCTCGGGCATCAGGGCGATGACGTCGGATAATTTCTCGACCTCCGGTCCGGCGCCAAGGCCTTCTTTCACCAGCGGCATGACGGCGAGGCGCTTTTCCTCTTCGTCCTCGATGCGGGCCACAAGTTTGCGTTCTTCCAGAACCGATTTCTCCAACGCGTCCAAATCGCCCACTATAATGGCCTGCTGCTTCGATTCAGCCACGGCCAGCATCTCCTTGTGGACATCCGTCTCGCGCACAAGAATGGCTTCCAACATGCCTATGGCCCGCTTGAGGGCCGGGTCGGCCTGTTTGTCCATGGCTGTCCTTTCTCTACCTACAATATGGCGTCGACCGCCAGTTCCGGTTCGGCCTCCGCCTCGAGATCCGCCTCGTAGGCTTTGTCGTTCGCATTTGCCGGGCCTATTGCCGAACCCGTCTGGTCCGGTTGTTGCACCCGGTACGATGTCATCATCGACTCATAAATGAGATCCGTCAACCCAAAGCCGCTGCCTTTGGCCAGGGTCTTGGATTGTTCGGTATCCAGCATCTCCTGGAAAAACTTCTCGCCATTGTCGCCGTGCATCATCGGGTTTTCCTGCACGGTGGCGCGCATCGACTTCATCACCTGGTCCATAAAGACCGAGACGAAGTCCTCCGCCACCTGGCGGACCTTCTTCTCCACCTGCTCATCCGTCTGGACGCCTTTGCCCATGCGGATAGCTTCGGTGCGGTTGATTTCTTTTTGGTCGCGCTGGCTCTTCAGGGCCAGCATCGCACCGGCACCGGACGAGTCACCGTAGGAGGATGAGTTGATGGCGGACATGGTCTACTCCCGTTACTGGTTAATCAATTCCGCATTAATCGCGCCGGCGGCGCGCAACTGTTCGAAAATGGTAATCACCTGCTCGGTGGTCAGCCCCATGGCGTTCAGGGTGTCGATTAGCCCCTGCAGGTCGGCGTAGCTGCCCGGCCCGTCGAGTTCGATCAGGTTGCGGGGCGTGTCGTCCGCCAGGGTGTAGGCGGCCGGTTCCTCCGGCGTCTCTGGCCTGACCGTCACCATCTTGTCCTGCAAACTCACGACCGCGTTATTCACCCGGATGTCCCCCGTGACGACGATGGAGTTCCTGGCGCGGTTGACGAGAATCGTGGCCGGGCGGTCGATCGATACCGGCACCTCGAGGATGCTGGCGATATAGCGGGTGACTTCGTAGCGGTACTGGCTGGGTATCCGCACCAGCACCTGACCGGCGTCCTTGGCAAAGGCGACCGGGGCGGTGGCGTTCTCCTCGGCGAACATGGCCACGTCGACCAGGTTCGGGTTGAGGGACGGGGTCTGGTTGACGCGGTTGGCGATGGTGTAGGCGTCGGCCCAGTTGGGGCGGTTCAGGTTGAGGCGGAGAATACCCTCGTTGTTTACCACCTTGCCGAAACGGTAATTATCGATAGTGAGCGCGCCGGAGTTTTGCCCTGCCGGGATGGTGCCCCGGGTGAGGATGCCGGCTCCGGTGACCACCTGACCGGTGGCGCGGGCATAGAGGCGTCCGCCGCCGGCGTAGAGGTCGCAGGAAAGGAGCTCGCCCCCTTCGAGGCTGTTGGCGTCGCCGATGGAGGT
Organism: Planctomycetaceae bacterium; assembly: GCA_021205245.1. Lineage (GTDB taxonomy): Bacteria > Planctomycetota > SZUA-567 > SZUA-567 > SZUA-567 > JAJBSZ01. The sequence continues at coordinate 44,236 of JAJPXZ010000147.1, forward strand.
GACGCTGCCGGCGACATTTTGCCCGACGCGGGAGAAGGGCGGCAGTTCGGCCTTGACCCGGACGATGGCGATGTTGCCGGTGGCGAGGCTGGCGACGTCGAAATCGAAATTGCTGTTGCCCATGTATTTCCGCAGCAGCGTCAGGGCGGCTTCCGAATTGTCGCCGGTGGCGGCGAGGCCGGTGACGATGCCGATGCCCTCAAGGGGAATCGGCGGCGCGCCTTCAAGCGAGACGAGGTCGCGCACCAGTTCGGCCTTCGCCGTCCCGGCCAGAAGCAGCAGGCAGCACAGCGGCAGCCACAGCAATCTGATTGTCCTCGTTTTCGTTTGCGCCATTGTTACTGTTCCTCGCAGAGTCCTTATACTTGTTATCGGACCAAAGGCGTTGCGCCCTGTACGAAAAATCAACAAATTCCGAAAAACCTCTTCCCCGCCGGAACCGACGGCTCCGGCGGGGTCCGCCGTCATACCTTAAAACGGCGTCAGGAAATCGTATGCTTTTGCCCACCAGCCTCGTTTGTCCATGCGCGTCATCGGACCCTTGCCGTTGTAGTCGACAGACATGTCCATCAGGTACTCGGCGTTGACGGCGCTGTTGGAGTCCATGTGGTCGGGATTGACAATGCCGGTGACGGTGACGGTCTGCTGCTCTCCGTTGACGTTGACGCGCTTGCGGGCCTGGACGACCAGGTAGCCGTTTGTGAGGACGGCCAGCACCTCGCCCGTGAGGGTGGTGGTGAAGGTCTGGGCGCGCTCGATGGTGGAATCGGACTCGTGGGCGCGGGATGAGTTCCAGGCGAAGGTCGGGGTATTGCCGCCCGCCGCCTGGCCGTGTTGCCGTGTTCCCAGGCCGCCCGAAAGGCTGGGGGTCAGCCAGTTCGTCAGGGTCATATTATTGGTCGAATCGCGGGAAAGGTCGTTCGAGCTGGTAATTTCGCTCGAGGTGTCTTCGTCGACGATGATGGTGACGCTGTCGTGGACGCGCGAGGCTTTTTGCCTGAAGTAAACCGGCTTGTCGCCCTGAATCTCCCGCTGCATGGCATAGGCGAGATCCGCGTCGTCGGACGAGGTGACGTCGAAGAGATGATCGTATTCCGCGTCGTCCCGGTAGGGCGAATAGTAATCGCCCGACATCGCCCGCACGGCGGCCAGCATGAAAAAGAAGAGTGAGCCTGCCGCCAGCAGGACGCAGCGTTTGACGAGTTCGCGCTCGCGCGCGCTCATACCGCCTGGTTTTCCGCGCATGGGTGCCTTTCTCCACAATACATCCGAAGTGTGTTCAATTCGTTATTTCTTTGGATCCTTCTTCAGCACCACCGCCACCGTATTGGGGCCGGTGATGCGGGCGTAGAACTTGGTCCGGTTGGACGAATCCTCCACCGTAATGATGTCGTCGATGCTGCCTTCGCCCAGGGCTTTCCCTTTCGAGAGGATTTCCCAGCCCTTGCCTTCGTTCTTGACGATGACCATGTGGCCGCGTTTGACCGCCGCGCCCATGACCGCGTCCTGGGCGAGAATGACTTCGCCGGGACGGAACGATTTCTGCACCTCGAGGCCTATCGCCTTGGCCCGGTTGGGCGGGAGATACATCTTGCCCGATTCCATCTTCACCCGGGTGACGGCGACGTCCCGCTTGTCCAGCACCTCGCCTTTCATGACCGTACGGGCGGCGACCAGGGACAAACCGTAGACCTGGGTGTCGGCCGACACGGTGACGGTGCGCGGCTCCGACTGGGCTGTGTCCTTGACGACGAGACGCATAAGCGCCTTGCCGGGAATCCGGGCCTCGACCGCTTCGGCCACGCGCACTTCGTAGGCCGAGTAGGGGATATCGTTATCGGCGGCGAGAACCTTTGACTCGATCTCGATGTCTGGCCGCTTCGCCTCCCGGTACTGGTCGGCGATATAGCTTGAGATGGCGAGGCCGACACGCGTTCTCGCCTCGGGAGCGAGCAGGTCGCGCCGAAGCGACGACTGGGATTGCTCGCGCGGTTCATTCACGCCCTGGGCCGGACGCACCCGCAGCTCGGGCGAGCGGGCGCCTGGCGCGGTGACCGCCGCCGCTGCCGGTAAACCTGATTGCCGGGGCAGGGGGAGAAGCTCCTGCTGGGGGCTTCCGGCATAGTATTGCGGCGAACTCGCGCCATCACCGAAGACGCGGACGACGTCGTTTCCCGTAAAGGTGATGTCTGTCTCCAGCCCCATTTCGTAGAGGCGGCTTTCGACATCCCAGCGGGAGAACTCGTGCGTTTCGCCCCGTGCCGGGGCAGGGCCGAGGATGGTCATGGCGACTTCGCGGGCCGCGTCGCCGTCGCCGTCGACGCGGGCGATGTCGCAGACGCGGATATATCTTCCGGAAGATTGCGCTTCCCGGCGGATTATAACGACGACCTCCGCCCGCGCCGTGGGCGCGAGCAAGATGAGGAGGAGCAAGGGGATGACCAGTTTACCGCGCATTGCCATGTGTCTCCCTGCCGGTCTCGGGTGCAATCCGGCTGCCAACGCTCCCCGGATACACGGGGGGCTGTTAGTTTTTATCGGCCGATACCGGGTCGAGGGTGCAGGGAAAATTGTGGTGTTGTGGATTGGGCGAGACAAAATACAGGGTGCCGGGCGGCATTGTGGGGCCTTTGTCGCTGATTCGGTTGTCAATGAGCTTGGGGCGGGTCGGGCCGGAACACATACCGGAGTAACCCACCATTGGGGTGACGGCCACCGCCTCGGGTGCACGTCTGCGTGGCCGTCCTTCCCCGCGGGCCGTCAACCGCCGGGGCGGTCCGGTGGTCGCGGCGGCGAGTGTTGGTATGAGGAAACGACGCCGTCTTGGCGGCGGGTGCGGGTTGGACAACGGTTGCCGCGTCCAGGTCCAGCCACGGAC
>JAJPXZ010000180.1 GCA_021205245.1 Planctomycetaceae bacterium
ATCGGCGCGCTGCTGTGCCTGTTGATCGCCCTCCAGCAGGTGCTGAGCCGGCGTCTGGCGACACGAGCGGCTGGATAATTAGAAATTAGAAATGAAAAATCAAAAATGAAAAATTGATTCATAATAGCTAGCGAGCAGATTGGTTGTGCGGTTCTAATTTTTAATTGTTAATTTTGAATTTTTAATTGGAGGTAACTATGGCACGCAAATTCGACAACGTTCCCGAAGTCAAGCTCGCCGTCGTCGGCGTCTCGCGCGACTGTTTTCCAGCCAGCTTGACGCAGAAGCGCATGGCCGCGCTGGAGCCGTTTCTTAAAAAGCTCGAGGTCAACTATCATGCCTGCCCGGTAACGGTCGAGAACGAAGTCGACGCCATGAAGGCGCTCGCCGACATCCAGGCGGCGAACTGCAACGCCCTCCTGGTGTTCCTCGGCAATTTCGGTCCCGAAGGCCCGACCACCATGCTGATGCAGAAGTTCGACGGCCCGACCATGGTCGCGGCGGCGGCGGAAGAAGACACCGGCGTCCTCCAGGCCGATCGTGGCGACGCGCTGTGCGGTCTCCTAAACAACTCCTACAACCAGCAGCTTCGTGGTATCCGGTCGTATATTCCGCAGTATCCGGTTGGCCTGCCGGAACAGATTGCGAAGCAGGCGGCGGATTTTGTCGATATCGCGCGGGTTGTCGTCGGTTTGAAGAATCTGAAGGTCTTCACCTTCGGGCCGCGTCCCTACGATTTCCTCGCCTGCAACGCACCGATCAAGCCCTTCTATGATCTCGGCATCGAGGTGCAGGAAAACAGCGAATTGGATCTCCTGATGGCGTTCAAGGACGCGGCGTCCGAGAAAGACTGGATTCGCGAAATCGCCGCCGACATGGATCAAGAACTGGCGGGCAAAAATCCCTACCCGGATCTCCTTCCGAAATTGGCGCAGCTCGAAGTAGCGCTCCTGAAGTGGAAGGACGCAAATCTCGGCGCACGGAAGTATGCCGTTTTCGCCGACAAGTGCTGGCCCGCCTTCGAGACCGCCTTCGGCTTTGTGCCGTGCTATGTCAATTCCCGCCTCACCGGTCGCGGCATCCCGGTGTCCTGCGAGGTCGATCTCTACGGCGCGGTATCGGAATACATGGCAATATGCGCCACTCTGTTCCCCGCCACCCTGCTGGACATCAACAACTCGGTGCCGGACGGCATCGTCCCGAGCGGCACCAGCCTTGAAGAGGTCGACGTCAAGGATTTGTTCATGGGCTTCCACTGCGGCAACACCTGCGCGGAATGTCTCGAGGACTGCGCCCTCAAATACCAGCTCATCATGAACCGCGGCCTCGAGAATGGCGGCACACCGGACATAACTCGCGGCACCATCGAAGGGCAGTTGAAGCACGGCCCCGTCACCTTGTTCCGCCTGCAAGCGAACGCGGCCGGGCATCTATCCAGCTACATCGCCGAAGGCACCATCCTCAACGTCAGCCCGCAGACCTTCGGCGGCACCGGCGTGTTCGCCATCCCCGGTTTCGCGCGCTTCTACCGGCACATCCTGGTCGGGAAGGGCTATCCGCACCATGGTGCGGTGGCGTTCAAGAAGGCCGGCAAGGTGCTTTTCGAAGCGGTCAAACTCATGGGCGTCGACGACATCGGCGTGCCGTTACCCGACCAAATCCCTTATCCTGGTGAAAACCTTTTCGAATTGTTCTACAATAAGTAAGGGAGGGGTTGCTTAGGGAGTCTCATGCGTTCCATTGGGTATGCGTGCAAAATATACGGGCCTCCCGGCTGGACGTTGCGGTCGTTGACCCTAAAGACCGCCAGCCGGGAACGGCTCGCCGAAGTTACAAAAGATAATCTGGCTACACTACGGAGTATACTCGGGTACAATACAAGTGCGGGAGTGCGGTTGTTTCGCATCTCGTCGGACGTTGTGCCGTTGGCGACGCATCCCGAAGCCATATTCGACTGGCGCACTGTTTGCCGGGCGGAATTGGACGAGACCGCCGCCGCCTTGGCCAATAGCGGCCAACGGGTATCGATGCATCCTGGCCAGTACACTGTGTTGAACTCGCCCGACGAGGGCGTGGCGGAGCGGTCGGTCGCCGATCTCGTCTATCACGCGTCGTTCCTCGATGCCATCGGCGCACCCGAAGACGCCCGTATTGTCCTGCACGTGGGCGGTAAATACGGCGACGCGGCGTCGGCGCTGAAACGGTTTCGGCAGCGGTATAAAAAGTTGCCCAAATCAGTGCGCCGACGGCTTGTGCTGGAGAACGACGAGCACAACTTCGCCATCGACACCGTTATCGAACTGTGCCGCGAACTCGGCCTGCCCGCTATTATGGATGTGTTCCACCACAGCCTCAACCCGGCGGCGGAAGGGAGCGAGTCGGACTGGCTGAAGGCGGCGGCTGAGACATGGACAGGCGCTGCCGGTACGCCGAAGATTCACTATTCGCAACAGTTGCCAGGTGGCAGGCCGGGGATGCATTCGCAGACCATTACCGCGCGGGAATTTGTTCAGTGGTACAGGAACCTCCCCGACATACCCTTCGACATCATGCTGGAGGTAAAAGACAAGAACCGCTCGGCACTGAAGTGCATTTACTCGGTTCAGAAAAGTGCTCCCCGCGCGCGGCTGACCGAGGAATGGGCGCGCTACAAGTATTCGGTGCTGGAGCACAGCCCGTCCCATTACCGGAAGATACGCGAGTTCCTGAAGGCCGACAAGCCGCGGGCCCTCCAGTTCTACGACCTGATCGAGGCGGCGTTGGCGACGGAAATCACGATCGGCCATGCCGTCAACGCGGTCGAGCATGTGTGGGGGTATTTCAAGGATCAGGCGACCGAGGCCGAGCGCCGCCGGTACGAAAAAGGTCTCGCCGCCTTGCGCAGTTCAACAAACGCTCTGCCTGGCTTAAAGAAATCGTTGGGACGGCTGGCGGAAAAATACGGTCAGGAGTATCTGGTGAACAGCATGTACTTTACCCTTTAGAAGGAGTAAGCCATGGACTGCCGCAAGACCCTGCTTATCCCGTTCTTCGCGCTCGCGCTCACCCTGGGCGGGCTCGCCGACGCGGGTCAAATCAAGATTGGTTTCCTGGTCAAGCAGCCGGAGGAACCCTGGTTCCAGCTTGAATGGAAGTTTGCCGATCAGGCCGCAGCCGAATTCGGCTTCGACGTGATGAAGATTGGCGTTCCCGACGGCGAAAAGGTCCTGACCGCTATCGACAACCTGGCCGCCTCCGGCGCACAAGGCTTTGTCATCTGCACGCCGGACGTCCTCCTCGGTCCCGCCATTATGGCCAAGGCGAGAGCGAACGGTCTCAAGGTCATCGCCGTGGACGACCGCTTTGTCGGCCCGGACGGCAAGGACATGGAGACGGTGCATTACCTCGGCATCTCGGCGCGGAAAATCGGCAACGAAGTCGGCAAGACCTTGATGGAGCAGGTCAAGGCGCGCGGCTGGAATGTCTCGGAGGTCGGCTTTATGGTCATGACCTTTGATGAACTTCCCACCATCCAGGACCGCACCGAAGGCGCGATTGAGACGGCGGTGGCCATGGGCTTCCCCGCCGACCGGGTGTTCAAGGCGCCTATTCAACAGCGGATGGAAATCCCCACCGCGCTTGACGCCGCCAACACCCTTATTACCCGCCAGCCCGCCATCAAGAAATGGATTATCGCGGGCGGCAATGATAGTTGCGTCCTTGGCGCGGTGCGCGCCCTCGAAGGTCGCGGCGTCAAGGTCGAGGACGCCGTCGGCGTCGGCATCAACGGCACCGACTGCATCCCAGAACTCGAAAAAGCCAATCCCACCTCGTTCTACGGGTCGTTCCTGCTCTCGGCCCGCGAACACGGGTACCTCACCGCCAGGATGATGTATGAGTGGATCAAGGACGGCACCGAGCCGCCGTTGGACACCCGCACCGTCGGCAAACTGATCACCCGCGACACCTTCCGCCAGATCCTGAAAGACGAAGGCATTACCGATTAACACCTAAAAACGTTTGCCACTCCACAATCCGGGGCAACGCTCCGGATTGCGGGGGCGGTGCCTACCAAGGAAAGCGATGGAAGCGGCGATGGCGATGGAAAACGAGAGGAGGAGCATCCGTGAGTGGGTGGTGCGGCTGGCGCTGATGCTGGTAGGGCTGACCGTGGCCCACCTCGGCGTTACCCTGTTTATCCTGCCCGCGCTCGGGTCCGACCCGTTCACCATCTTTGTGCAGGGGTGGGCGTGGCAGAGCGGGCTGTCGGTCGGCACCTGTCATGTCATTATCCTTTGCCTGCTGATGGGAATCATGCTCCTGACCACGAAGGGCTATGTGTTGCCGGGGACGATTGTCTGTTCGTTTTGCGGCGGCCCGATAATCGACCTGTTCACGTGGCTGCTCAGCGGGGCGATAACCCCGTCAAGTCCGATGGCGGTGCGGATTGCGTCGATGCTGGCCGGCTGCGCGGTGTTGGCCGGCGGGATGGCGCTTGTCATCAAGTCGGACGCCGGCACCGGTGCGAACGATTTGGTGGCGGTCATCCTTACCGACAAGTTGGGCCGGTTTCAGTTCCGCTGGGTCAGGGTATGTTGCGATATCTTTTTTGCGGCAACGGGATTCCTTCTGGGTGGAGTATTGGGATTCGGATCGCTGGCGGCGGCGCTGCTGGTGGGACCGATAGCGCAGTTTTTCTTTCCCCATGCCGGGAAGGTGGTCACGGCGGCGGTGGCGCGGTTTTGCCCTGCTGCCGGATGAGGCGAGGGGCTGAGTCAGCTTTGTGGCTGTCCTGATTATGGAAATGACAAGGAGAAAAGCATGAAACAGATCCGCACATGGTTGCTGGGGCTGGCGTTGGCCGCCCTGCTGGTGCCGTCGGCCGCTTTCGCTGGCCAGATCAAGATCGGCTTCCTGGTCAAACAGCCGGAAGAGCCGTGGTTCCAGGTTGAATGGAAGTTCGCCGACAAGGCGGGCGAGGAATTCGGCTTCGACGTCATCAAGATAGGCGTTCCCGACGGCGAAAAGACCCTGAACGCCATCGACAATCTCGCCGCCGCCGGCGCGCAGGGCTTTGTCATCTGCACCCCCGATGTCCGCCTCGGCCCCGGCATCATGGCCAAGGCCCGCGCCAACGGCCTGAAGGTCATTACCGTCGACGACCGCTTCGTCGCCGCCGACGGGTCGTACATGGAAGAGGTGCCTTACATCGGCATGTCGGCGGAAAAGATCGGCAGGCAGATGGGCGAGGCGTTGTTCACCGAGATGAAGAACCGCAACTGGAATATGGACGACGTCTCGGTCATGATGACCACCTTCGAGGAACTCGACACCACCCGCGAGCGCACCGAAGGCGCTATCGCCCAGTTGACCGAAATGGGCTTCCCGGCCGAGCGCATCTACAAGGCCCCGATCCAGCAGCGGATGGAAATCCCCACCGCGCTTGACGCCGCCAGCACGCTCCTGACCCGCCACCCGAACGTTAAGCTGTGGCTGGTCGGCGGCCCCAACGACAACTCAGTCCTCGGTTCGGTCCGCGCACTCGAGAGCCGGGGCGTGGCGGTTGACAGCGCTATCGCCGTCGGCATCAACGGCACCGACTGCATCGGCGAACTGGAAAAGGCCAACCCGACCTCGTTCTACGGCTCCATCCTCGGCCTCGCCGGCGTGGAAGGCTACGAGTCGTCGAAGATGATGTACCACTGGATCAAGGACGGCACCGAGCCGCCCCTCGACACCCGCACCGTCGGCCGCCTCATCACCCGCGAGAATTTCCGCCGGGTACTGCAGGAAGAAGGCATGGATTAACGATTCAATTTGGAGGAGGGGAGGATGGTCCTCCCCTCCACTGACACGAGGATGGCATAGTGAGCACAACTCCGTCGGACTACCTCGAATTCGTCAATATTTCCAAACAGTTCCCCGGCGTCCTGGCCCTGTCGGAGATCACCTTCGGCGTGCCGTCCGGCTCTGTCCGCGCCCTGGTGGGCGAGAACGGCGCGGGGAAATCGACGCTGCTGAAAATCCTCTCCGGCGCGCATCCGCCAACCACCGGCCATATACGCATCGACGGACGGGAAATCCTTTTTGAAAATACCTCCCAGGCCATCGACGCCGGGATTGCCGTTATTTATCAGGAATTGCAACTCGTCCCCGAACTGTCCATCGCCGAGAACATCTATCTCGGTCACCTGCCCACCGGCGCGGTGTTTGTCAATCACCGGCAATTGTGGGACATGACCCGCAAGAGCATGGACCTGGTCGGCCTTGGCGACGTCAGCCCCGGCACCAAGGTCGGCCGCCTCTCCATCGGCCAGCGGCAGATGGTGGAGATTGCGAAGGCGCTGACCCGGAACGCCAAAATCATCGCCTTCGACGAACCGACGAGTTCGTTGTCGAGCCGCGAGACAGATGTCCTCTTCGGCATAATCCGAAAGCTCCGCGAACAGGGAAAGGTCATCTTCTACGTCTCGCACCGGCTGGAGGAGATTTTCGAAATCTGCGACAGCGTCACCGTTTTCCGGGACGGCAACCACATCCGCACCACCCGTACCATGGAGGGCCTGACCCGGGACGCCATCGTCAAGGATATGGTCGGCCGCGAGATTAACGATATCTACCGCTACCAGCCGCGTCCGCTCGGCGACGTCGCCCTGCGGGTCAAGGACGTCATCGGCCCGGGCCTCGCGTCGCCGGTGTCGTTCGAGGTCAAGAAAGGGGAAATCGTCGGCTGCTTCGGCCTGGTCGGGGCGGGGCGGACCGAACTGATGCGTCTCCTCTTCGGCGTTGTGCCGCGTGAGGGCGGCACGGTGGAAATGAGCGGCGAGGCGGTGACAATCCACGACCCGACCGACGCCATCCGCCAAGGTCTCATGCTGTGTCCGGAGGACCGGAAAAAGGAAGGGATTATCCCCGGCCTGTCGGTGCAGGAAAACACCAACATTTCGGCGCGCCGCCACCACAAGCGGCTCGGGTTCCTCGACCAGCACTGGGAATACACCAACGTTATGGAGCGCATCCGCGAATTGGGCATCAAGACCCCGTCGCAGCGCCAGTTGGTCAAGAACCTCTCCGGCGGCAACCAGCAGAAGGTCATCCTCGCCCGCTGGCTGGCCGAGAAGATTCGCGTCCTCCTTCTCGATGAACCGCCGCGCGGTATCGACGTCGTCGCGAAGTCGGAGATTTACGCCATCATCTACCGATTGGCGGCCGAGGGGATAGGCATCGTTGCCGTGTCGTCGGAATTGCCGGAGGTGCTGGGCATCGCCGACCGCAGCCTGGTTTTTTGCGAAGGCGAACTGGTGGGCGAGGTGCTTCGGGCCGACGCGACGCCGGAAAAGGTATTGTCCATGGCTCTGCCGCGCGAGTCGAATCACGCCAGGGCAGGCGACGCCGTTACGAAAGGATCAGCATGAGCGCGACCACTGTGCAGAAAAAGCAATCATCCATGGCCAAAACCATCTGGCTCGACTACGGCATGATCGTCATCCTGGTGATTCTCGCCATCGTCTGCGGCGTGTTTGTGCCAGGCTTTGCCAGTTCCTTTAATATGAAGTCCCTGGCCTTGGCCGTGTCCATGACCGGCATGGTCGCCTGCACCATGATGCTGGTCCTTGCCTCGGGCAACTTCGACATGTCCTGCGGGGCGGTTATTGCCTGTTCCGGCGTGGTCGCGGCGGTGGTCATCAACAAGACGAGCCCCAGTTTGGGGGCGATGTCGGTGTATGCCGGCATCGCCATGGCGCTCCTGGTCGGGTTGATCGTGGGCCTGGTGAACGGCATGGTCATCGCTTATGCGAAAATCAACGCCCTTATCACCACCCTCGCCACCATGCAGATAACCCGCGGCATGGGCTATATCATCGGCGACGGCCGCGCCGTCGGCATCGTTCAGGAAGGCTTTTTCAAGCTTGGCACCGGCTCGTGGCTGCATGTGCCGATTCCTGTCTACATCACTATTATCTGCTTTATCGTCGCCGGTATTGTGTTGGAAAAAACCGCCTTCGGCAGAAATACGCTCGCCATCGGCGGCAACGAGGAAGCCGCCAACCTCTCCGGCATTCGCGTCTCAAAACATAAACTCAAACTCTTCGTTTTCCACGGACTGATGGCGGCGTTCGCGGGGGTGGTGCTGGCGAGCCGCATGACCTCTGGCCAGCCCATGACGTCGCAGGGCTTTGAGCTGGACGTGATTTCCGCCTGCGTTTTGGGTGGCATCTCCATGGCGGGCGGCATCGCCTCGATTTGGTTCGCGGTCGCGGGCGTTCTGATTATGGGCATTGTCCAGAACTCGATGAACCTTATGAATGTGCCGACCTTCTACCAATATGTCGCGCGCGGCCTTATACTGTTACTCGCCGTTATTTTCGACAGGTACAAACAGCGGCGATAAGGAAAGGAAACCTCCAATGCCACTGCGGCAATTACGAAAAGAAGTGTTCCGCGCCAACTCCATGCTGGTAGAGAACGGGCTGGTGGTGCTGACGTGGGGCAACGCCAGCGGCATCGACCGTGCGCGCGGGCTGGTGGTGATCAAGCCCTCCGGCATTGCCTACCAGGATATGCACCCAGAGGACTTGGCGGTGGTGGATATGGACGGCACCGTTGTCGAAGGGGATCTTCGCCCCAGTTCCGACACCGCCACCCATATCGCCCTGTATAAGGCGTGGCCGGATATCGCCGGCGTCGTCCATACGCACTCAACCTATGCCACCGCCTTTGCCCAGGCGGGTTGTCCGATTCCCTGCTACGGCACCACCCAGGCGGACTTTTGTCCGGGGGACATCCCCTGCGTCCCGCCCCTTACCAAGCAGGAGGTGGAGGAGGCGTATGAAGCCAATACCGGCCGCGCCATCGTCCGTTATTATGCGGAAAAGGGCTTGAAGCCGAACGAATACCCGGGCGCGCTGCAGCAATGCCACGGACCGTTCGCCTGGGGCAAGAGTCCGGTTGACGCGGCGGACAATGCGCTGATACTGGAGAGTGTGGCTGAAATGGCGACCTTGACCCGGGGCATCAACCCAGGCGTCCAACCCGTGCCGGACTATGTGTTGGAAAAGCATTACTCCCGCAAACACGGACCCAACGCCTATTATGGACAGAAATGAATATGGACTCGGAAAACCTCCTCGACCTCGCCGATATTGCCCCCAAGTTGGAAGCGGGCGGCCTGGACGCCATCCTCGGGCCGCTCTATCCCGGCCGTGAACTCGATGGTGTGCGCCGGCGCTACGGTGCGCTTATCCAATCCTTCGCCGACGCGTTCGGGGGCGGCCGCGCCGCGTTGTTCTCGACGCCGGGGCGGACGGAAATCGGCGGCAACCACACCGACCACCAGCACGGCTGCGTCCTGGCGGGCAGCGTCGATATGGACATCATCGCCGTGGTGCGGCCCATCTCGGAAAAGCTGGTGCGACTGCGGTCGGACGGGTATCCGGAGACGGTGGTGCATTTGGACAGCCTTGCGCCGAACCCGGCCGAGTTCAATCATTCCTCCGCCCTGGTGCGGGGCATTGCCGCCCAATTTGCCGATCGGGGATTCCCCGTCTCCGGGTTGGAAATCGCCATGACGTCATCCGTCCTCAAGGGGTCGGGATTGTCGTCGTCGGCGGCCTTCGAGGTGATGCTCGGGACCATCATGAACCACCTCTTCGCCGGCGGAATTTTGACGCCGGTCGAAGTGTGCACGATTGGCCGGTATGCCGAGAACTGCTATTTCGGCAAACCCTGCGGGCTGATGGACCAATTGGCCTGTTGCGTCGGCGGGGTGCAGTTTATCGATTTCAAAAACATCGACAACCCGCTTATCAAAAAGCTGTCGGGCGATTTCCGCTCCCACGGCCTCGCCCTCTGCATCATCGACTCCGGAGCCGACCACGCCGACCTGACGGACGAGTACAGCCCCATTCCCCGCGAGATGGGAATGGTGGCGGCGCATTTCGGCAAACCGGTGCTGCGCGAGGTCGACAAGGCTGCGTTCCTGCGGGAGATTCCCGTCATCCGCCGCGAGGCGGGGGACCGTGCGGTTATTCGCGCCCTGCATTTCTACGGCGACAACGAACGCACCGTCTGCGAAGCCGAGGCGGTGGAGAAGGGCGATATCGGCCGCTTCCTGGAACTGCTGAACGAATCGGGGCGGTCGTCGCACATGTATTTGCAGAACGTCTACCCGCTGGGGAGCACTGTCCACCAGGATGTCGGCCTGGCTTTGGCGCTGTGCGACGAGTTGCTCGAAGGGCGCGGGGCTTTTCGTATCCACGGCGGTGGCTTCGCTGGGACGGTACAGGCGTTTGTGCCGCTGGATGCGTTGGACCGGTTCAGAACCGGCATCGAGGCGGTGTTTGGAGGAGGGCGGTGTCATGTCGTCGCTATCCGCGAGGCTGGCAGCGTTCGGCTGATTTAAGGAGTCCTACATGGCTATTCTCGTTCCCGGCGGCGCCGGTTATATCGGGTCCCACACTGTTTACGCCCTTATCGATCAGGGTGAGGACGTGGTGGTGGTGGACAACATGCAGACCGGCCACCGCGCCGCCGTCCACCCGGGTGCGCGGTTGTGGGAAGGGGATATCCGCCACGAGGCGTTCCTGGACGAGTTGTTCGTGAAAGAGAAAATTGATGCGGTTATCCATTTCGCCGCCAATTCCCTCGTTGGTGAAAGCGTGCAGAAGCCTCTCGATTATTACGACAACAACCTTTACGGCACCATGGTGCTGCTGCGTTGCATGGCCAAACACGATGTGGACAAGATTGTCTTTTCCTCCACCGCCGCGACCTACGGCAATCCGGACAGTGTGCCTATTCTCGAATCCGCCCCCACCCGGCCCGCCAACCCCTATGGCGAGACCAAACTGGCGATGGAAGCGATGATGAAATGGGTGTCGGCGGCGAGCCGTCTCCGCTATGTTTCGCTCCGCTATTTCAATGCCTGCGGCGCGCTGGAGGGCGGCGCTATCGGTGAGGACCACCGCAACGAAACGCACCTTATACCAATCGTGCTCCAGGTCGCCAACGGCACCAGGCCGGAGGTGACTATTTTCGGGAACGACTACAACACGCCGGACGGCACCTGTGTCCGCGACTATATTCATGTTATGGATCTCGCCCAGGCGCATTTGTTGGCCCTGAAGCATCTGCGGAACGGCGGCAAGAACGAGATTATCAATCTCGGCAACGGCGTCGGCTTTTCGGTCAAGGAAGTGGTGGATACCTGCCGCAGCGTGACCGGCAAGGATATCCGCGCCGTAACCGGCCCGCGCCGGCCTGGCGATCCGGATCAGTTGGTCGCTTCGTCCCTGCGGGCGCAGGAGGTTCTTGGGTTCTCGGCTGGTATGCCGCGACTCGATGATATTGTCGCGAGCGCGTGGGAATGGCACCGGAGTCATCCGCGCGGGTTTGATTCCTAGGCGTGCCGCGTGATAAAAGCCCACTGTAATGATGAAGGCCCCTGGCTGTGCCGGGGGCTTTTTTTAGGGGCAAACAACGAAAAGCACCGTGCTCCCATAGCGGATGCGGGGGGCGTGGACCCCGGCCGAACCGCCCGTTTTTTACCCGGGTGGATGCTTGCACGCCGGGGTGACGGTGAGGGAGGGAGCGGGGTTTGGTTTTAGGCGCTGGGGGTCGGCGGGTATGTACCACCGTTCCCTTGTTGATCTGTTCGCTGGGTCCCCGCGTTCGCGGGGATGACGCCGTTTTGGAGACGAGTGGGGTGTAGAGTATCGATTCAGGTGTCAAAGAGCTTGGGGCGGGTCGGGCCGGAAGACGTACCGGAGTGACCCACTAGTGGGACGACGGTGGTTGTCTCGGGTTCACGTCTGCTGGGACGTCCCTCTCCGAGTGCCGTCAGTCTTGGCGGCGGGCCGGTCGTTGTGGCGGCGAGGGCCGGTATGATGAAGCGACGCCGACGGGGCGGCGGTGGATTGAGAAGCGGCTTTCGCGTCCAGGTCCAGCCCCGGACCTGACACGGGCGCACGCGCCGGGGACGGGGGATCCGCCGCCGGGGCCAGGTTGCGATAAGATCCTCCAATTCACGCATCGCCCGGCGGAGATACGCCATGATGCGGTCCCAATTTTTCTGGCTGACAACGCCTACGGGTCTTTCTGTCCAGATATCGGCTA
>JAJPXZ010000062.1 GCA_021205245.1 Planctomycetaceae bacterium
GTGGGGGTGGTTGGGTTGTATGGGGAAGGCCGAAGTGAGGTGGCGTTTTCGGGTATGTACCACCGTTCCTTGATTGGTAGGCTCGCTGGGCCCCCGCGTTCGCGGGGGTGACGGAGGTTTTTGGGGCGAGTGGGGGACGACGCGCCGAGTGGAACTTGAGGGAGGTTCGAGAGATCGGGTAGCTGGCTTTGGGTAAATCTACCAGCCTCCCCCATACGTCACCCCGGCGGAGAAGCAATGCGATTCAGGATGCCCAGCCGCCCACGTCCAGCCCGCCTGCCCCGGCACAACTTCCCGTTCGGGATGCAGCGGACGTTTTTCCCGCCGGGGTGACGTTTGGTGGAGGGTGAAGCGTATCGGCGAAAATACTGTGGTAACGATGGGAAAAACGGCCAAACATAAGAGTCCCCGCTTCTTGCGAAGCGGGGAACGTGATTGCATACTTTTAAGCGGCGTGGCTTAGTTGGCCAGCGCCTTGCGGAGCTTCATCTGGCCGCGAGCGGCCTTTTTCACCTTGCCGGCGGAGAGGCAGGAGGTGCAGACGCGGATTTTCTTCACCGTGCCGTTGACGTCGGCGCGGACGTTCTGAAGGTTCGGCTTGAAAGCGCGGCCGGTCTTGCCCGAAATCTTCGCGCCGGAACCGCCCTTGGACTTGGCGGCGCCGCGACGGGCGTACTTGATGCCGAAAGTGGTCTTCTTACCGCAAATTTCGCATTCGTTGGCCATAAGATTCTCCTGATTCCAATGCGTGAGTCAAATGCTGCGCCAACGGCGCGAATAAGCAAAAAAATAGCGCGACCGCCCAGAGGGCTGCCGCAGAGAGTTCAGCACTAATATTCCCCATCCGGAAGGCATTGTCAAGGGAAAATAGTCGGGAGGAGCATCGCTGGAGCAGGTTTCCGAACAGAGTTGAACGGTGTTGACCCGGTTGCGCCATTTCACCTGCCCTTCTCGACAGATCGGCGTCGCGAAACACTTGCCTCTGTACGCGACTTATGTGATAATGCCTCCACGGGAACGCAGGAACGCTTCCCGAATTATATACATGAAAGGAAAGACCATGCCGGAAAAACTCATATACCTCGACAACGCCGCCACCACCAGGGTGGACCCACGAGTTGTGGAATCGATGCTCCCGTACTTCAGCGAAAAATACGGCAACGCCGCTTCACAATACTATGAACTCGGCCGCCAGGCCCGCGCCGCCCTCGACACATCACGCGAACAACTCGCGCGACTTATAAACGCCCTCCCGGAAGAAATTTACTTCACCTCCGGCGCGACCGAATCGGACAACTGGGTCATCATGGGCTCGGTCCTCGGCGGCAACGCCAAAAAGAAACACATTATCACCCTCCCGACCGAACACCACGCCATCCTGGAACCGCTCGAATGGCTGAAGAAAAACGGCTATGGCGACTATACCCTGTTGCCAGTCGACAAGACCGGCAAGGTCAGCCCCGACGACCTCAAAAAGGCGATCCGGCCCGACACCGCCCTTGTCACCATAATGCATTCCAACAACGAAATCGGCACCACCCAGGATATCCCCGCCCTGGCGGCAGTCGCCCACGAGGCAGGCGTCCCTTTCCACACCGACGCCACCCAGTCGGTCGGGAAAATCGCGGTCGACGCCAAGGCCCTGGGCGTGGACAGCCTCAGCCTTTCGGCCCACAAATTCCACGGGCCAAAAGGGATTGGCGCGCTGTACCTTAAAAAAGGCACGCGTATGGGCGTCTTCATGCACGGCGGCGGCCAGGAAAATAACCGCCGCGCCGGCACCTCCAACGTCGCCGGCGCCGTCGGCATGGGTTGCGCCGCCGATATCGCCTCCGAATACATCGCCGATGCGCCGCGTCAGCGCCAGCTCACCGACGACATCTGGGTCGGCCTTGCCAACGCCATCACCAAGATCACCCGAAACGGCCACCCCGAGGACCGCATCCCCAATCTCCTGTCGGTCTGCGTCGAAGGGGCCGAAGGCGAGGCCATCCTCGGCTATCTCGACATGTCCGGCCTCCAGGTTTCGTCCGGCTCGGCCTGTACCTCCGGCAGCCTCGAGCCGTCGCACGTGCTCCTCGCCTGCGGCGTGCCGGTGGAACTGGCGCATGGGTCGATCCGCATTTCCATCTCGCACGAGACGACCCTGGAAGACGCGTCGTACCTTGTCAAAACCATGCCGGGCGTTGTCGAACGCCTCCGCTCCATGAGCGTAACCTGGAAGGGATAATACCACGTGAGCAAATTCATTTTCATCACCGGCGGCGTGGTGTCGTCGGTCGGCAAAGGTTTGGCTTCGGCCAGCCTCGGCTTTCTCCTGCGCGGGCGCGGCCTCAACATCGCCATGCTCAAGCTCGACCCCTACATCAACGTCGACCCGGGGTCCATGGACCCGCTGCAACACGGTGAAGTCTATGTCACCGACGACGGCGCCGAAGGCGATCTCGACCTCGGCCACTATGAACGCTTCGCCGGGGTCAAATTGAACCGGCGCTCCAACATCACCACCGGCCGCATCTACCAGTCGGTCATCGCCCGCGAACGCCGGGGCGGCTACGGCGGCGGCACGGTGCAGGTGGTGCCGCATATCACCGACGCCATCAAGGAAACGTTCACCAGGCTCGAAGGGCCGGACGTCGATGTGGTGATGGTCGAATTGGGCGGCACGGTCGGCGACATCGAGGGGCTGCCGTTCATCGAGGCGTTCCGGCAGTTCTCGCTTGAACGGGACGACGGCGACGTGGTGTTTGTCCACATCACCATGGTTCCCTTCCTGAAGGCATCAAAGGAAATCAAGACCAAGCCGACCCAGCACTCGGTGCAAAAATTGCGCGAGTACGGCATCCAGCCGGATATTATCGTCTGCCGGTCGGAAGAGGCGATTCCGCCTTCGGTCAAAGAGAAGATCGCCATGTTCTGCAATGTCCGCCGCGACTGCGTGCTGGACGAGCGGAACGTAGACACCACCGTCTACGAGGTGCCGGTTATCCTGCACGAGCAGAACGCCGACGCCATCATCTGCCGCCGCTTCGGGCTGGAGACGCCGGAACCGGATCTCGGCGAATGGCGCGCCATGTTGGACATCGCCGCCAACCCCGAAGGGACGGTTGAGATAGCGGTTGTCGGCGCGCACCATTCGATGTCCGACTCGTACAAATCGGTGAACGAGGCGCTGTTCCACGGCGGCGTCGCCAACCGGGTCAAGGTGGTGCGGCGCGAGGTGGATTCCACCGCCCTCACGCCCGAAAACGTCGGGGAGGCGCTGTCCGGCGTCGCCGGCGTCATTGTCCCCGACGGCGCGGGCAAGACCGGGTACGAAGGCACGCTTCTGGCAATCCGCTGGGCGCGCGAGAACAAGGTGCCGTTCCTGGGCATCGGCCTCGGTACCGAACTGGCGGCGCTCGAATTCGCGCGCAACGTTGCCGGCATCGAAGGAGCCTTTCACGCCGCCCTCGTCGACAACAAGGAAAAGAACCTGGCCGACGCCGCCATGGTGCGTATCGACACCGAGGGGATGCCGACCTGGGATCGCTCCGCCGTTCGCAAGGGACTCTACGCCTGCGCGTTGCGGCGCGGCTCGGTCCTGCGGCAGGCCTATGGCGACGAGGAATTCGTCCGCGAACGCCACCGCAACGAGTTTGAACTGAATCCCGTCATGCTGCCGAAGCTCCAGGCGGCGGGGATGGTGGTCTCCGGCATCAACCCGGACTCGCAACTGGCCGAGGCGTTCGAGCTGGCCGACCATCCGTGGTACGTGGGGGTGATTTACCATCCGGAGTTCAAAAGCCGCCCCATCGCCCCGCATCCGCTGTTCCGCGCGTTTGTGGGCGGGGCCAAGACAGTTTAGGAACACACATAATGGCCAAGAAAAGCACCGACAAGGAACGCCTCTTCGGCGGCATCGACGTCGGCGGGACCAAGATCCTCGCCATGGTGGCGGATGAAAAAGGCAACGTCATCTCCACCGCCAAGAAGAAAACCAAGGGCGAGGCCGGGTTCAAGTCGGTGTGCGAGCGGGCCGACGCCGCCATCCGCGAAGCGGCGGAAATGGAGAACCTCAGCCTCGACCACCTCGAAGCCATCGGCATCGGCGTTCCCATGGTGGTGCAGCCGGACGGCACCACCGCCGTCGCCTCCAACCTCCCCGGCTGGAAGAACGCGCCCCTCATCCAAACGATGCAGGACCTGACCCGCCGACCCTGCTTTGCCGAGAACGACTGCAACGCCGGCACCTACGGCGAATACGTCTATGGCGCGGGCAAGGACGCGAAGACGCTTGTCGGCCTCTTCGTCGGGACCGGCCTCGGCGGCGGCATCGTCTTCCACGACCAGCTTATCGTGGGCGAAAACCGCCTGGCGGCCGAACTCGGCCATATCGTCGTGCAGGAAGGCGGGCGCATCTGCGGCTGTGGCCACAAGGGCTGCCTCGAATCCTACGCGTCGAAGACGGGCATGGCCAGGCGCATCCTGTGGGAGGTGGTTATGGAGGGGCGCGAATCCCTCCTCACCCAGCTAGTGCCGGATGGCCGCTACGCCACCATCAAATCGTCCGCCCTGCAGGAAGCATACCGCAAAGGCGACGAGGTGGCGGTCGAGGCCTTGGACGAACTCGCCCATTATCTGGGCGTGGGTGTGGCGACCTACATCACCATCTTTGGGCCGGATCTCATTGTCATCGGCGGCGGCGTCTTTGAAGCGCTTGGCAAGGAACTCCTGCCCAAGGTCAAGGAAAGCGCGCGCCAGCGGGTCTTCCCCGAGGTGTCTTTTAAAGATACAAAAATTACCCTGACCCAGTTGGGCGATCACGCGGTCGGGCTTGGCACCGTCGCCTATGCCCGGGCGTGCCTCGACAAAAAGGCGGTGAACTAGTGCCGTCCGTCGTCGTGGTTGCGAATCAGGACAAAACGGGCGCGCTGGAACTGGCGGAAAAAGCGAGGGACGTTCTTCGGGGCCACGGCGCAGACGTCGTCGTGTCCACCACCTATGGTGAGGATCTGTCGCACAGCCGCTTCGACCTCGCCGTCGTCTTCGGCGGCGACGGAACCGTCTTGGGCGCAATCGCCGCTCTCGGCGATACGCCGCCCCCGATCGTCTCCTTTAACCTCGGCCATCTCGGCTACCTTGCCGAAAACCCGTCGGAGCGTATGCCGGAAATCCTGGCAACCGCTGTCGCGGGCGGGCTGCTGTCGAGCCGACGCATGATGATCGAGGCGACGGTCGACCGCGACGCAAACTGGCATCGGGTGGCCTTGAACGAATTCGTGTTTTCGTTTCGGCAAAACCGGCGGCAGATGAATTTGTCCATCAGCGTCGACGGAGAGGAATTGATGGATCTCCGGGGCGACGGCGTCATCGTCTCGACCCCAACCGGCTCGACCGCGTATTCGTTGTCGGCGGGCGGTCCGGTGGCGAGTCCGGTGCTGCCGGCCATTATCCTGACGCCGCTTTGTCCGCATCAATTGGCGAATCGATCGCTTGTCCTCGACCCGGGCGAGGCGGTGGAAATCGTCCACTCGAACGAGTATCCGGTGGAGGTCATCGCCGACGGATTTTCCTGCCTGATGCTGGCGAAAGGCGAAAAACTGACGATTCGCACCTCGCCCAGGCGGGTGACATTCCTTTATGAAAACCGGGGCCGCTACCGGCTGCTGCGGGAAAAACTGGGCTGGGGCTGGAGCGCCGCGGGATGGGAATGCGCCGGCCTGACCCGCAATCCACACCCGGTCGAAGACCTGAACGAAAGGCGGTAATATGGCAATCGATGTATCCCTGCCCACGGAACAACTGCACCTGGTCGACCGCCTGCTCGACCTGACGATAGACGAAGACATCGGCTCCGGCGACGCGACCACCCTGTCGCTCTTCCCCAACCCGGGCTCGGCGAGCGGCGACTTTACCGCGCGCCAGGCCGGCGTGATGGCGGGCGGCGGCGTGGTGGCCCGGTTCTACGCCCGACTGGGCGCGCGCTTTGCCGACAACGACGCGGCCGTCACCGTCGAAGCGGTGAAGCAGGACGGCGACGTCTTCAAAAAAGGCGACAAGCTGCTCCGCGTCAGCGGCGATGCTGCCGTCATCCTGATGGGCGAACGTGGCGCTCTAAACCTGATGCAGCGGATGTGCGCCGTCGCCGTCCGCACCCGCCAGTACGCCGACAAGGTGGCAGGCTCCCGCGCCAAGGTTTACGACACCCGCAAAACCACCCCCGGCCACCGCGTTCTCGACAAGCTGGCCGTGCGCGCCGGCGGCGGGGCAAATCACCGCATGGGCCTGTTCGACATGATCCTGGTCAAGGACAACCACTTGGCCAAGTACGGCGGTCCCGCCAAAGCGGTCGCGGCGGCACGGAGCCGGTCGTCCCTGCCGGTGATGGTGGAGGTGGACACCCTCGATCAACTCCGCGACGCCCTTTCCGCCGAGCCGGATTATATCCTCCTCGACAATATGGGTCCGGACACCCTGACGGCGGCGGTGGGCATCACGGATTCATTGACGCGTGAAAAAGGCTTGAAGCGTCCGGAACTGGAAGCGTCGGGCGGCATTACCCTGGAGACGGTGGCGGCGGCGGCGGCGAGCGGCGTCGACCGCATCTCGGTGGGCGCTCTCACCCACGGAGCGGGAAGCGTGGATATCGGGCTGGACTTTGCCTAGACGCTGTTCTATAACTTGGTACCGTCAGCAAACATAATATCCGACAGCTAGACCAGAAACAGGCTTTAGGGCCACATGCCTGGAGACAAGTATGCGTGTCTTACCTCTTTTTATCGCGGTTCTCTTCGCCGGGCGCGCGGCCGCGGCCGAGGCGTACAACGCGGCCGCCTTCATGTCGAACGGCTGGGGCGCGTTCCTGGGCGAGCTGTTCCGTTCAATCGACGTGGTTGGATTCGTGCTTTTGGTGATGCTGTTGGTCAACATCGGCATGTGCGCCGATCTGTTTAATCATCTGCGTTTGTCGAAGCTCATCCCGGAAGGGCTGCTGGACGACGTCCAGGAGGAGATGGGGAACGGCGAATACGAAAAAGCGCTGGAAATGTGCACCAAGTCGGACTCCCTCATCGGCCAGGTGTTTGCCGCCGTGCTGTCGAAAACCGACTACTCCTTCGACCGAATGGAGGAGGCGATGCGGGGCGAGGTGAAAATCCAGGGGCTGGTATGGCGGCAGTGGGCGCGGCAGTTCCAGGTGTTCGCCTTTGGCGGCTTTCTCCTGGGTTTTCTCGGCGCGGTCCTCGAGTGCATGCGCTTTGTCGCCGACATGACCGGACGCCCCAACATCACCCTGGCGCTGGCATCGTCGTTCGAGATGCGGGCGCTTCTTTATAACTTTTTTGCCGCGCTGTTCCTGGGCGGCTTGATGGCGCTACTGTCGCTGGCTGCGTACACGGCCGCGACCTCGAAGCTGGAAAAAATGCTCCTCGAGGCCGAGCGGCTCGGCGAGGAACTGCTCGACCCGTTCCGCCCCCTCCCCTTGACCGAGGAGGAGTAGACGGTGGCAGTGGCGGTCTTTCTCCTCTCCTATCTTCTCGGTTCTATTCCGTTCGGCTTGATCCTGGGCAAGACGGCCGGTAAGGATATCCGCCTCGAAGGCTCGCGCAATATCGGCGCGACCAATCTGTGGCGCGTTTGCGGCTG
Source organism: Planctomycetaceae bacterium (assembly GCA_021205245.1). Taxonomy (GTDB): domain Bacteria; phylum Planctomycetota; class SZUA-567; order SZUA-567; family SZUA-567; genus JAJBSZ01. The sequence goes on from JAJPXZ010000062.1 coordinate 7,627, forward strand.
GAAATACGGGCTGGCCGGGTTTGTCCTCGATTTTCTGAAGGGCTTGCTGGCCGTGCTGCTGGTGGCTGGACTGGTGCCGTCAGGCCTGCCCGCCCCCTACCCCGGCATCATCGCGGCGGTTGGCGCGGTGATGGGCCACAATTATCCCGTGTGGCTTCGCTTCAAGGGCGGCAAGGGCGTGGCGACGTCGGCCGGCGCGGTGGCAGGGCTGATGTGGCTGCCGTTTGTGTGCGCGCTGGCGGTGTTTGTCATCGCCGTGGCGGTGTGGCATTATATATCGCTCGGATCGATGCTGGCCAGCGTGGCGCTGGTGGCGGCGACCGGGTTGCTGCTGCCAGACCCGTTCGGCGTCAATCTGCCGCTGTTTGTCCTGGCCGCGCTTCTGTCGGCCATGCTTCTTATTCGTCACCGGGGCAATGTGGCGCGGATTATGGCTGGAACCGAAAACCGGTTTCCGCCGCCGAAGAAGGCTGGAACGTAAGAAAATGGGGGCCGGTTATTTAAATCGTGGCTTTGGGATGTCGAAATAGCGGCACACCTTTTCGACCACTCCCTGACTTATTTCAGCATGACGAGGTATGGGCATAAAGCGATCGCCACCCGCATCAGACCAGATATCATGTTCGCCGCCATTCCGATGCAACCGGCAACCATGATCGCCTCAATAGCGGAGCAGCTTTCGCCGGTTCATATCATACCCCAATCCGCTTGCGGCATGGTCCGGAAGCGCGTTTTTTTCGAGGTGTTTTAACGGGGTCTTCCGCAGCTTTTATTTCTCGGGCTCGTTCGGCTCGACACTCATCCAAAAGTTTTTTGGCATCGTATGCCATGGTGAAGGCTTCGTCGATTGTCCGCGCCTGAGTAACCAATTCCGGGTCAAAAGGCGAGGTAACAACCAGCCACTTGCCATCGGATTCAAGCGTAAGGACCAGGCTGCCGTCTGTGATGGTATATTTTTTGTGCCGTTTGGCCGCTGTAGTCTTCATTGGGTTCCTCCATCAACTATTGTAGCTGGAGCGGCTTGCGGTTACAACACAGTCCACATCAAAAAAAAGAAGCCAGGACAAGCCTGGCCTCTCGCGAAAAAAGGGTACCCCGCCGCTACGCGTACGTATCGACAAACAGTCCCTTGGCCTCGGTGGCGGCCCTCCCGGCGACTTCAGCCACTTGCATGGGGAGCTGTTTGCTCGCCATAGCATCGTCGGCCATCTGTCGGGGATTCACGCCCTGGCCCCCCGCCATCCGCTGGGTATTCTGCATACCCTGCACATAGGGGGATCCGCCCAACCCATTGACGTTCATAAGCGCCTCCATTTCTACTTCGCGCCCACTACGCCGCTTTCCGCTAGCAGCCGGAAAGAAAAGCCGCCCCGGCCAAACCGCCGAGGGTTCTCACTCTTGGTATTAGCGGATGCCATCGATGAAACTTGAGGATAAATTGGTGACGCATTTTTACCGTTTTCAGCACCGGCGATGATTCCAATTACCAACAACTTGACTGCGGTAAATACCGCTAAAGCCTCTTGTTCCGGGATCAGGCGAGAGACTCCTTGTCCAATTCATCACGCACCATGCGGCTGCACAATCTGAAATAAGCCAAAAGGTCGAAGCTCTCGCGGTCGACCAAATATTGCATGGCCGCGCCCTCCATCATCGATACGATAACCACGACGAGTAACGCCACCGCCTTTTCCTTCAGATCCGGACGATAGTGGCTGATAACGTCGAAAACATCCTGCCGCCAGGCGTTGTAGGATGCTTGACGATTTTTCTTCACGCTCTTATTCACCCGCGACTGCAGCCAGAAGTCGGTTTGCACATAATCGTACTCGGCATGCTTCAGCATAATGTCGATCTTCTGCTCGAACAGCGCACCCAGCTTTCCCTCAAGCGTATCGTCAGCCCCTGCCAGCGCATCCTTCCGGTATTGCCTGAAGTGAGCGTGGACCCGCTTTTGCAGGGCGAGCATGAGGTCGTCCTTGGTTTTATAATAATAATGGACATTGGAAGAAACCATCCCCGCCTGCTCGGCGATAAGCCGCATGCGGGTGCCGCTGATGGTTTGCTCCGTCACCACCGCCATGGCCGCATCCAATATTTTGTCTTCCGGTTTTTCCGATTTTTCCGAAATTTCAGGCAGGTCGCTCATAGCTTCCATCCTCCTCGTAAACACGAGTATAGGCGCTTCGGTGAAAAGCTCAAGGCATGGCCCATCCACAATGTGATATTTTTGACTAATCAGTCTATCTTGCAATCCTGCCGGAAGACCAACATATGACACAACTGCCAATAATAGCGCATTTTATTGACACAGGGAAACATCGCATCATTTAGTTTGACTAGTCAGTCTAATCAGGTATACTGTAATTAGCTCGCCCATTTTCCAGGAAAGGAAAAGACCAATGTCTAAGGAAAAAAAGGAATGTGGCGCACATCTGATTCATAAGGATGCAGCGTTTGACGCCATCTATGGCGCATTCGGCACCGGCATGGTGCATGCCCAAGCGATAGAGGAATTGTATGTGGAGCAGCGGGAACCGGCTCAGGCTCCCGACCTGGTATTCAGCGATTACACGGTCTGGCTCGGTGTCGGTGTTTAGCACGCACCAGGCAAATGGGATGTAAAAAACTCCTGCCCCGTTGGGGACAGGAGTATTATTATGGTACACCCGGCGAGATTCGAACTCACGACCTCCGGTTTAGGAAACCGGCGCTCTATCCAACTGAGCTACGGGCGCATATGGTTTTTGTTGCTCCTGCGGTTTACTACTGTACCGACCCGGAGACTTTTTTCAAGCCTTATCGAGCGTTCCGTGTATGGCGTCGGCTTCGGCTTTGCCGCGCCACAGTGTCTTTCCCCTCTTCCTTAATTCACCCTGCGACGCGACGGCGGGCCGAGTGGAACATCTTCACAAGGAGGCCCACACAGGCGGCGGAGACGATAGTGCCGATGCCGATGCCTTTTAACTCCTCGAACATGTAGAGGGAAAGAAGGACGGCGGTCAGGACCAGCGTCACGTCGAAGACGACCTTCAACGGGCCGAATTCCCTGCGGCTGACAATGGTCATGACCTTCACGGCGCCTTCGCCAGCCATTACCACCACCCCGGCGCTGACTTCGAGAAATACCCCAAACGCCAGCGTGACCGTTCCGGCACAGAGCACGGCTATTTGCATCGCGACCGAATGGGTGGCGAATTCGGGCAGGCAAGACATCCACACGTCAATAAACAGGCCGAACAGGCAGGACACGGGAATCTGCAAATACTGAAGTTTGGGAAAACGCTTTCCCATGACCAGCACCTGCGCCACGACCAAGAGTACGTTGAACAGGCCAGTCCACACCCCAATACTCATGGACGTAAAGGCGCTGGCTACATACGGCAACGCCGAAATCGGCGTCGTGCCAAGGTTCGCCTTGGTGGTGAGCGCGACCCCCAAGGCCATGGTGGTTATACCCACAAAGCACAAAACATAACGAAGACACATGTTGAGTTTACGGCGTTCGACAGAGTCCGACATTGGTAATTCTTGCACCATTTGCTTCCTGTGCGCGAGCGCGTATGACTATCGCCTCGTGCCGAATAAAAAAAGTGGAACCGTGGTATACGGCTCCACATACCTCTAGAATCGCCCGGCGGGTTCCATCCTCACCATCTACAGGAGGGAACCGGCTCTCGTTCCCAACCGACCGACGGGCGCGCTTGGTGATTGCTCTTGATCAATGTAGTCATTTTGTCGAAATTTTCAACCTATTTATGGTGTGATAGGGGCGGCATAGGGCACTTTGGCGAATTTCTTGCGGCCTGTTTGGACTGAGGGTGACAGATTTTTATGAGTGAGGCTGAGGGGACAGCCCTTATGACTGGTGCCTGCTATGAAAGCGTTCATCTTCTATGTCCTGATCACGTCTGCCGCTCTTTTATGGGCTGCGACAGGTGGGGCAGGCGAATTCGCCATCGTGCCGAACAACCTCGACGAAATCATCAATGTTAACTTCCGCTCAGCCCTCGCGTCCCAGGCGAGCGACTACGACTCTCTGGACCGCAACGAGCAGGTGCGCGTGTTTACCCAGGTGTACCGGTCGCTCAACCGTGGCCAGGACCCGCTGCTCTCGCCCGACGATGCCGGACTGCTTGCCGGCGTGCCTGTGGTCGCCGCGCCGGTGATGCCGCCAGCCGCCTACCAAAACCCGCAATCCGGCGATGTCTACCAGCTCTACGGCGCGTGCCAGAAGTAGCTATGCCTGCCAGTCCAAGGCAGTTGTAGCG
>JAJPXZ010000081.1 GCA_021205245.1 Planctomycetaceae bacterium
TTGTGCTGCTTTTCATTTTGTTGTTCTTTGCCGTCAAGAACTCGCCGATTTTTGGCGTTTAGAATAGGGGGGGTTCTGATTAACGGTGCGATAATTCTTTTCACTGTCAGTGCAAATACCGGGGGAGGGGGTAAAGGGGTATTTGTGGAACTGTTTACTAACACTAGACTTCTCCAGGAGCATAAATTGCCGCCCGATGATGGAGGGGACAAGAGGATTGCCGACTGCATGGCCTGCGATGTGTCACCCGCCCGCATCAGCGCCGGCGGACTTCGATGCCCAATTTTTTACAGCGGCGGTCCAAGGACGGCCAGGTGAGGCCAAGATGTTTGGCGGTTTTCAGCTTGTTGCCGTTGTAAATCTCAAGCGTTTCTATAATGATGCGACGCTCCGCATCGATGAGGGTGGTGGGTTTTGCCGCCCGCGAGTCGGGCGTCTCTTCGTCGCCGACGGTCTCGGCGATATATGGTCCGACATCGGCCACGCATTTCTGGATAACCGCCAGCTTGCCACGGAGTAATCCATAGCCTTTTTTCTCCAGAGCCAGGCCGACCAGCCCGGCAAGGGCAAGCACCACCGGGCGGCATTCGGGTTGTGGGGTATAGTCCGTGTCCCGGAACGTGACGCCGGCTATCCCGATGCGTTTGCCGTCCCGACGGACCGGCGCAATTAATATCGATCCGACGCCCTGTTTCTTGAGGACATATTCCATGTCCTGGGGCATGTCGCGGGTGCGGCCGAAATACAGGTCGCTCTCTTCCAGGAAGCCTTTCAGCGATGGAATATCGTACTCGTAATCATAGAGAGGCCAGGAGAACATGGCCGCGCCGGTGGACGGGTTGAGCCATTCGTGGGTGTTACGGAGATACTTGCCGTCTTTTTCGTCCAGCATCACAAACGAGCGAGAGCCGTTAAGCAAAGTCCCGACCCGGGAAAGCATGTCGTCGATGCAGGCATCCACGCTTCCGCTGGCGTTGACCAGGAGGGACGGAAGCTGGCCGAGAAGCTCTAAGGCCTTGGTAATCCCCTCCGGATTCTGCATGACACCTCCTTGTGGTGGTACGATATCATCCATTGCGTGTAACCCTTTATTGTTCACTGCACCAAGTCGCGTTCATTTTAAATAAGGATATTCTATTTATAAAGTGGATTCTCCTGGAAATCCACTAAAAAACGCGATTTTCGACTTCGGGTCACGGATGACGGATTCGTGTGATGTTCTATCGGAATTTGCATAAAGGCTGCCTGGGTTTTTGCGGAATGTGAAAAACGAGGCAGCATTACCTCTAACCATGCTATGTCATCCACGGTTTTTCCGCAAGAGACTGGAACAACTCAGCCCGTATGTCGATAATAAGAGGGAGTGTTTTCCGGGAAGGGTGGCATTTCTGCGACGCGGAGGGGAAAAGAGTGGGGCTGGACGGTAGGCGAATCCATTTTATGGGCGTCGGCGGCATTGGCGTCAGCGCCCTGGCCGGATTTGCCCGGCATCGGGGCGCGACGGTGAGCGGGTGCGACCGCCAGGAGTCGTCCATTACCCGGCGGCTGCGGGCTGGCGGCATCCCTGTCGCTATCGGCCACGATCCCGCCCATGCCGGGACGGCCGACCTCTTGGTTTACTCCAGCGCTGTTCCGCCGGATCACCCGGAACGCGCCGCCGCGACCGCTCAGGCGAGCCGTGGGGCGTTTTTGTCAGACCTTATGCACGGAATGCCTGCGTGGGGAGTGGCCGGCACCCATGGCAAGACCACCACCACTTGGCTCCTGGCCCATATACTGATTCAGGCGGGCCTGGATCCGTCGGTGTTTATCGGCGGGGTTGTGCCGCAACTGCCCGAAGGGAATTACCGCCTGGGCGAAGGGGTGTTTGTTACCGAACTGGATGAAAGCGACGCCACCTTCCTGCTTCCGCGCCTCCAGACCGCGGTGGTGACCAATGTGGAGTCGGACCACCTGTCCCATTATGGCGACGATGCCGCGCTGTTCGCCGCGTTCAGGAGGTTTATCGCCGGGGTGGCGGACGGGCTTCTGGTCGCGGGATGGGACAGATTGGTTCTCCGTCGGATGTACCTGGAGCATCCGGGGAAAAAGCTCTCGTTCGGAGTCGAAGCGGGGGCTGATCTCGTGGCCCACGGATGCAGTTTTTCCGGCGGTGGCGTGCGGTTTGAAGCAACGCTCCGGGGTGCATCGCTCGGGCGGTTCGAGATAACCTTGCCGGGAATGCACAACGTGCAGAACGCCCTTGCCGCCCTGGGCGCGGCTGTCGAAAACGGCGTGGATGTCGATATCGCCCGCGACGCGTTGCGGAGCGCCAAGGGGGTGGAACGGCGGATGGAACCGGTTGGGATGTTTGGGAACGCGGTCGTTTACTCCGACTACGCGCACCATCCCACCGAGGTGGCGGCAGCCATAACCGCATTGCGGCAGAATCATCCGGGCGCGACGCTGGTCGTGTTTCAGCCACACCTGTTCAGCCGGACGCGGGACTATGCGGTCGAGTTCGCCCAGGCCCTGGCCAAGGCCGATCGGTTGCTGGTGGTGGATATCTACCCGGCGCGGGAGGAGCCGATTCCGGGAGTCGACGCGGGATTAATTGTGCCTTCCGCCGGACCGTCGTCGCTGGCGGGTCCGGTTCCTCTTGCAGAGGTTGCCGAGGCGCTGCCTCGCCTGGCAAACGGCTGCGAGGCAATATTAATGATGGGTGCGGGAGACATTGATGCGGCGGCGCGGTCGCTGGTTGCGCCGGTCGCGGAGCGGCGGTAAAGGACCCTTATGCATAGTCTTGATTTTATTCAAGAAAATATACCCTTGGCTGGCATGACCACCTTTGGCATCGGTGGACCGGCCCGGTGGTTTGCCCAACCGTCCACCAGGGCCGAGGTGGTGGATACCCTGGCCTTGGCGAAAAAGATGGACAAGCCGGTCATGGTCCTGGGCGGCGGCAGTAATCTGCTGGTGGCCGACAGCGGCGTTGACGCGGTGGTGGTCAAACTGGCGGCAGGCGAGTTTACCGCTATTCAGGCTTTGGAAGACGACAACCTGGTGTGGCGGGTCGGGGCCGCCGTCCCGTTGCAGAGTCTGGTCATGGCGGCGGTGAACGAAGGCGTGCGCGGCCTCGAGGCGCTGGCCGGTATTCCGGGCAGGGTCGGCGGCGCGGCGGCGATGAATTCGGGCGGTGCGGACGAGGGTCTGGGCGCGTTTATCGAAACGGCCGAGGCCTACGACCCCACGACCGGCGAGTACCGGGTGCTGACCGGCGACGAGCTGCGGTTCTCCTACCGGACCAGCAATATCAAGGGAATGCTGGCGGTGGCATTTACGCTGGTCTTTTCCGAGCGGGGCGATCCGGAACGGCTGACCGCGCGGATGCGCGAGTACCGGGAGCGGAAAAAGGCGGCCCAGCCGCTGATGGTGCCGAGCGCCGGGTGCGTCTTCAGAAATCCGCAGGGGGATTCGGCCGGGTCGCTCCTGGACGCGGCCGGGTGCAAACTGATGCGCGAGGGCGATGCGCAGGTCAGCAGCCTGCATGCCAACTTTATCATTAATCACGGCCAGGCCACCAGCGGCGACGTGGCCAGACTGGCGGTGCGTATGCGGGACGCAGTTTATCAGGCCAGCGGAATTGTCCTTGAATCCGAGGTCATGCTGTGGGGCGACGATCCGGCGTTCGACATTCTGCGCCAACCGCCGCAATAAATGAACATCCAAGCTATGGGGGAACTATGAGTGATTTTGGCAATGTGGCGGTCCTGTGCGGCGGCCCCGGCGGTGAACGCGAGGTCTCGCTCGCCAGCGGCCAGGAGGTCTACGCGGCTTTGGTCAGGGCGGGGGTGACGTGTACCAAGGTTGTCGTCCCGGCCGAGCACCCGGAGGTGATGCTGGAAAAACTCCTGTGCGACGTGGCGGTGATGATGCTCCACGGCGAGTTTGGCGAAGACGGCCAGGCCCAGGAAATACTCGAACGCAGGGGCATCGCCTTTACCGGATCGGCATCGGACGCGTGCAACCGGGCCATGAACAAGGCCGGCACCAAAATCCTTATGGAAAACGCAGGCATACCCACGCCCCGCTGGGCAACGGCCGATGTGCCGTCGCGCGCGGCCGAGGCGGTGGAAGCGGCCGGACTTCGCTATCCCCTGTTTGTCAAGCCGAACCATAGCGGCAGCTCGGTCGGGGTGTCTCGGGTTGACTCTCCGGAAGGGTTATTACCCGCGGCGGAAAAGGCCATGGTTGGCGATAACCTCATCGTCATCGAGGAATCGGTCCAGGGGCGCGAGTTCACCGTGTCGTGGCTGGACGGCGAATTATTGCCGGTCATCGAGCTGAACGCCCAGGAGACCTTTTACGATTACAAGGCCAAATACCTGTCCGACGAAACGCGCTATACCTGTCCGGCCGATATCCCGGCGGAATTGGCCGAGTTGATGGGGCGTTATACGGCGGAGACGGTGGCTGCGGTTGGGGCCAGGGATCTCGCGCGGGTGGATATTATGCTTGGTCAGGATGGCCCGACGCTCTTGGAGATCAACACGTCGCCAGGTTTTACCAGCCATAGCCTTTTGCCCATGGCTGCGGCCGCGACGGGGTTGACGATGGAGATGGTGTGCCTGAAATTGGTAGCGATGGCGGCGAAGCGCGGAGGGAGCGTCGGCAACGCATGAGCACGCATTCGGTGGAACCCCTTTCGAAAGAGGTCAAGGCGGCGGTGCGTCGGCATCGCTCGCCGGTGCGCCGTGCCATGCCGGCGGCGATAAAGGTGTTTCACTTTTTCATGCTGGTGGCGATTGTGGGTGGCGCTTTGTTCGGCGTCGTCGCGTTGTGGCGGGCGGCGATGCGGGACAGCCGTTTTCAGATCAAGGGCGACCTGCTTGGCCTGGACGGGACGGTGCGCCAGTGTCCGGAGGCATTGCCCGAGTTGTCCGGTATCGGGGCCGCATTCAACGGCCGGATCCTGCTTGATCCGTTGCACGTTTCGGATCTGGAAAAAGACTACAGCGGCAGCGTATGGGTACGCCGGGTGACCCACCTGCGGCGTTCGTTCCCGAACCGGATCAACCTGGAACTGGAACTCCGCTTGCCTGCGGCGCAGGTGGCAAGCGGCGGCAAATACTATCTGGTGGATGTGGACGGGGTGCTGTTGCCGGTGGCTGGCCAGAAACAGCCGTTCACGCGTTTGCCCGAGATCGTCGGCGTGACCGGCAGGACCATTGCCGGGCGGCCGGATAAACCGGGCGGGATATGGCGTGACGAAGGCGTGACCGGCGGCTTGGGGGTGATGCGCGCGTTTTGGGGCAGTCCCCTGAGTGAAGCCTTGCCGGTGGCCCGGGTGGTGGTCAATACCGGGGTGTTCAAGTCCGAGGACGGCGTTGGCCGTGAGATTCGCCGCCGCTTTGAAGTCGTGACCACAACCGGCGCGGTGATACGGTGGGGAACCTACAATCCCGCGTTACAGGGCGACGAACTGACCAGCGCGGAAAAGATGTACAACCTGGAAATGCTGCTCCGGAGCGAGGACGCGCTGAGGCCTGGGGTGTGTTTCGATGTGCGGACGCGGTTGCCCGGGTTTTCGTTGCTGGAGTAACGGGGCAATGCTCATAGGATCGGCGGGTATGTACCACCGTTCCGTTATTGACAGCTCCGCTGGGCCCCCGCGTTCGCGGGGGTGACGAGGTATTTGTGGCGAGTGGGGGAGGTCGGCTCGGGAGTCGTTTGCATTCGGTACATTCGTACGTAATACCCATAAAAAGAGGCCCCGGCTCATTGCCGGGGCCTCTTTTCCGAGAGGAGGAAAGAATAGCTGTTACGCTTCCGTATTCACTGAAGGGGTCTTGCCGGAGCCCTGGGTTTGGCCGCGTGAGTCATAGGTGTTGTACTTGACGCTGGTCTGGCTGTAGTTCATCTCGAACGAGAAGGCGAACTTTTCCAGCGACTCGTAGACGCCCGAATCCTGCTTCTGCTGGTTCATGCCGTTCTTGACGAAATCTTCCAGGCCCTTGAAGGTGAGTTCGTGGGTTTTGTTGATGCCGTCCATCACGTTTTGGGGAACTGCGCCAAGGGTGCCGAGTGCCTGGTCAAAGCCCTTCTGGATAGCCTTGCCCATGCGGTCGGAATAGGCCTTGCGCGCTTCCTCGGTGTCGCCGCCGTCCTTGTATTCCTGAGACATGGGGAAGTACATGGTGGCGAAGTCGACGATACGGCCGGAGGTGGCTTCGGGGCCGAAGTAGTCCTTCATGCCGGTCAGGAAATCCTCAGGCTTCAGGCCCTTGAACTCCGGCATGCCCTTGGTCTGTTCAGCCGCCTGTTCCGGAGTGGTGCCGGGCTTGGAGGCAATGTCCTGGAGGCTGCTCATCAGGGACTCGAAATCCTTGGCGTTTTCGATAGCGCCGGCGATTTCGGAGCCGGTGGACCCGCCTGCGGCCGCCTTGACGTAGTTGAGGTCGAGCTTGATGCTGAGGGTCGTTTCCTGGTACTCGTAGTTACCGTTTTCGGCGGCGATGTACTGCATCGAGGTATAGTTCAGTTCGTACTGGGCGCTGATGGAGCCTGAGGTCGCGCCGTCCAGGGACTTGAAGGCGTCGGCGAGGCTGGACTTGAACTCGTTGAAGAGGGGCAGGTCGTTCAGGAAGCTGTCGAGGCCCGACACCTTGCTCGCGTCTTCAGGATTCGTGACGGTGGTGACGGTTGAGCTGGCGTCCGTCTTGTCCTTCTTGACGCGGTTCGGGTACTTGGCCGCTTCTTCGGCGTCCAGGCGGTCCATGATTTCCTGCAGGGCCTTCTGGCGCTTCTCGTGGGGGGAGAGGTTGGCTTCGTCAGCGGCTTTCTGCTCCGTCGCCTTTTTCTTTTCGGGGTTTTTGGAGTCTTCGAAGGCCTTGGCGTAGTTGGGACGCTTCTTGGTCGCGGCTGCCGGGGCTTCCTGTTTGGCTGCCTCGTCGGTGGCTTCGGTGGCGGCGGGCTTTGGGCCACCGTTGCGGATAGCATCCCGACGTTCGCGCAGGCGGCGCATGACGTCGGCGGGGCCGCCGGATTCATTCGAATTGCCGCGATTGCTGTAAAGATTCCGGAAATGGTCACTAAAGTTATTAATCATTGTCGTTCCGTCCGTTTACTGGGTTGCTGATGGCCTTCCCTGAAGTATATGAAAATGCGAACACGTATATAGGGGGTGGCACGTTTTTTTCTTGTTTTCCCTGGCACGAATTTATTAGCGGACTCTGCCGTGACGACTTTAAGAAAAAAGCGATATTTCGGGATGATTTATCGATATGAGCGGATGGCGCCGGTGCGGCATCCACCCTCAGTCCGTCTGAATGAGTGGGGAAAAGTAATACGACATAGCGCAAAAAAAGTTTGACGTGGTTGGGAAAAAAACGGGATTGTCCAGCCGATGACTCCAGTAAACGACCGTAGTGATATCGATGAATCATCACTGTTATGTAATGTCACTTGCATAATAGTGGAATGAATGCCATTAAAATGGAATATGAAACATCGAGAAATGGAAGTATGTTAGATAATAAGGAGTTATGGAAATATAAATCGGAGAAAAAAAGTTGCGACTGCAATTTGGTGGAGTAAAATACTGATGGCTCGGTTGGAAATGGATGAACCATATAAGTAAATAATAAATATAAATGGAGTTACAAAATATGTCATAAACTTCTCTCCCCCTCGTTTTCGTCTCTTCAACTCCACGCCGTCTGTCCGTTCGCCTCCGCAGCCGTTTTTTTTATCGGACCGACGACGTAAAATAGACGCCGCACTCCCAGAGATATTTTTCTGTTGGCAATGCCACGGCACACGTATGTCGAAGCGGCACGACGCAGGCTCCACCGGCGAAAAGATGGGGTGAGGGCGGTATTTTCCTTAAGGCGGCGCGGCGGTCCGCTGATGGTGCGGGGGCGCTGTGGTTAAGAGGAATTGTCGCGCAGCCGTGTATCTTTGGGGAGCGAGCGGGCATCCGGTTACCGTGTGTTACAGTTCCCGAGACAGTGACAGAAAAGCGGTACCGTGTCTGCATCCGTCGTCCCGGCTTGGAGTTTGGCGGGTTGGGATGACTGTTTTCCGGTTTGGTTTTATGTTCGCAATGTCTGCTCCGTACGTGAGACAATCCGGATGTGCCGCTCCTCCCATTTGTCAGTAGCCGTCGCCTCCGATGGCCAAAAGTGTCAGGGCGTTCCCGTCTGGGAGCGCCCTGAGTGTGTTTTAGCGGGACCGGTCGCTGTATCTTGTCCGTCCGTCCGTTCCGCCTTTGCCACACGTCACCCCGGCGTCAAAACCGTCCATCAGCGGAAAAACAGGCTGTTCGGCCGGGGTCCACGCCCCGAACAGTCAATGCAGAAATGCCTCCCCGCCAACCGCCTGAGCTCGGTGCCTTCACTGTGTACCCCGTGGACCCCGGCCGAACCGCCCGCTTAGCGCGCTGGTGGAGGTCCGCACGCCGGGGTGACGTGGGCGGTGGGTGAAAGGCGTTCTCCACCAAGACGCCCTCTATATGTTACTTGCCGGATGTTACTTACCAGGCCGCCCCGCCCAGCGAAGCAACCAGTACCCAATCACGAACAGCGCGAGAAGCGGTACGGCCAAGAGGCATTGCGTCGCCGGATCCGGCGGGGTGAGAATGGCTGCGACGACGATGATGACCAGGATGATGACCCGCCACCATTCTCGCACCATTTCTGGCGTGAGGATGCCTATCCAGCCAAGAACAAGCATGACCAGCGGCAATTCGAACGCCACGCCGAATCCTGCACAGCAAGCGATGACAAAATCCACATAGCCCGCGCCGGTAAACGAATTCTCCCACCCGGCGAGGGTCTGGTTGAAGGGGAGGAGGAACTCCAGGGCGAACGGCAGGCCGACGAAATAGGCGAATGCCGCGCCTACGAGAAAAAGGACGCCGCCGCCGCCAAGCCCGAGATACAGCCAGCGCCGCTCCGACGCGCTGAGGCCGGGCGCGACAAAGGCCCACAACTGGCTGAGCAGAAGCGGCAGGGTGATAAACAGGGCAAAGGCCATGGCGATTTTCATCGCCATGATTAGCCCGTCCGACGGACCAAGCGCCTGGAAGCGGAGCAGGTCGGGTTTGGCCCTGTCCAACGGAGCGATGACCAGCCGCCACAGCGGCTGATACAGATACATGCCAAGCCCGAACATCGGCACGAATATCGCCGCGCACACCACGACCCGCCTGCGCAGTTCGTCCAGGTGCGCGCCCACGGCCGCCGCCGGTGCGGCTAATGCGCCGAGCGCGCCTTCGTCGTTATCGTCGAGATCCATTGTCTCGCTCGTCATGACGGATCGGAATCGACTTCGGCCGCCTTGCGGGCCGGGGCGGCGTCAGGCTCGATTTCTCCCGCCAAGCCGGATTTAAACTCGGTAAAAGCCTGGCCCAGCGATCGCGCTATGCCGGGCAGGCGCTTGCCGAATAGCAACAACGCCACCAAGCCGATGATGACCCATTCCAGCCCGCCAGGCATACTGGCGAAAGCAAGGGGTAACGTAACCATGCGTGTCTCCAAAATAAATCCCTGCCCGCCACGGGTCATGCCCGCGGGGGGCAGGGGAGGTTTGCGATACGGTAACGGGTCCGATTACTGCTGCACAAGCGGTCCCGGGTTTCTCAGGTAGTTCGTCTTGATCTGGTTGGTGGAATGATACGCCAGCGCACCGACAGTACCGGTCGGGTTGTAGCCCATGTTTTGCGGGAACGCGCTCGACCCATAGACGAACACATTCGGCACATCCCACGACTGCAGGTAGCGGTTGACCGCGCTGGTCGTGGGATCGTCGCCCATGACCGCGCCGCCGGTGGTGTGGGTGGTCTGGTAGTAGGTGGTATCGAAGGCCGTGCCGGGCTTCATGTTGGTGAGGGTGACGGTCTCCGCGCCCATGGCCCTGCCGATACGGGCGGTTTGTTCGCTCGTGTACTGGCTCATCTTGAACTCGTTCTCGTGCCAGTTCAGGGTGACGCGGATGAGCGGGTTGCCGTAGGCGTCGCGGTAGGTCGGGTCGAGATCGAGGAAGACGTCGCGATACGGCTGCACCGACCCGTGCGAGGTGATCGAGGTCATGCGCTGATAGCCTTCCGCCATGCCCCGCTTCCAGCCCGAACCCCAGGCGGGCGAGCCTGGCATGGGAGCCGATTGGGTGATGGGACGGCCGCCCGACTTATTGTGCCAGATGCCTGCGCCGCCGATGAATCCGAGCGGGCCGTGGTCGAAGTTCGCGCCGTTGAAGTCGTCGATGCAGGACGCCGCCGCGCCGGCGCTGGCGAACGGGTTCAGGTAGGTACCTTTCGGCATGATGACCTGGCTGCCGCCCATGAACTGGTAGCAGAAGTTCCTGCCGACAACGCCGGTGCCGCTCTGCATGTCGTAGGGCCTGCCGATGCCGGACAAAAGCATGAGGCGGACATTATGCAACTGGAAGGCGGTGAGCATGACCATGTCGGCGGGTTGGATCACTTCTTCGCCCGCGGCATTGATGTAGGTAACGCCGGTGGCGCGGGTGCGGGTCGAGTCCAGGTTCACGCGGGTGACGTGGGAGTCGTTCCGGAGTTCGAAGTTCGACCGCTGGCGCAGGACCGGCAGGATGGTGGATTGCGGGCTGGCCTTGGCCGAGGCATAGCAGCCGTAATCGTTGCAGAATCCGCACAGGGTGCACTGGCCCATTTCAACCCCATAGGGGTTGGTGTAATGCCCGGACGAGTTGGATGCCGGGGCCGGGAACGGGTGGAGGCCGAGTTCCCGTGCCGCCTTGTCGAACAGGGCCGAAGCGTAGGCGTACGGGAGGGGCTTCTGCGGATACTCTTTCGAGCGGGGCGCTTCGAACGGGTTGCCGCCGTCGATTTTCCTGCCCTGGATATTACCGGCCTGGCCAGACACGCCGCACACCTCTTCGAAGTGGGTAAAGAAGGGTTCGAGCTCGTCGTAGGTGACGCCGAAGTCCTGAATCTGCATGCCGTCCGGGATAAAGTTCTGGCCATAGCGCTCGACCACGGTGGACCGGTGGGTGAGGTCGGTGGCGAGGGCGCGCCAGTGCATGCCGCTCCAGTGGAAGCCGGCGCCGCCGGTGCCGTTGCCGAGCAGGAACGCGCCCTGGCGGCGCATCGGCACGGCGCGCTCGGTGTGGGAGTGGCGGAAGGTGACGGTTTCGAGATTGAGTTCCTGGAGAATCTTGCCCCGCGAATCAAACTTGAGTTCGTCAAACACCTGCGGCGCTTTGGCCGTGGTGGCTGTCTCGTGATCGGGACCACGTTCCATCACCACGACGTTCAGGCCGACGTCGGTCAGTTCCTTGGCCACAATCGCGCCGGTGAATCCCATCCCCACAATAACCGCATCGACAGGCTTGAGTGTTCTCGCCATAATTAGCACCCCTTTCTATAGACGGTGACGGGAGTGGACGGCGCGCACGGATCGCAGGGAACCGTGACCGGCGCGCATGGATCGAGGGGGACGGTGACGGGGGCGCAGGGAGCGGGGACTGCCACGGGCGTCCGCACCGCGGCGGGTTTGGCCTTGGCCTGGTTGATGGACACGGGTTGGAGGTTCAGATCCTGGTTGTGCATGCGGATGGCCTGGCGGTAATCGCCCTGCGCGCCGGGGAAGCCGACCAATTTCCAGCCCGCCATGTTCTTGTTGCCGCCGTACATGGGGTCGGCGAGGAAGCCTTCCTTGACGTTGGTCAACAGTTGGTTGAAGAAGCTTGTGCCAGGCATGGTGGGCAGGCTGATGGAACCGTCCTGGAGGCCGGTGAGGAGCTCGGGTTGCGCCGTGTGGGTGCGGCTGGCAAGG
>JAJPXZ010000113.1 GCA_021205245.1 Planctomycetaceae bacterium
CGTTCATGTAATGCTCGACCACACCCGGGACGGCGGCGTGGAAATTATTGGACGCTTCCCGGTGCTGGAAATAGATGTCCGGGTTCTGGGTGGTGCCGCGGGTGCTGGGGTGGCCGGGGTTGAGGGAGTTAGCCCGGAACTGCGCCAGCGCCTGGGTTTCGACAAGCGGCTTCAGATCGTTGTTGTCGAGAGCATCAATTTTCTGCATCTCGTGCGAGGTGCGGAAACCGTCGAAAAAATGCAGGAAGGGGATTCTTCCCTTGATGGCGGCAAGGTGCGCCACCGCGCCCATATCCATCACTTCCTGTGGGCTTGACGCCGCAAGGAGCGCGAAGCCGGGCTGGCGGCAGGCCATGACGTCGGAGGGGGCGCCGAAGATTGACAGCGCGTGCATCGACAACGACCGGGCCGACACGTGAAACACGCCGGGCTGGAGTTCACCGGCAATCTTATACATGTTGGGGATCATCAGGAGAAGACCCTGCGAGGCGGTGTAGGTCGTCGTCAACGCACCTGCGCCAAGGGAGCCGTGAACCGTTCCCGCCGCGCCGCCTTCCGACTGCATCTCCACCACTTCAACCGTCTGCCCGAAGATGTTTTTGCGGCCTTTTGCCGCCCATTCGTCCACATACTCCGCCATCGGCGACGAGGGTGTGATCGGAAATATCCCCGCCACCTCGGTGAATGCGTAGGAAATGTACGCGGCGGCAGTATTGCCGTCCATTATCTCGATATGCGATGCCACTGCGCTCCTCCTGTCAATCCGACCCGACAGATTTTCCGGTCGCCGTACAAAACCGGCGCCACGGTTGCCACCCGAATGAGTCGCTGCCGCAGCGCCGGATACCATATGGTTATCGTTTCGACTTCGCCTTAGAGAGCCAATTTGTAAATCTTCTGGGCTATTTCAGGCGTCAGCTTGATGAAGTTGCCGTGGTTCGGCGCTTCGTGGAACATGTTCTTGGCGAGAGTGGGGATGTCCGCCTCTTTGCCGCCGATTTCGGAAATACTGGTCGGCAGCCCGAGTTCCTTCATGAAGTTCTTAAAGGCGATGGCACCTTCCATCGCGGTCACCTTGGGATCTTCGAAGTTCATCTGGCAGCCGAAGACGCGGGTCGCGAACTGGACGAAGCGGGAGACGTCTTCGGTCTGAATCGCGTATTCCATCCAGGCGGGGAAGAGAACAGCCAAACCGGCGCCATGCGAGCAGCCGTAGGTGGTCGACAGTTCGTTCTCCATGTGGTGGGTGCCCCAGTCCTGGGCGCGGCCGACACCGGTGACGTTGTTGTGGGCAATCATACCGGCCCACATGATATTGGCGCGGCCTTCGTAGTTCGACGGATCTTTGATGACCCGGCGGCCTTCTTTGACCATGGTTAGGAGCACAGCTTCAAGGAGGCGGTCGGTGATTTCCACGTCTTTTGTCTTCGAGAAAAGGCGTTCCATCGAGTGCGCCATAATGTCGGCGATGCCGCTGGCGGTCTGGTACGGCGGCAGGGTGGTGGTGAGTTCGGGATTCAGGATGGCGAACTTGGGACGAATGCAATCGCCGTCGGCGCAGCGTTTATACATGCCGTCTTCGTTGGTGATGACGGAGTCGGTTGAGCCTTCGGTACCGGTACCGGCGAGGGTGAGAACGCAGCCGACCGGAACCGCTTCGGTTACCGGTTTCCCCTTGTAGAAGTCCCAGAAATCGCCGTCATAGAGCGCGCCAAAGGCAATAGCCTTTGCCGAGTCAATGGCCGAGCCGCCACCGACGCCCAGGACGAAGTCGATCTTTTCTTTCCGCGCCAGTTCGATGCCTTTATAGACCAAGCCGCTTTTCGGGTTCGGTTCGGCTCCGCCCAGTTCGACATAGGGGATCTTTTCGGCGTCGAGGGACTTCTTCACCCGGTCGAGCAGGCCGGAACGAACGACTGAGCCGCCGCCGTAGTGAATAAGGACCTTCTTGCCGCCGAACTGTTTGACGTACTTGCCGGTCTGGTTTTCCGTTTCCTTGCCGAAAACGAAGTAGGTGGGGCTGTAAAATGTGAAATTATCCATGCCGATTGTCTCCTCATAGAGTTCGCGCCCGCCCGCCGTGGAGCGGGCGCGATAAGAACGGATTCGGTTATTTCGTGTAGACGCCTTCGCGCATCCACTTATTGAGCGCGTTCTTGTCCATATGGCCAATGCCGAGGTAGTCGAGGCTGTAGCCGACCTGCTTCACAAGGTCACGCTGCAGCATCGAATTCGCCAGGGTGATCATGCAGTCGACGATCGGGGTCGGCGAGCCGTAACGCTTGCCCAACTCGCTGATCAGGTAGCAGCCAATCGGCACGTCTTCCGTGATGTAGCGGGTTTCGAGGTTGAACGGGCCGTCGCCATAGGGTTCCTGGCGATAGCGGTAGTCTTCGTCAAACGGAACCTTATAATCTTTGCCCATGTACTCGGGACCGTAGATGGAGGAACGAGCGAAGAAGTGGTCGAGGTTGACCTGCCCGATGGTGGTACCGGCGGCTTTCGCGACTTCGTTCGTTTCCTTCCAGAAGTCCACCTGCACCTGCGCGATGGCGGGGCTGAGGCCGTGGGCGTAGAGGGAGTAGTTTTGACGTTTGCCGCCGAAGAGGGTGTAGTTCTGCATCACGGCCGCGCCGAGAATCGCGCCGGGGACGTGGATGACGGGGTTGACGTTCGACAAGGAGACGTCCAGGATGGTGTCGCCCTTCTGCCAGCCGAAGTCGTCGCCGTTGTCGGAGAAGGTGACCGGGTCGAACGGGGGGAATTGCTTTCCGCATTCGACAAAGGTATCGGTATCGGTGGCCGGAAGGGCTGCGCCACGCATCAGGCAGACGCGGTCGCCGATGTTGACGTCGTTCGTGAGGACGCCACCCTTGACGAGGACGCGCGCGCCGTAGGGGGAGGTACCCCAGCCGCCGACGATCACCTTGGTATTGCAGTTTGCTTCCCGCATCATTTTGCGGAGAAGCAGGGTGCCATAGTTGTCGGGGATGATGTGGACAGACTGACCATCTTCAAGAAGGGGAATCAACTGCTTGAAGAGCTTTTCGTGGCCAAGCGCGACAGTCGCGACAATGACGAGGCCCGCACCCTTGACAGCCTTGGCGAGGTCGTCCGTCACCATGTCCATATACGCCTTGCCGGCGCGGTCGAACATGAGGAGGTTCGTCTGCGGGCCGCCGATGCGAATGCCGCTCTTTTCGACGTCCTTCAGGGTTTTGGGGGCGAATTGCGGGTCGTCCCACAACCGTACCTCCCTGCCCGCCAACTTGCTGTCGGCCGCACAGGGCTTGCCAACACCGCCTGCGCCAAGAATCGCGATGGGTTTTTCCTTGGCAATCTTCACGTAATCCATGGTCCACTACTCCTTCTTTCAGAATTTTTCCGGACCCACAGGCCGGCAATGATATGCGTCGCACGTTCGGCGCTTTGCATACTCTTTACATGAAGCCGTAGAACGGTTTCCTCGCCACCGCGTTGTAGACCCAGCGGATCATGGTGGTGAAATCATAGACAGGCAGGTTGACCGCCCGCGAAATAGCGTCCGCATAGGGGGGCATATCGCTGCACTCAAGAAGAATCGCGCCGATTTCCGGGTGTTCCTTGACGATGTCCTGCGCGGCCTTGATGAATTCCTGCCGGCATTTTTCGTTGTTCATGGAAGGACGGTCGCGCGGAATGGCGGAAAATTCTTCGGCGAATTCCATGGACTTGGGAATGACGATGGAGGGATCGTCGACGCCGCAGATTTTCAACAGTTCGGGGGTAAAACGGCGTTCGACTGCGTTGAAGACGGCGATCTTCTGGTCTTTCTTCAGACCGACCTTGATCATGGGAATCTGCAACAGGCTGGAGGCGTAAACTGGCACGCTCAGGTTTTCGGCCAGGCCCTTCTGGTAGTAGCCGAAGTAGCCGCAGGCGCAGATGATGGCGCGCACACCGTCGGACTCAAGTTCCTTGCCGACCGCAGTAAGGTCGTCAAGAATGGTGGGGTCGCCGGAATGGAGGCGAGGCGAATCGACGGTCGTAACCTTGGCATAACGCACCGGGAAGTCGAAGGTGTAGGCATTGGCGACATTACCCGGCACGATGGGGTACTTGACATTGAGGAGCATAATCCCAATCGGGTAGCCAGTCATGATCTGCCCGTCCTTCTGATGAACGACGAAGTCGTCGTCACCTTTGCCCAGATAGCCGTAATGCTTGTCTTGAGACATTTTTGCATCTCCTCGAAAAGAATGTGCTTCGTGTATCGGCGAAGGCCCAGTTCACCGGTCTTACTATCACAAAGGACTGAGTGGTGACACATCAGGGGCGTAAGCAATCAGCCGGACGCCCTGACCGTCAGTCACCATCAAACAGGACAAAGCCCTGACGCGGGAAGAGGATAAAACTCGACCTGTGCCGCCGGGCGTCAATCTGTGCCATAAAATTTGTTGTTTTTATTTGTGTGAAATACGCGTAAAGATTTGGATGCCCCACGGAAACCTAAAAACTTTGCCTGCCTCAGACAAAATGTCCTTAGTTCACTGACTTCAGTTCAATTATACACTGTAAATCTCACTTGTCAAATAGCAATTTCTCTTATTATTTCCTCCTTACGCACTTTTCTCTATGGGAAAAAATACCCAAAGAATCTTATGTCAACTTGACAATGCTTGGATATGGCTATACAATGATACATGAATCGCAGTCAACGAGAAAGGTCGCTTTCCATGCTAGAAAACGTTAAAACCAGACGACGGTATAGGCTGACAAACCGCCAGATTAAAGCCCTTGATACCAAACAAAAAATCTACAATGCGGCGTTGGTGGAGATTCAGACTAAAGGCTACCTGAACGTCTCGATCGGCGACATTACCGAAGCAGCCGGCGTCGCCAAAGGGTCGTTCTACACCCATTTCGATTCGAAAGAATCCATACTCCGTTACACCTATGACCAACTTAATCCGATTTATCTCCACGCCTACAATCAGGTTAAGGATCTCGATTTTCTGAACTCGCTCTGCTCTTTTATCAAATTGTCCTTTACGGAACTTGAGAAACTCGGCAAAGAAATCCTCCGAGCCATGGCGACCAACTACCATTCCGAGGAATTCATCGGCGTGTATCTCGACCACGATCGGCAAATTTACAAATGCCTTGATATGATTATTTCGGCCGGAAAAATCAACGGCGTGCTGAGTGAGGACATCCCCACCAAGCATTATGTCCGGATCATTTTTTCGGTCCTGATCGGGGTGGAAAACTGTTGGTGCCTGATGGTGGACGACGAAATGAGCCTTGCCGACTTTGCAGTGCAAAACGTCCGCTTGATCGCCATGGGCATGATGGATGATTGCCGCGAGAGAAGAGGTCTGTAGACCGCACGCTTCTTCAAATATGGTATACGGGCCGGTGTGGATACTCCACGACCGGCCCGCTTTAATACGACACAACGACATCACACATATTTACTGCGCTAGCGGATTCCACAATTCGACCAATTCGGGGTCCGGTCCTTTTATTGCGTTGCGAACCAGGGTAACAACGAGGAAGGTCGCAACCGCCCACAGCACCGCCGCGCCCATGCCCCAGTACCAGCTCTGACCAAGAATCTGCACATGGAGAATATAGCCGAACGGACCGAGAACAGAGGACGCTATGGCGCCTTCCCTGGAGGCGTTCTTCCACATGACGCCCGCCATCAGCGGCATGCACAGTCCGGCGCCGATACCGCTCATGCCGAGATAGATAAAGAGCTGCAGGAACGACGGCGTCCGCACGTAATTGAACGATACCACCAGGATGATACAGACGAGCATCGCATAGCGGCTGACGCGGATTTCCTTCTGCGGCGTATTGTGTTTGGCGAGGTGACCGTAGATGTCGCAGCCGACGCTCTGCCCGACAATAAGCAAAATCGAGGCGGCGGTGGAAAGAATGGCGGAGAAGAAGCCAAGCATCATGACGCCGGAAATGAGCGGCGGCAATAACGTGGACGCCATCGTCACCGACATGTAGTCGCCGGGGGTGTCGGGATAAATAACGCGACCGGCGAGGCCGACAACATACATGGTGCTGAACAGGGTCATGGCGCACAGGGTAATGAGCAGGAACGTCCCGATGCTTTTCCGGTTGACGTTTGGCATGGCCAGGTAGCGCTGGGTCGTATGCGGCTGGGCGAACTGGATAAAGAACGCGTAGAGGAGCGCGCCGATTATTCCGTACCATGGGACTGTCGCGCCCGGCTCGGTTTCGTATAGCCGCAGAAATCCGGGATGCTTGTCCGCCAATTGCGCTTCACGGCCGGAGAAGCCGCCGACAGCGTAAATGGAGATGGTAATCAAGACGAGGCAGAGAACGCACATCAGGCAGCCCTGGAAGAAGTCGGCCCAGGCGACCGACCGCAACCCGCCCATGTTAACATACACCAGGACCAGGCCGGACATGATAAGCAGGCCTACCTTGAAGGAAATGCCTGTATAGACCTCGAGCAGCACCGCCGCACCCTTGAACTGGGCCACAAGCATGAAAAGGTAGCAGAAGGTGATGAGAATGGAAAGCCATAGCTTCAGGCCGGGACTCTTAAAGCGCGCACCGACATATTCGAGAACCGTCACGCACTTGTAGCGCTCGGACTGGAGACGCATTCTGCGGATAATGTACAAGCCGGGAATCGTTAAACCGGGCAGCAGGAACAGGGCCAGCCAGTAGTAGGGCCAGCCGATGGTGGACATGAGCCCAGGGTCGCCAATAAACGATCCGGCGCTCACCGCCGAGGCGCAGTACGACATGCCAAGGACAAAGACGGGAGTCGATTTGCCGGCCAGGAAAAAATCGACGTCGGCGTGGGACGATTGCAAATCGTTCTTCCGTGACGCCCAATAACCGATACCGATGAGGAATACGACGAAAACAATAAAGTAGATAATTCCAACCGTCTGCATAGTCATTTGGGTTGTCCCTCACTCGTGGTCTGGGAGGCAGGCAGTTTTTGCGCAAGTTTTTGGGCTTCCTTTTCCTCCATGTACTTGCGGGCCGACTCCATGAGTTTTTCGTCGTAGACATCGGCCTTGCCCCGCATCCAGGACAGTATCCAATACGCCGAGACAATGAAGAATATGACCTGAAGACCCATCATGATCATCCAGATTGGCATACTCGTTCTCCTTTGATTCGCATGTTGAATTCTCCAAAAATGGTTGAATGGATTATCCTGACAGAAACGATTTCCGTCATGATTGGGCTGCGATGGCATTGAGGCGGTAGAGGAAAATTCGATAACGCGGCGGTCGGGACTTACCCAACCAGTCTCCCCGATATTTTGACTGGAAACGGGAGATTCATCGACTGGAGGAACGCCACCCGTTCATAGGCATCGGCGTAGGTCATGGTCGGCAAATCTTCGAGCAGATAGGGTTTGCCGATATTGGTGTAGGTAGCTTGTCCGAGCCGATGGTAGGGCAGAAATTCGAGTTCCGCGCACGAGGCCAGGGATTGGCAATAGTTGGCTGTGGCGCGGATATTGTCTGCATCGTCGTTGATGCCCCAAACGAGGGGAACCCGTGCGTG
This sequence comes from Planctomycetaceae bacterium, assembly GCA_021205245.1. Taxonomy (GTDB): domain Bacteria; phylum Planctomycetota; class SZUA-567; order SZUA-567; family SZUA-567; genus JAJBSZ01. The sequence continues at coordinate 7,555 of JAJPXZ010000113.1, forward strand.
CAGGGTGGACGGCCTGCCGGCGGCCGAAGCCCTGGCGGTATTTTCCAAAATGCTCGTGTTGTCCACGCCGGTCCATTGCCGGTGTTTGGCGGTATCCATTACCTTGAGGTCGACAAAATACTCGTCCAGATACGGCAGGACCATTTCCACACTTTCGTACGAGCCGTACATGTTCAGTTCGGCCATGGTGTGGATGCCCGAGTCCTTGCATGCCATAAGGAGGTCTCGGGCGAATTCGGGCTGACAGAGGACGTCGCCGCCACTCAGGGTCACGCCGCCGCCTGAGTGATAATAGAAGATTTCATCCTTGTGAATCTGCTGCATGACCTGCGTGACCGTCATTTGTTTGCCGTAGATACTTAGCGCACCGGTTGGGCAGAGCTGTGCACACAGGCCACAGTTCGTGCAGGCCGCACCGTCGATGACGACCGTGCCGGTGGCGGTATCGAGGCGCACGGCCTTGTTTGGGCAACTCGATGCACAGGTGCCGCAGGCTGTGCATTTCGCCGCCCGGTAGCATAACTCTTCCCCGAGCTTCAAGGACTCCGGCGTCGAACACCAGGCGCACCGCATGGTGCAGCCTTTAAAAAAGACCACCGTCCGAAGCCCTGCCCCGTCGTTCGGCGATATCTTTTCGATGCGGAGAATATGCGCCTTTCTGGTCATGGGAAGATATTCCTCTAGCCCGCGACGTTACTATGGGCGCTGCGGGAAATGATGTCGTCCTGAACCTCCTTGCCGAGTTCGACAAAGTAGGCGGTGTAGCCGGCGACGCGAATTAATAGGCCCTTGTACAGGTCCGGGTGCTGCTGCGCGTCCAGGAGGACGCCCTTGTCGATAACGTTGAACTGCACGTGGAACACGCCCAGGCTGCACATGCTCTTCAGAAAGCCCATGAGCGTTTCGGTTGCGTTTTCGCTCTGGTTGAACACCGGATCAAGCTTCAGGTTGAGGAGCGTCCCCTGACAGAAGCGGCCGTGCGGAATGTGCGAGACCGACTTGATGATCGCGCCCATGCCTTCCATATCGGTGCCTGCGCTGGGGCTGACGCCGTCGGCCAGGGGCGCCAGGGCATGGCGGCCGGACGGGAGCGCGCCGACCTCGAGGCCGAAGGGGGTGTTGCCGGAGACCGGCAGGATACCCGCCGTCATGCGGCCGAAGGGGCTTTCGAACGACTCGATCAGGTCGGCGATAAAGGTGAACAGGTCGGCGGTCAACTCGTTGACCTCGCCGTCGTCGTTGCCGTATTTCGGGCTTTCGAGACAGAGTTTGCGGATGTTTTCGTAGCCGTTGAAGTCGTTTTCCAAGGCAGCCAAGAGGTCGTCCATGGTGACCACTTTGCGGTCGAACACCAGATCCTTGACCGCGTAAACGCTGTTGACCAGGTCGGCGACGCCGATGGCGTCGAGGCCGTTGCCGATGTTGTATTTCGCGCCGCCCCATGCGTAATCGGCGGCATTGGCAATGCATTCCTCAAACGACATGGACAAGGCCGGGCAGACGCGGTCGCGGCATATTTCGTCGTTGACGTGGTTGCCGGCGACCATGGCGTGAATCACGTAACGCATCTGGTTTTTGACCGCTTCCAGGTATTGGTCGAAGCTGGTGAAGGTGCGCGGATCGCCGGTCCTGACCGAGGCCTGCACGTTGTACTTTCGGCTCATGCCGTCTGTCAGAGAAAACTCGACAACCGATCCGAGGTTGTAGTCGGCATAGGAGGTGTAACAGCGTTGCTTGCCGGCGAGGTTCGTTTCGACACAGCCGCACGGGTTCCAGTTATACGCTTCCTTCAGCGGGATGCCTTTGTGGAGCATCATCTGGATGCCGATTTCGTCCGCGTGGAAGGCGGGGAAGCCGGTGCCGAGCTTCATCAGTTCAACCACTTTCTTGAGGAAGCTGTTGGGGTTGCGGGCCATGTTGTAACGGACGGAGAGGGACGGCTGATAGAGTTGCACATCCATGGTGGCCTGGAGGATCATGTAGGAAAGGTCGTTGACCGCATCCATGCCGCGCTCGTCCACGCCGCCGACACAGATGTTCTGGAACATCGGGTACCCGGCTGAAAACTTGGCTGTCACCTCATCCTGGAACAGGCACGGTTCGCTGAACTTGACCCAGAGGCAATCCAGCAATTCCTGGGCTTCGTCCCGGGTGATGCGGCCTGCTTCGATATCGGCCTTGTAGAAGGGGTAGAGGTATTGATCCATGCGGCCGGGATTGTAGCTGGCCGCGTTCTGTTCCATAAAGATGCAGGTCTGGTAGATGTAGAAGGACTGAATGGCTTCGCGGAAAGTGCGGGCCGGCTTTTCCGGCACCTGGTCGCAGGCGGCGGCGATGTCCAGCAGTTCGGCTTGTCGCTTTGCGTTCTTTTCCTCGCCCGCGAGACGGCGCGCCTCGGCGGCGTAGCGTTTGGAGAGCTGGACGATGCCGTCGGCGGCCAGAGACAGGGCGCGGAGGTACACGAGCTTGTTGTAATGGCCGGGCTTGGTGATGTCCAGGGTGGCGCGGGTTGCCTCGATGCGACGCCTTACCCCCTCGATCCCTTCCTTGATGATCATTTCGTAACCGGCTGTGGTCTCGCCCCAGCCGCGCACCGCCTTGCGGTTGATGTAGAGGACGCCGCAGTCGCGGAGAATGCGGGTGTCTTCGGGGATCTGCACCAGCCACTTTTCAAAAGTCGAACGGCCGCGCCAATAGGGACGAATCTCGTCCACGAAACGCTTGCGATCCTCGTCGGTCAGGTAAAACGGATCGTATTCGCGGGTGCTGATGGTGTCGAGTTCGTCATTCAGCACCGACCAGCAGGTGTCTGGGCAAAGAAGACCGCCCCGCTGTTTCGACCCGGAATTGCCGACGATGAGTTCATCATCCCAGATCCGTACTGTCTTTTCCTGACACTGTTTACGGAATGCATAGGCTTTTTGCACCGCCTGCGGCTCGCCCTCCGATTCCCGGAACCCGCGCGTCAGCAAGACCGCATTTTCGAGATCCATTTCCGGACGGGTATTCATGACCCGCTCTTTCAGGCGCTCGATGCGACCCATAAATGGCTTCGTATCCATCAAAATTCCTCCAAGGTATGTATGGTGGCAATAGGCTACCGTTGAATCGGATTCAGGCTGCGAAGGCAAAAAGTTGGGGAGTACTGCCGTGATGATGAGCGAGCCGGGTGATGGGGCCATATGAGCCATATAGTCCTGTTGTCCTTTCATAATACAGGATAGAAAGACCGCATGCAGGATAATTTTTCCTATTTTAGGATATTTTTGTACAAATTATCCACTCGCCTTTAATTTATCCTCAGGGCAATCGGATGCTTCACGATGACCATAGGTCATTGGGTTTGGGTACTGATTCGGTTGTCAAAGAGTTTGGGGCGGGTATGGCCGGAACACGTACCGGATTAACCCACCATTGGGACGACGGCCATTGCCTCGGGTTCTCGCCTGCGGGGGCGTCCTTCTCCGAGGATCGTCATTGTCTGCACGGTACGTGGCGGTCCGGTCGCGGCGGCGGCGACTGCCGGTATGATATAGCGACGCCGACGCGGCGGCGGTGGGGTAGGGAGCGGCTTTCGCGTCCAGGTCCAGCCCCGGACCTGACACGGGCGCACGCGCCGGGGACGGGGGATGCGACGCCGGGGCCAGGTTGCGATAAGATCCTCCAGTTCACGCAGCGCCCGGCGGAGATAGGCCATGATGCGGTCCCAATTTTTCTGGCTGACGACGCCTACGGGTCTTTCTGTCCAGATATCGGCTATGAAAAACCAACGCTCGTGCCGACGCGGTACGTCGCAGGCGTCGTAGGCTAGGCCGTGGGCCAGGGACTGGATCATGGTTCCGGTCGGGAATGGGCGTGGGTAGTGTTTTTGGCGTTTGTAGTGCATGGGTTCCTCCTTTCATGTTGTTTATCGTAGGGGTGTTCACGCACTGCTGGGAGGAAAACCGTGCTTGGGCGGGGTGAATGGACGGGTCGGTTGGGGACCACGATCTGAAGAGCCGCTATGGGCACAAACCGGTTTAGTTCGGTGCCTTCGCTGTTTATCCCCGTGGACCCCGGCCGAACCGCCCGCTTGCGCGCTGGTGGATGTCCGCACGC
>JAJPXZ010000098.1:0-11186 GCA_021205245.1 Planctomycetaceae bacterium
ATCGCTACAACTGCCTTGGACTGGCAGGCATAGCTACTTCTGGCACGCGCCATAGCACTGATCGCAGACCTGTCGCGCTTCCGCCGCCTGCGACAGTCCTTTGAAGTCCGCATTGTCACGGAGGTCGGCCAGCGCTTTTTTGACTGCTGCCGGGGTGTTGTCGTTAATGAGGACGCGTTTGACCTGGCCTGTGAATTGGGCGAACTGAAGAACCTCGTCCACCAGCAATTGACCTTCGGCGTCGGGATCGCCGGCGTGGACGACGGTTGTGGCTTCCCGGAGCAGACCGACGATGATGGTGAGTTGTTCTTTCGATTTGTTGATAGGCTTCTTTTTCCATGGAGTGAAAATCATGGGAAGCTGATCCAGGCTCCATTTCTTATAAGCCGGATCGTATTCCTCCGGCTCGTAGAGCCGCAGCATATGGCCGAAGCACCAGGTCACAGTGTCTTGGCCGCATTCAAAATAGCCTTTTCGCTTGGCGCCGCCGCCGAGGGCTTCGGCGATGGCGCGGGCGAGTTCATGTTTTTCCGCGATGTAGAGCATTATTTTCCTTTATTGGACGATGTTGTTTGGCTGGTTGGATTTATGTGGCCGAGGCAATGCTGTTCTTGATGTTGATAGGTGAGGAGCGTATAATGACAGTACATGATGGTGCGCCGAAATTTCGGACCGCATTGAGTGAAAGGAGCCTACATTGAACGTTAGCGTTGCCGAGTTTAAATCTGAAATTGATCGGTACTTGGATCTGGCTGGAGAAGAGGAAATAGTCCTCACCAAGGACGGCAAGCAATTTGCGACCATAACCCCAGCAAGCCAAAGCTTTGGGGAGTACATCCGTTCGCTTCGGGGTATATTGCCCGAAACCGCCACATTGGAGGAAGCCCACGAGGAACGGATGGCAAAGCATGAACGTCATTATTGATACCAACGTTATTCTGGATGTCCTTGCAGACCGGCATCCTTTTGTCGGTGCATCCACCGATGCGCTTCTCCTTGCCGAGAAGAAAGGTTGTACCCTTGCTATAACAGCCAATACGGTGACGGATTTATACTTTCTTCTCCGCAAACAACTAGGAAGCGTTGAACGGACAAAAGCCATTCTGTTGGGAGCGGTGCAAAGGATCGCGGTGCTCGATACCACGCGGGAACTGTGTCTGTTGGCGTTTGATTCTCCTGTCTCGGATTTCGAGGACGCGGTGCTGGTGGAGTCGGCAATTCGCTGGGGCGCGGATTGCATCGTGACCCGGAATACCAGTGATTTTGCCGGGTCGCCAATCGAAGCGATCGAACCAAGCGTGTTCATTTCCCGTCTCACCACCTGATCCTCCATATCACCAAATCCACACCGGAACGACCACCTCGACGATCTGCCGCATGTCCTGGATGCCGAAGTAACGGGCGTCGTAGGAGCGCGGAAGGTGGTCGGAAACAAAAAGAGCCTCATGCTCGGCAAGCCGATAGTCACTGAGACGCACGACCGGCAAGGGGTCGCCCACGTTGTCGTGGGTGAGCGGTTTCGTATTGGACAGGAGGCGTCCATTGACGGTCACGCCATCGGGAGTGATGGAAACGGTATCGCCGGAATGCGCCACGAGGCGTTTCAGCATGAGGCCGTAACCGATGCCGTCCGATCTGTTATAGACGCCGGGCAAGATATAGCCCCGCTCGCGGGCGATGCGGAACGGCTCCGTCCCGTCCGGCCAGAAGGCAACGATGTCTCCCCGCACCGGCGCTTTGTTTACGCGCCAGTAAAGCCCTTTCGGCAGACTGTTGGTGCGGTTGACCCTGGCGCCGCAGACATAAGAAAGGCAGGCAAGGACGAGCGCTGCGATCCCGACGACGGCTAAGGCCCGGCAAGCACGTCCCACGAAACTATGAGCGTTCCGCTTCATTGGAAGCCTCCTGTGCAAGGGAATCGATACTCTCAGGGGTGTCTTTAGACAGACCTTCAGAAAAAGAGGCCACCGCTTTATCCCGTCCTCCATCACCTAGCGATTCCGAAAGCGATTCGGGAACCATCCCGCCAGCCGCATCCGGTACGACAATTTTCACCACACCCTCAACCCCATCACCCTGGGCCAAGGCGTCAGTTACGTTGACCACTGTTGCTTCGGTAAGTTCCATACCTATACGGTCGGTATCGGCTGGCGCGGGTATTCTGGCACGCGCAAGGAACACGTCGTCCATAAAGTAGAGCGGCTGCCGCCCGCGAATCGGAGGGAAGCCGGAGACGCGGACGATCATCTCGCCTGGCTCCTCGATATCGCCGACCGTATTCTTCTTCGGTCCCGGCAAGGCCATGACCTCGTCGGTGGTAAGAAGTGGTCGCTTGTCGGACTTGATGGATTCGGTGACCTGGCTGTGCATCATGCCGGCACGCTTACCGGAGACGGAATACTGGCGTTCGACGACGGTGGTTTCGCCAAGCATCTGCGAGATGTACTTGGCCGTCTCAAGGCGGTTCGGAGGGAACATCACCTGGATATGGCAGTTGGAGATAATCGAATTTTTGTCGCCATAGACACTATCAAACTGGATGGTATCCTGGGAAATAATGTAGATTTTGAGGCCGTAGCCGGCCACGAACGCCAACCCGTCGGCGATGGGCTGCAACTTTCCGAATGAGGGAAATTCGTCCAGCATCATCAGAAGCCGCCGCCTATGCGCCATAACGGTGCGGCCGTCCTTGTAGTCCACCTTGGCCGCCAGCTTCTTGAGCATCATGTTGATGAGGAGACGAAGCAGCGGACAGAGCCGGTCCTTGTTGTCCGGTGTGGTGATGAGATACAGGGACACCGGCTTTTCGTGGTTCATGATGTCGTTAATCTTGAAGTCGGATTTCTCCGTGTTCTTCGCCGTCACCGGGCTCTTGTAAATCCCAAGCACACTGTCCATGGTGGATATGACGGAGCCGCGTTCGTTTTCCGGCTTGTTCAGCATGGCCCGGCCCATGGACGCGACCAGCTTGTGGGTGCCGCCGTCCGGGTAATGCTTGTACTCGACCATCTCGGTAAACTTGTCTTCCAGCTTCATGTCGGGATGGTCCGGATCGGCCAAAAAGTATGTTATGGCTTGCATATTGGCGGGCGTTCCTTCCCGTTCGTGCTTGTAAAGGACATGGGTAATAACCGCCTCCAGCAAATTCGCCGCCGACTGGACCCAGAAATCCTTCAATCCTTCGCCTCTGGGATCGATGATGGTCTCGGTAAGGTTGCGGATATCGCCGGTTTCGTCGGCGGTGCCGAGGCGCACCTCCTCAAGAGGATTCCAGCGGGCGCAGCATTCGGCGGAGCCGGGCTCGAAGCGGAGGACGATATTGCCGGCATGGTGTTTGCGCCAGCCGGAGGTGAGTTGCCACAACTCGCCCTTGAGGTCAGACACGACAGTGCTGTGCTTCCACGACAACAGCGTGGGCAGGACCAGGCCGACGCCCTTGCCGGAACGGGTGGGCGCGAAGCACAACACATGGGACGGGCCGTTATCGCGAAGATAGTGAAAGCGTCCCTTCTTGTCCCGCCAAGCGCCGACATACACCCCTTCGTCGTTGTCCAAGAGGCCGCTGGCCCTGACTTCCCGCTGCGTGGCCCAATGCGCGGTGCCATGCAGCTTGGCGTTGCCGCGAGCGGATTGGCTGACGATACGAGAGACGATGACGTAGACGAGAAGCATCATCGCCGCCACCGCCATGCCGTAGGAAACGGCGATGCGGAACTCTATCGGGTATGAGTCGCCCAATTCCCCGTACCAGACGAGAAACATGCCGGGAAAATAGACATGCCGGAAGTGCGGCCCAAGCGCTTCATGATAGTCGAACCGGTACGCAAGTATCTGCGTCGCCGTCGCCAGTCCGAGACCGAGCGTCGACAGCACAAATACTATTTTGAGCCAGGGATGGCCTTTTTTCTCGCTCTCATATCCTACAGTCGAATTTTCCGTCATATCTACCCATCTTTGCTCCAGTGTTGTTTGGCTTTTTGAAAATGTTCAGGTGCAGTACGATGCGGAGCGATTCACATCGCGCCGCGAATTATGCCGTGCCGCAACCGTTAATTGCTTCCGCCTCTCTTCCAGCAGGGGGTCGGCGAAGCGCACAGGCACATTTCCCTCCACCGCCGCCATCACCATGCGTTCGCGGAAAGCGCGGTCGCCGTCCAGGCGCAGGACTTCACCAAAGCGCCGACGCGCCAGCTTGAGCGCCATGACGGCGGTATCCAGGCTGCCGTCCCGGGACAACCGGAACGATTCGCCGTCGTCCCGCAAGCCGTCCACCCCAACCCGGTAAATGACAGTGCCGCGCTTGGTCACCGTATCGACGGCGGGACAGGCGAGAGAATCGGCGCCGTTCCGGCGTTCACCGCGAATGGCGGGACCGACTTTCCGGGCAAACCCGAAAGCGCGTTGGCGTAAGGCTTGGATCGCTTCTTCCCGTCCGGCCGTCGCCTCGGCCTGGAGCCAGGACAGCCAGTTCCGCCGGGGATGGTCACGGTGAACGGGCTGACGTTTCGCCGCCGTCTCGCGGCGAAGTTGTTCCAGGCGTTGCCGTTGTTTTGTGGCGAGGGCGCGGTAGAGTTTTCGTTTGGCGGCGCGGCCGGCGGGCAAACGACGCGCCTTTTCTCGCTCGAACCGATACTCGCTCCGGATCGCTGCCGCCTGCCGGCGGTATTCGTCACGAATGGCGGCGAGCAGGGTTTGCCGCACCGTGTCCTGGGCTGCTTTCGCCCGCGCAAATTCGTCCTTCAGCGGATTGTCCGGGCCGAGCGGCCGCTTTTCGTAGCGTTTGACCGGAGGCGGCAAGCCGTTTGGCGTCGCCTTAAATGGACCAAGGCGCTTTTCCAGATTTGCTTTGGAGAAAGACCGATCCGCATCGCTGGCTTTGACCCGGTTACCGGCCTGGTCGGTAATGACCAGGCCGTTCCCGCGCAATACCAGCGCTAATCCCGCCTTCGCCAGTACACTATGCAGGGCTTCCCACGTAGCCGCCGCCTTCATCCCGTCCACACATTCGCGGCGAATCCAGCCGAGCAGACTTTCCTGGCCGGTCATGGCTTCCATATCGTCGGCCTGACGTTCGCCTTTGGTCTTGCCGGTCGGCTGGTGGTTGTCGGGGCGGAGAACCAGGCTTTTTTCCAGTTCGGCGCAGCCCTCGGCCAGCGCCTTGAAGTCGCGGCGGGGACTGCGGGCTGTGAAGCGGGTCGGGTGGACCTTGTTGATGGCGATGTGCATGTGGGTGTTGTCGGTGCCACGGTGGACTACGGCAATGCGCTGGTGTTGGCCAAAGCCCAACTTGGCGCATAAGGCTGCTTCGACCCGGCGCAGCGCCTCCGGCGACGGCTCCTCGCCGGCACGAAACGAGACAAGCAGGTGGTAAGTCTTGTCCACGGTGGAGCGTTTGTTCATCGCCTGGGTAATCGCCATCTCGCGGGCGGCGAGTTCAGGCGAATCGTGGCGGCAATTGGCAAGCATGATGTCGCCAATCCGGCATTCCTTCTTCTGGTCGGACGTGATGTACTCGACCAGGCGGACGATGTTCGATTTGGACGCTTCGCGGAAATTGATGCGCTTCGCGATCATACACTGCCTCTCGTCCGAATGCGCTCGCTCCGGCGGCTCTTGGCGACGAACGAATCCACCAGGTCGAGAAGGAGCGCCTGGGTGGCCCGGATGTCCACTAGAGCGCCGTCAATGGTGGCGACGCCCATTTTTCGCCCCATATCGTCAAGCCGCTCGTCATTGGTCAGAAGCATTTTCAGTAGTCCGCCCAGCCGGCCGAGGTCGGCCGCAATGGCGAGAATCTTGTCCATCTCCGCAAGGTCGAGGGCGCTGCCGGGCTGGAAGCCAAGCATCAGCGTCCTGGCGAACGCGGACACCGACAGCCGGCAGGCGCGGGCGGACGCGGCGATCCGCGTCTTCTCCTCCGGGGAGACGTAGACCTTGATGGCTGGCGGGCATGTCGTCATGCTGGTTTTCCCATCGGTACAATCGGTTCAGGATAGAGGACGTTGAGCGCAGCGAATAAGGCCGAGCGAAACAGGCATAACGGAGTGGGCCTGTTTCGCCTATCCTGCCCTTATTGTCGCGCCTATTATTGTTATATATTATACTATCACTTGCCTATAAGCGCTATTTAAATCCATTTTACCCTTGCGTAATCGCGTTTATACTGTAAAATAGCGGTAATTTTTGAAATATAGCCAAACATACTGCAAAAACATCGCGATTCTGTCGCGGTGTGATGGAAAAAAGGAGTGAATCCATAATGGGAGGCGGCATGGATGAAAAAAAAGTCGCTGGGGGAGTTGTTGTCCGAGTACGCGGCCAAGGCGGAGTCGGATGTGGCGGCGAGGAAACAGGCCGCGTTTCTCGCCCGCTGGGACGAGATTGAGGAGTACCACCGGAAAGGATGGTCGTACGTAAATATCTGGCGGGCGTTGTTCGAGGGGGGAGAATTCGATCTGTCCTACGCCTCGTTCAACCACTATATGCGGAAAAAGCGCCTCCGTGAGCGCCAGGCGCAAAACCGGGCGTCCGTATCAACACCGGCCACACCAAAACCACCGGTTCAGTCGGGAGCGAAACCGCCGCTGACACCGGGCGCGACGCGGGTGGATATGCCGGTGTTCGGCCAGGACGTGAAACCGAGAGAACCAAGGAAGTTCTAATTGAGGAGAATATGAGCATGGCAAAACTGCATATGAGCATGGGCGCGAAGGGCGGCATCGGTAAGTCGTTCATCGCCGCCCTGATGGCGCAGTACCTGTTGGACAATTTTGTGGGCGTGAAGCCGATCTGCATCGACCTGGATTACAAGAACCACACCTTCGCCCGTTATGCAGGTCTGGACGTGGCTCTATTCGAAGTGCAAACGGAAGGAGACATAGACAAGATCAAATTCGACGTGTTCGTAAGCCGCATCGCCAACGCCGGGCCATACGACGTGATAATCGCCGACACCGGCGGCAACATCTACATTCCCCTCACCGATTACCTCAAGACCAATGCGGTGCTGGAAATGCTTATCGAGATGGGCAACGAAATTGTCCTGCACGTTCCAATCATGGCCGGAGCCGACCTGTTTCCGACCCTCGACACCCTGAACGAGCTGGTCCGTTCCGTCCCGCCCGAAGTCATGACTGCCGTATGGGTGAATCAGAAAAACGGTAGGGTGGAGTATCAGGGCAAGACCTTCGAGGAATCGGATACGTACCTGGAGCTCCGCGACCGCATCTACACCATATGCTACATCCCGCTCTGGCGTCCCGACATGCAGGTTAACGTCGCCGCCATGCTGGAGGAGGCGGTAACGTTCGAGGCGGCGCAACAGATGCCGTCGTTCGACCTTATGGGCAAACAACGGCTGAAAATGGCGAAACGCCACCTCTATTCGGCCATAGAGAAAGCGGGGGTATTCCCATGAGTACAAGCATGGAGGAGATGATCCGCGAGGCGGCGGTGAAGAACCGGACGGCGCTGGAGCCGGACGATCCGGTATTGATTCTCGTCACCATCATGAATCGCATCGTCGCCGACCAGTCCGACGCCATCGCCAAGCACCTTGAACACTACCAGGAAACCCACGATGATATCGCCGACCGCTGGCGGCGAGACGCGACCGGCACGGCTGAACGCATCCTGAACGCCGCCCTGTATGCTAGCCGAGAATCCATGGCGAAAGGTATGGCCGAAGGAGCCGCCAAGGTGGCGGAGCAGTTTGACGAAAGGCTGAATCGGGCGCTGGCTTTGCACAAGGCGGAATTCCGGCTGGCGTTCCGGGAGTTCAAGCGAAGCGTCGGCTGGTTGCTTGCCGCGACCGGCGCGGTGCTGGCGGCGGCGGTTGCGATGGTGGTGTGGCTTTAATATTAGCTTCATGAGTATTATTCCCGTCGCCGGGTATGCCGTGGCTATGCCCGGCGGCGGATTTATGCTGTTCCTGCCATATCGCATCGGTCATCGGCTACTACAATCACTGATGGAAAAAATATAAAAGGCGCCGCCCGCGCCACTTGCCCCTGGGACAACCATGGCCCATGCAACTGTGGTTTGGGCAGCGCCAAAATTTACCGACATGCCGCGTAGAGAACAAATTCCGCATACGGCGCGTTTTTCCTGCACCAGAAGCGGTAGGACGGACAGATTTCCTTGATAAGATGCGGAATCGTCCACATATCGGCGAGGCTGTGATAGAGACAGACGGCGAGGCGCGGACGGTGTTCGGCGATGATGGATCTGCCGCCCCGGAGCGCGGCCGTCTCCCAACCCTCGAGATCCATTTTGATGAAATCCGGCGCCACGCGATTTTCGCGGCACCAGCCGTCGAGGGTGACGATGGGAATACTGGTTCCACCCTGCGCGTTGGGGTTGAAACGGGTGTCGCCGATATTGCCGTCCTCGGTCTTCAAGGACATGAGGCCGGGAGCCTCGCCGACGCCGCGCTGCACCGGGACGACGCGCCCGCCGCCGAACTTCTCGGCATTGCGCTGGAGATAGCCGAACGCTTCCGGATTCGGTTCGAACGCGTAAACTTGTTGCGCTCCGCATCCCAGCGCCCACACCGCCGTCTCGCCGCAGCAGGCGCCGCAGTCCAAAAACACCCCGGTCGGACGCACCGCATCGCCGTAGGCGTATTGGTCAAGGATGAAATTACTGGCATACATCCACGGCACGACCCAATCGGCGGAGGGCGGATAGTCAATCTCCGGCAGCTTGCCGGAAGCGCGCAAATCGGCCACATCTTTCAACACCTTGTCCCAATCGGGAAGTTTGACATTGCCGACAAGGTTGACTGTGGCGTAGTCGTCCCGGAGCAGACCACGCAGGACCATGAATGCGAGTTCCCGCCGGTAGCTGTGCCGGCTTGCCTCGTCCTCCAGCCACGACTCCACTCGCTCCGTCGCTTCCGTATTCACGACCAGCGGCGAGAGCGCCTGACCGATGTGGCTGTCCATAATCTGCCGGATGCGTTCCAGTGCGTACACGCTCATGCTGATTTCCTTACCATTCCAAAGCAATAAATGCGCCGCCACGGAGGGCAGTGCCGCGTTCGCCGACGGCGGCGTTGGCTTCCAGGCCGAGGCGGAGGTTGTCGCGCATACGGTATTCGGCGCGGAGATCGAAGACCGCTTCGTCGCGGCTTAGTTTGCTGCCCTTGATGCCGAAGCGGTTGCCGCCTTCGGCGAAGGTGTAGGCCGCGGCGTTGTCCAGCGTGCCGTAGGTGTGACGCCAACCTGCTTGCGCTTCCAGATTCACTCGGCAGAAGGTCGGCAAGACCAGGCGCAGGCCGAGAAGCTGCGACAGGTTGTTGTGCGATTGCGAATCGGCACGGAGCGCGGCATTGCCGCCCGATTCGCTGAAGCCGGGAACGCGCATCGCGGTCCAGGCCAGATCGGCGAACGGTTCCAGCCAGACCCGGCCCAGCGGAATCGCATAGGCTCCCTCCATAAACAACTGGTAGGAATTGGCGTGGTAGTCCGACTCCAGCCGCTGGCCGAGAGCGGCGACGTGCCGCTTCCCTTCTATTTGGTGCCGGGTAAAGGCTCCGCCAAGCACCAGCCGCGCCGCGCCGGGCCCGAACGTGGTCTGCAAGCCGCCATAGGCGGCGACGGAATAGCTTTCGATATCCGCTTCTGACAGGCGGCTCGCCACCTTCATGTCGCGGTTTCCGTAACGCAGGGCGACGCCGCCGAGCCAGCCGGTCGGGGCGATGTGGTCGTAGCCGAGGCTGACTTCCGGACCTTTCAGGGTGTAGCGGCCGGTATTGCCGTCGCCGTCCACCGCCTGCCGGGCGTAGCCGACATCGGCCCAGAAGTTGTTCGCGTATCTGCATTCGAGGGCGCGGGGATGGATGGAGGCATAGCCTCTCGTGCTTTGGAAAGCGGGAGCGGATGCGGAAAGGATGGTCCGGGCCAGTGAGTTCCTGCCGGAGCGGTGCAGAATTCCGCGTGAGAAATCGCGGTCCAAGAGCATCAGGCCGCCGGTCAGGGAAGCGTGCATTTCGCCGGACAGTTGCGCGTAGAGGGCGTTCACATCGTCGGCGTCGGTGACAGTGGAGGCAATGAGCGTGGCCAGTGAATCGGGATTGGTCATATCGAGGCTTTCCAGGGCGGCCGCGACGGCGATCTGGCTCGGGCTGGTGCCGAAGTCGGTGAAGATAAAACCGCGCTCAAACGTCATGATCAGATCGTTACCGCTTATTGCCAGAACAGGCTTGAGGAAGCGCAGATTGCTGCTTGCCGTTATCGCGTCGACGCTGCCGGTCACACCGGCGTCGGCGGTGAGGATGGTGTATTGACCGGTAAGGTCGATGACGCTGGCGTTGCCCTGTGCGACATGCCGTACCGCCGCACCGGAATCGAAAGCAGCGCTTCCGGTGATGGTCGCGAGATCGGTCGCTCCCGTTCCGCCGCTGCCGGTGTAGTCGGCCCGGACCTGGTAGATGCCGCCGGAAGCCACATTCACATTGCCGCTGATGGTCATGCCGCCGTAATCGGCAGAGGCGGTCGAGTCGAAAGCGCTGCCCGCCGCGAGGGTGCCGCCGGCATGTACGGTTATGTCGCCGGTCAGGGTGCCGTAACCGCCCAGCCAGCCGCCGTTATATATGGCCGCGTTGCCGGTCAGTGCCGCTGTGCCGCCGTTCTGGCCCAGCGCCACGCCGCCGCCCGATACCATGAGATTGCCCACGGTATTGGCGGAGTGGGTCAGGGTAAGGGTTCCGGTACCGTCCTTGACGAACGTACCGCCGCCGCCATTGAGGAATCCGTCATAGGTCGTCGATGTTGCTTGGTCGAGGGTAAGGGTTGCGCCGTCCGCGATGCGGGTCTCACCGTCGCCGGCAAGTTCGGTTATGGTCTGGTTGCCCTGAAGGTTCATCACGCCGCCCGAAGCGATGGAGAACGCTCCGGAAATCGCGCCTCCCGAATCGATGAAGATCGTTCCTTCGAGGAGGCTTCCCGACAAGGCAGAGAGAACGCCGCTGGTGATGGTCGCGTTCGAGGCCGATCCGCCCGCTCCCACCACCATCAAGCCGCCGCCGTCGACAGTCGTGCCGATAACCGAGCCGCCAGAGGAGACGGTTTGGGTGCCGCCGCTGATGTTTGTATCGCTAGCCACACCGTTAAAATAGACCTTTTTCTAAACCCCAAATCTCAAGTAAGAATATTAAGCAACACAATATATATAGACTAGAAGAT
>JAJPXZ010000098.1:11196-11571 GCA_021205245.1 Planctomycetaceae bacterium
TTGTTTGTCTCGCTATCAACGCCGCAGAAATAGTCGTTTTGCTTTCCCCCGCCGCTGATGTTTGTATCGATAGCCACGCCGTTGGCATAGACGCCTTGCCAGCCCTCGCTGTTGATGTTTGTGACGCTTGCCACTCCGTTGGAATAGACGTTTTGCCAGCCCCCGCTGCGGATGTTAGTGACGCTAGCCACGCCGTTGGAATAGACGTCTTGCCTGCCCCCTTTGCTGATGTTTGTGTCGCTCGCCACGCCGTTGTCATAGACGTTTTGCATGCCCCCGCTGCTGATGGTTGTTTCGGTAGCCGCGCCGTTGTAATAGACGTGTTGCTGGTCCCCGATGCGGATGGTTGGAGCGTGCGGAGCGCCGGGGGTGGGG
>JAJPXZ010000003.1 GCA_021205245.1 Planctomycetaceae bacterium
TAAAGCCAGTGACGGTCCCTGGCCCGAACAAGACGACCGAGATTTTCGTCGTGCCGGTTGCCGGTCCTGGTCAGAAGGTCGAATGGGTCGACGAGACCTACAAGGATCTCGAGCCAAAGGTCGAGACTGTGCATGAACTTCGCACGCGCATAGTGCCGAAGAAGTACGACGTGGTCCATAAGAAGATCGTCACCGACACAAAGATCGACAAGGTTCAGCCCGTCAACGCCCGCCAGCCGCGCCTTGCCAGGGGTAAGACTTTGCGCCAGAAGGAATACCTCAAGAAAGAAACGTTCATGGAAGAAGAAGATTACATGCACCCGGTCAAGGAAACGGTGTACTACGAGGTTGAGAAGCTTCGCAAGGTGCCGGCTCTGATTTCTGAAGTGAACAAGAAATAACCTTTTCCAACACATGGGTTATGGGTGATGGGAGCCTCCCGCCGGGGGGCTCCCATTCTCCGTTTGGCCGTCATTGTTCCCTGGACACATATAAGGCCATGTTTGATACCCAGCCCCGGGTGGCAAATGGCCATGATTATTGGTACTATTGGATTGACCCTATCCAGGGGGTTGCTTTGGCCTTAAGGAGGAAGGGAAGTGACTGAGAGTAGGATACCCTATACCGCGCCCAGCCGGGTTAGGATTGTCGTCGCTGCATTCGCCTTGCTTGTTTTCGTCGCGTTTGGCTGGTCTGGCGAACGCGTCAAAATCCTCATCACCAATGACGTGCATGGCCATGTCGCGACACATGTGGCAAACAACAAGATTGGGTATTCCCTGGTCAAGTCGTATAAGGACAAGCTTCGTCACGGCAATAACGCAGTGCTCCTGTTTGACGCAGGCGACTCGTTTCACGGGGGATCGTTCGCCAATCGAGACAACGGCAGGTCGGTTGCCGAAGCGATGCGACTGACCGGCTATGATCTATTGGCGCCAGGCAATCATGAATTCTCTTATAACAGCAAGACCAACAATCCCCATTACTACGCCGAATTGTCCAAGATGGTCCTCGATGAAAAACCGGTGGCTTGCAACATTCTCTTTGCTGGTGAGCCGTGGCGGGCAGTCCAGCCGTATAAAATATACGAGTTCGCTAGTTTTTCCTTGGTGGTCACAGGGGTTTTGACGCCGAACATGTTCCGCGACGCAAGGAATACCGTGGGGTTCGACTGTACGTTGCTGGGCATATCCGGGCGTCCTCAAGACAAGGTGTTTGCCGAAATCTCAGCCGCCGTTCAGCAGCGGCTGGCGGCTGTTGTCAAGGAAGCCAAACACGAAGCAAAGAGCAAACGGGTTATCACCCTGGTCCTATCCCATGTCGGATATGAAATCGGCAATGAGGCGGAGTTCCCCGCCGGTGCCTTGACCGGCCGTGATTTGCTGCGAGTGGAGGGAGTGGATATCGTCGCCGATGCGCATTCCCATATTCTTATCGACCCGTTTTGCAGTCATGGCAGCCTCTACGCTTGCACTGGAAAGCATCTCCAGTCACTTCTCGAAATCACCATCCAGGAGCTGGACCGCCAGCACATAGTCGATCTTCGCCTGGTCACGGCCAAGGACATGCAGGTCCAACCAGACCCGGTAGTGGAACAATTTGTACGCGGTAAAGTCCATGAAGCCGGTCTTGATGTGGTGGTGGGTTTCAATCGGGAAGAACTTTCGGACGACGGCATCGAACTGCGACCAACCCGGCTTGGCAAAGCGATATGTGAGGCGATGGCTGCGAGCTACCGCACCGATGCCGCTATCGTCCATGCCGGGTGTTATCGTTCGGGTCTTCCAAAAGGGGTGATCGATAAGATGACCTTCGACGATTTTATGCCATTCTCCGGAGAGGTGGTTATTCTGTCCATGAGCAGGAAACAGTTCGAGGATATCACCAGTAACGAAAACCGGGGGAGCGCCAGCGAGTTCGTGCAATTCTCTTGCGGCAAGAACATTGCCGATGTCCTCACAGTTGCTTTACCCAAATATCTGGCGGAAAAAGATCCCCGTTTCAAAAGCTTCCACCCGATTGCCTTTCCGGAAAAACCCATGCTCGACGCTATTGCGGAGCAACTGTTCGAACCCGTTACAAATACGGAAGCGGCAGATCTGGAGACCGCGGCGTGATAGGGTGGAACGTGGTGGAGACGCATATGGCATCAATCGAGCGTATCAGGAAGACGGCGGAGCGTATGCATCTTGTGCATGCAACGGCTGACCATGCTCAATTGCTTTATGACATCTTTACAGGCCCAAATACCCAGAAATATAGCCCTGTCTCCAAAACGAGCGTCGCCGAGCTTGCAATGCGCCTGCGGCATTCGGGAGGCGTGCTTTCTGAACATGCCCAGTTTTATCGTTTCTTTGGTGAGTATAACACCGTCCTTTTTGGCACTTTCGTCGTCAAGAACATCGTGTGGGATCGACTGGAGGCCGAGATCGGCTTCAGCTTATTGGATGCGTGGCAGGGCATGGGGTTGGGCACCGCGCTTGTCTACAAATGCATTGCAAAGGTCTTTGCCGAGTCGCCTATCGAGCAGATATGGGCGACCGTGAGTGTGACAAATGAAGCGTGCCGGCATCTTATGGAATCACTTCGCTTCAAAGACTGTGGGCTTTATGAGAAATTGTTCCTCATCAATGGCACGCCGACACCCCAAAATCTCTATACAATGAATCGACAACAGGTGATTAAAACTACCCTCGTGCCCGTATAAACCTGACTATTTCTGAGGAATATGGATAGCTCGGTGCTCAGCCGCGAGGGCGGCCTCGCGTATTGCTTCCGCGATGGTTGGGTGTGCGTGAATGGTCGCGATAAACTCGTCGAGCGTCGCTTCAAGACCGATTGCGAGAGCGCCCTCGGCTATCAGGTCGGTGGCGCGGGGACCGACTATATGCAGGCCGAGAATGTCGCCGTACTTCTTCCCGGCAATGATTTTGACCATCCCGTCGCCACCCATGATGAGCGTCCTGCCGTTCGCCGCCAAGGGGAACCTTCCGACAATGTACTCCTGGCCCGATGCCTTGACCTGTTCCTCGGTCATGCCGACACCGGAGAATTCCGGATTGGTGTAGACGCAGGACGGATTGGTCTTTCCGTCGTATTCGGCTCGGTGTCCCATGGCGTTTTCAGCCGCTATCTCGCCTTGGGCGCTGGCGACATGAGCCAACATACAGCCTCCGGTGCAATCACCGATGGCGTAGACACCGGGGACACTCGTCTCCTGGTGCGCGTTGACGACAATGCGGGCACGGTGCGATTTGATTCCCGCTTTATCGAGTCCCAGGCCTTTGGTATTGCTGCGCCGTCCCACCGCGATAAGCACCTTTTCCGCCTGGAACCGCTTTTCCGCTCCAGCCTCGACGATGGCCACTTCGGCTTCGCGTCCCTTGTCCTCGACTGACATCTCCTTGGCGCTGGTGAAAACCTGCACGCCCCGTTTAACCATTTTGGCCCGGACGATTTTCGTCAGTTCCCTGTCCATTAAGGGAAGGATTTCGTCCAGCATCTCAACTACGGTGACTCGGCATCTCAACGCCGCGTAGGCGGTTGCCATCTCTACCCCAATGACACCACCGCCTATAACCACCATGGATGCGGGAACAGTGTCGAGATTTAGAGCGCCGGTGGAGTCGATGCACTGCTTTACCTCGACGCCGGGAATGGGCGGCGTCGCAGGCACCGACCCAGCAGCTATGATGATTCGGTCGGGCTTGAGCGACACTTCGTTACCGTTGTTCTTCTCGACTACCACCTTGCCGGGTCCGGTAAAGCATGCCCTTCCCTTCAAGACTGTGACCTTATTGGCGGCGAGAAGGCCGGTCACACCCTGAACCAGTTGTTTGACCACAGCCGCCTTCTTCGTTTGGATTTTGCCGAAGTCGATCTTGGCTTCCAGGCTGACGCCATAGTCGGCACCGTGCTTGGCTTCCTCGACCAACTCGGCGGCGTGCAGCAGAGCTTTGGTCGGGATGCAACCGACGTTAAGGCAGGTGCCGCCGAGGTTTTCCTTTTCCACCAAGGTAACCTCACCGCCAAGCTGGGCGGCACGTATTGCGGCAACATACCCGCCCGGGCCGCCACCGATCACCAGTACGCTTGTCATATATTTTCTCCAGTTACAGGCAAAAGCTAATGATTACGCGAGCAACAATAGACACGGCTTTTCCAAGTACTTTTTCAGCTTGGCCAGGAATTGCGCAGCCACCGCGCCATCGACCGCTCGGTGATCGGCGGTTAGGGACATCTTCATAAGCGGACGAACGACTGGCTGCCCGTCGACCACGACTATCGAGTCCTGCATGGCGTTGATGCCAAGAATCGCCACCTCCGGCTGATTGATGATCGGGGTGAAGGATTCGATGCCGAACATGCCGAGGTTCGAGATGGTGAAGGTGCCGCCGGTAAGGGCATCTGGACTGAGGCTCCCCTTGCGAGCGTCTTCCGCCAGCGTCTTGATTTCCCCGGATATCTCGCCGATTCCCTTGAAGTGTGCGTTTTTGACGACCGGTACCAGCAGACCGTCCGGCAGGGCGACCGCTACACCAAGGTTGACGTACCGCTTGAGTATGATGGTGTCACCGTCGACAGAGCAATTCAGGAGCGGGAATTCGAGCAGCGTTCTGGCGGTGATTTTGGCAAGGAGATCGTTGTACGATACTTTGACACCTTCGGCCAGAAGCTCGGCACGGGCCGCTTTCATGGCGGTCATATCCACGCTGATATCGAAGGTGACGGTGGGCGAAATGTCCTGGCTCTCGCGCATGCGCTTGCCAATGACCTTGCGCATGGCCGACATCGGCCTAGCTTCCTCCAACTGCTCTGAGGCCTGAGCGGCATTGGCGTAGGCCAGGACGTTGGCGGACATAACCCTCCCGTCGGCGGGAACATTTGCGAGATCGATGCCGCGATCGGCCGCGATCTTCGCCGCGAGCGGGGAAGCTTTGACGGCTGTGCCTGTGGCGGCAACCTTTTCCACGTCCTCAAGCGTGATGCGCCTGTTGGGGCCGGTTGGCGTTACCATAGAGAGGTCCACGCCTTTCTCCTCGGCGAATTTTCGTGCAGCCGGCGAGGCGACGATCCTGCCGCCTGGCGCTCGTGCTGCGGTCGGCGCTTCGTCCTGTGGCTTCTTGATCGATTCGGGCTGCGATTGAGGCGCTTGAGACGATAATCCCGCCGCGTTGACGAGGTTGTCAATGTTCTCCCCCGCCACGCCGAGAATCGCGATTGGCGTCAGGCAGGGAACGGTATCGCCGCTGACGTGGAGAATCTTCAAGATTACGCCGTCTGCGCTTGCCTCGATTGTATTGGTCAGCTTGTCGGTCTCGACTTCGAACAACCCCTCGCCCGTCTTGACCGCGTCGCCTTCCTGCTTCAGCCACATCGCTATTCTGCCCTCGGTCATGGTTAGCCCGAGTTTGGGCATGACAATGGTTTGCGCCATGGTCGCTTTCTCCTCTTGAATTATTGAAAATGCCCATTCTGTACCGCCCTGACCATGGTACAATCCATGTCGACGCGGAACGGGCCGTTGCGCGTCACCGTGAAGGTCAGGATATCGCCAGCCTTGAAGCGGATTTCCCTTTCACCATCCAGTGCAATCATTCCCGCATCCTCAGCCCTAAATCGCAAACCTTCAGCCAATGCCAGCCGGCGATGTTCCGTCACGTACAGTTCGGCGATAACGCCGGCGGCAATTGGGGCCTGGACTCGGCGTCCGCGTGTGGACAGGGTGATGGTATAACCGTGGTCATCTTCCACCCCTACCGGCTCGATACAACCGGCGATAGAAGAAAAGCCGATGCAGGCGGGATGGCAGCGGGAGACAACGAGGCGGCGTATTTCCGAGCAATCCCAAATCGCCTTGGCCCCGACGCATACCGCATCGACGACCACCGCGTCAATTAGGGCGATGTCGGTCTTTTCGCCGTCGTTGATACTGACTTCAATACGCTTGTCATGCACGCAGCAGGACAATGGATCAGGTATCCGGGCCACGACCGCCGCCGCAATCCCGACAGAGGTGCCTTCAAGCATGCTGGGATAAACATTGTTCGTGCCGGTTGAGACAGGAAGCAGCGGCGTGTTGCCAATCGTCTTTGCGACAGCCCGGCTCGTGCCGGCGCCCCCAAGAGAGACAACGCAGCCGACGCCGGCGGCGCGCATCATTTCTGCGGCCAGCGTGCTGTCGGCTGCGGATCCGTTTATCGGCATGGCGAGAACTTCAATCGACGCGGTCAGCACCTTTTCCCGCGACAGCGAATCGATCACCCTTTCGGCAATGAGAAAGGTGTCGGGCATGCACAGAATTGTGTCAATGCCCATGCCTTGGGCGGCAAGGATTATCCGCGTGACAATGTTGACCTTTTCGTTGTTGTCGATAACGGTCGCGTACGACACAAGCCTGCGAATGTCTTTGCCGGAAGCTGGATTGGCTATGATGCCGATACTTGTCATGACGACCTCCGGGTCATTGCCATCTATCCGAACTTTTTAACCGCCGCGATGATATCCTTGCTGTGAGGAAGATAGTATTGTTCCAATTGCGGGCAGAACGGGACAGGCGAATTGAGTGCTCCGATGCGGGCGATGGGCGCGTCGAGAAGGTCAAAATAGTCTTCAGCGACGATGGCGGCGATTTCCCCTGAATACGCTCCACGCTTGTTTTCCTCGGTGACGATGACCAGCTTGTGGGTTTTCGCAAGGGATTGTGCGATGAGGTCTTTGTCCAGAGGATAGAGCGTGCGCGGGTCGATAACCTCGGCTTCGATGCCGTCGGCAGCCAGTGTCTTCGCCGCTTCCAGCGCCTCGTAGACCATCTTTCCGGTCGCGACAATGGTGACATCAGACCCTTGACGCTTCACATCGCCCTTGCCAAGCGGGATGGGGTCGAAATTCTCCACTTCACCCTTTACAGCATAAATGGCCTTGTGCTCGACAAACATGACCGGGTTGTCGTCGTCGATGGCGGAAAGCATGAGGCCAAGCGCGTCCTGAGGGGTCGATGGGTAGACGACCTTGAGGCCTGGCACGTGGGTCACCCACGCTTCGAGGGACTGCGAGTGTTGCGCCGCAGCGCCAACGCCTGCGCCAGCCGGCAGACGCACAACCATCGGCAGGGAAATTTTGCCGCCAAACATGTAGCGCATCTTCGCAGCCTGGTTGACGAGCTGATCCATGCCGACGGTGAGAAAATCAATAAACATGAGTTCCGCGATGGGGCGAAGCCCTGTCGCTGCGGAACCGACAGCGGCCCCGATGATGACGCCCTCGGATATCGGCGTGTCACGCACGCGATTTTCGCCAAATTCAGCAACCATTCCGGCGGATACACCAAAACAACCGCCAAACGCTCCGACATCCTCGCCAAAGAGAATGACAGTATTATCTTCACGCATGCGGATAGACATGCCTTCCCGAATTGCTTCTCCATAGGTCATGGTTTTCATCGTGAGCGTACCTCCTCAATTATGTCGGAATACACATCTTCGACCGTTTTCTCGACCGCCGGGTAGGCGCTCTCGTCGGCAAAACGGATAGCCTCGGCAATTTCATCAGCCACTGTTTTGTCGAGATCGGCAACGTCTTTTTCGCTAAACCCGTTTTCCAGTAAAAACGATGAAAAACGCGGAAGCGGGTCTTTTGCCAACCATTCCTTCTGTTCTTCGGTCGGCTTATACAAGCCGGCGTCACCCTCGAAATGGCCCCGATGGCGGTAGGTTTTGCACTCCAGCAGTGTCGGACCCAAACCCTTCCTGGCGCGCGCTATCGCTTCGTTGGCAGCTTCATAGACCGCTGTAACGTCGTTGCCGTCGACCGCAATGCCGGGGATACCGTACGACGCGCCACGGTCGGCGATGTCCTTGATGGCCTGGTGCCGCGCCTGGCTCATGGAGATGCCGTAGTAGTTATTCTCGCAAACAAAAACGATGGGTAATTTCCAGATGCTGGCCAGGTTCATGGACTCATGGAAGGTTCCCTGGTTGGTGGAAGCGTCGCCGAAAAAGCAGACGCACACCTGATCCGTCTGGCGATAGCTGCACGACAGCCCTGCCCCGACCGCGATATTTTGACCTGCACCGACGATACCATTGGCACCGAGGATGCCTTTGGTTCGGTCGGCGATGTGCATGGAGCCGCCCTTGCCTTTACAATAGCCGCTCTCCTTGCCAAACAGTTCGGCCATCATGAACCTGAGATCGCCACCCTTGGCGACGATATGGCCGTGCCCACGATGGGTACTGGTGATAAAATCGTCATCCCGTAGACAGACACTGACGCCGGTGGCAACCGCCTCTTCACCGATGTAGAGGTGGACAAAGCCGGGAATCTTCCCTTCAGCGAAGAGGTTTTGCGCTTTGACCTCAAACTCCCGTATTCTTCGCATACGCAAATACATGTCCTTGAGAATCTGTTTGTTCATTTTCATACGGTTCTCCTGTTACCCGTGAAAACAACGCGACTCCTTGGCTCCCACACTCGGGTGCGTGGCCGCGAAGAACTACTCCTCTGCACTTTCAATCCCTACCTCCAACGCGGCGACGGCGACCTCGATGGAGTCGTCCTTGTCGCCGAACCTGGCGAGATAGAGGCCAGGGACGCGAAGGCCACCGCTGACGGCATTGACCGTTACCTTGCCAAGGGGCAGACAGGCGGCGAGAGCGGCGGGATTGACATCCTCCGGACGCGTCACCGCCACGGTGGCGTGGATGTGGACTCTTTCGTCCAAATTATCCAGATTAAGAACCTCGGTGAGTCCACACAGACAGCTTTTCGAAACAGCGTCGCGGACGGCTTTTTGTGCCGCCTTGTTTACGTCCTGCCCGTGGAAATCCATACCTATGCCGAATTCGATAATGTATCGTTTCATAAGGATGCTCCTCCACACTGCATAGCCGAAGGTGCGATTCCGCCCACGCTCATTAGGTGGTCGTTATATATATTATGGTACGATCTCTATGGGCGACGGTTTTGGATAAGGGTTCCCGTGAGGGGAGAATAGAGGATTTTCTGGGCCACTCGAAGATAATACAACCGCGTGACCAGTTTTGTAGAAGGAGTTTTCTTTTCTATGGATTTATCATAACCTGTTCATAGAACACGATTAGTAAATATGCCAAAATGGTGTGCACACGACGGAGGGATTTAATCACACCATGAGAAAATCTCACGCCATGAGATTTATCACGGCGTGAGATTTTTATGCGGGTAATACCATGCCAGTGCGGTATCGAGAGAACTCGCCCTATTTATAGGCCTTGGCGTTCAGGCCCAGCTTTTTGATCTGCCTATAGAGAGATGCCCGGCTCGTCCCCATGGACTTTGCCGCTCGCTCCACATTGCCGCCACTGGCGCGCAAGGCGTCCTCAAGTGCCTGACGATCGAGTGCTGGCCCTGCGATTAGCTGGGGTTCGGTACGAGGAGGATGGAGTGGGATGCCGATCGCGATGGAGAGATCGTCCAGCGTGAGGACATCGTCCGAGCCGGAATAAAACGCCCGCTCGATACCGTTTTGCAACTCCCGCACGTTGCCGGGCCAATGGTATTCCATAAGTCCTTCGACAAACTCGGGCGTCATGGTTTTCCGTAGCTCGGGATAGCGATGGTTGAAGTGGTCGAGGAATTTTTCGGCGCACAAGGCGATGTCGTCCTTGCGTTCGCGCAACGGTGGAATCTGCAGCCAGAGCACGTTGAGACGGAAAAAAAGATCGCCCCGGAACCTGCCATATTCGACCTCGCGCCGTAAATTCCGGTTGGTGGCGGCGATGATGCGAACGTCCAACTTCTTCTCCACGTTGCCGCCTAGGCGGCGCACCTGCCGCGTTTCTACCACACGCAGGAGCTTTGCCTGGAATTCCAACGGTAATTCGCCAATCTCGTCGAGGAATATGGTGCCGCTGTCCGCCAGTTCGAACTTGCCCATATTGCCTTCCTTGTGCGCTCCGGTAAATGCGCCTTTCTCGTACCCGAAGAGTTCGCTCTCGATAAGGTCGCGCGGCAGAGAGGCGCAATTAATGGCGATAAACGGATTTTTCGCCCTGCTGCTGGCATTGTGCAGCGCTTGGGCGAACAACTCCTTGCCGGTGCCGCTCTCCCCTTCGATAAGCACCACACCCTCGTACCCGGAGAAGGTTCGAGCCAGAGTGACGGTTTTCCGCATTGATGGGCTGGCGGTGAAGATATTGTCGAAGGTGTAGGTGGCACGGTTGCCAGAGAGCATGTTTACGGCGCGGATCACTTGTTCCTGCTTTTTAATAGTGACGGAATAGGTTTTGTTCCGGCCGATTTCCATGGTCGGGGATATGGTCACACTGCAGGGAATTGTTTTTCCCGCAAGAACGAGACGCGTGTCGTTGGTGAAGTACTGCTCTCCTTTGTGCCAGCCCTGCACCTCCTCCCAATCGACCTCCGGCAGCATTCGGCGGATGTCGCCGATGGCCTCGATTCGTTCTCGGCCTGTTTCCAGGAGCGCCAAGGCGGCAACATTGGCCCAGATCGGGAAGAACTGGTTGTCAAGAAGGACCATGCCGTCCGTGTTGGCGTCAAGCGACGTCTGCATAAGGCTGGCATTGTGCATGTTGCGAAGTTGCGTTTCAATGGCAAACGCTGCCAGCTTGGCCACAGCCAGGGTATGCTTATGCGCCTCGTTGTAGAAGCCCGACATATTGAAACAGCCGATCACCTCGCCGCCCATGCCGTGAATCGGCGCGGCGGAACAAGTCCAGGAATGATGGGATACGCAATAATGTTCAGGACCAATCATCTGGATGGGCGTGTCGTAATCGAGGGCGACACCAATGGCGTTTGAGCCTACCTCCAGATCATTCCAGAGGGTACCTAGTTCGAAGCGGAGATCCTTGGCGCGGTCGCCGATGGTGGCGTCGCCAATTGTCTCGATGAGGTAGCCCACACTGTCTGTCAGGACCATGAGAAAATGCGACTGGTGAACGATATCGAAAACGCTCTGCATTATGGGGCGGGCAATGTCCAAAAGCGTTTGGTTTTCGCGAAGAATGCTTTGGAAGAGTTCGCCGTCCACCTTTTTACCAACACCGGCTTCGGGATCGACTCCATGCCGACGACACTTTTGCCACGAGACAGCCACGGTGGGATCCACATCCTCATTAAGGATCCCCTCACCGGTAAACCGCTCCCAGTTTTCCTTAAGTTTCACGATGTCGAAATCCATAATACCGTTCTCCTGGGATACAGTGGGAATGGCCGGGGAGTGGAACACGCGGCAGTGTACCCTGATTATACGAAGTTTACTGTATGGGCAAGGACTTCATCGTATTCTACGGCAAAATCCAAATTAAAGAGTGACCCGATCCCTTTGTAATATCATAAGCGTTGGGGGGAAATACAGCCATACCACGCATTATGGATGCACACAACAAAAAAGTTCATAATGTAACCCATTTCCAAACGTTTATAATGCAAAGACATGCATT
>JAJPXZ010000167.1 GCA_021205245.1 Planctomycetaceae bacterium
CCACCGCCCCGCCGCCGACCACCCACACCGTGCCTACAGGGCTGCGTGACGCTTCCATTGCCCCCTCCGCGTGGCGGGCCATGGTGGCGGCTATTTGTTCAGGCCGTTCAAAGATTAAACTGTGGGCCGCGGCCGGAATGGTCTCGACCACTGCTCCCGCCCGGCGGCAGATTGCCGCGGTCGCTTCGTTGTCGATGATGGCGTCGTCCCCGGCCAGGAGGCAGAGGCTGGGCGGGAGGAGCCGCCGCCCGGCGTTGCCGGCGATGAATCGCCGCATCTTCAGGGTCTCGAAACAAAACGAACTCGTGACCTGCCGCACCCGCAGCGGGTCTTCGTCAATGAACTGTTGCCAGTGCGTGTCGTGGGTAAAGTGTTCGGGGCTGAAGAGCGGCTCGACCAAGCTGTCCGCCCTGCCCTTCAAGAAATCCAATCCCAGCCGGCATTTGTCCCGGAAGGAGAGGTCGCGGCGCGCGGCCAAACCGGGAGAAAGCAGGGTTAGCGAATCGAACAGCCAGCCGCGCCGCAAGCCCAGGTAAAGGCTAGCCATGCCGCCCCACGACATGCCGGCCAGGTGGACAGCGCCGTATTTCGCCCGCATGAGCGAGGCGATGCGGACGGTGTTTTCGACAAAGTCCCGGTAGGATGAAAAGTGGCCGCGAGTGCCTGGGCTGCTGCCCCACCCGGGCCGGTCGTAGGCCACGACGGCGTAGTTACGACTGACCAGGCGCGAGGCCAGGTCGACAAACCACTCGGAATGGCTCTCCATGCCGTGCAGCATGAGAAACGCCCCTTTCGGCGTTTCGTTTGGTTTCATCTCCCTGACGAACAACCCGTCGGCGGCGATGGTGTCGTGGCTCAAGGCAAGCTCTCCCTATGCATTGCCGCCGGTGCCCGAGTATGCCTCGGCGCACTCGCGGTAATACGCAACCAGCTTCCCCGCCACCGATTCGGCGCTGAAATCCTTTTCGATCATTTCGCGCGCCTGCTTCGCCATTTCAAGTCGTTCCGACGTGTTTTTAAGGAGCCGCCAGATAGCTTCGGCCAACGCCTCGGCGTCTGCTGCCGGCACCATCACGCCGGTCACGCCGTCCTCGATAAGGTCGTAGAGTCCGCCCACACCCGTCGCCACCACCGGCACGCCCGTCGCCATTGCCTGCATGACAGACATGCCCAGGCCCTCCTGCAACGACGGTTCGACCAGCAGGTCGAGCTGGTTGAGCTGGCCCGAGACGGTGTGGGGGGTAAAGGTGACCCGGCGGGTGACCTGCAGTTCGTCGGCAAGACCGCGAAGCATGACCCGGTCCGGCCCGTCGCCCAGGATGACGAACTCGGCATCCAGCCCGCGTTCGAGAAGAATCTTGACCGCCTGCAGAAACACCCGCTGGCCCTTCTTCTTCGACAAATGGCCAAGGGTTCCGATGACGGGACAATGCCACGCGCCGGGGACGTCCCGTTCCGAAAACGAGGGACGCGGATAGCGGGACAAATCGAGACCGTTGTGGATGACGCGGATGCTGTTCTGGGTCAGACCGGCGACATTGACGATACGCTCGCGGATAGCCCTGGATACAGCCACCACTCCCTGCCCCTTGAAGCTGGACATCGAGCGGATTTCCGCCTCATCAAGCCTGTTGCAGGTGACGAGGAGCGGCAAGCCCAGCTTGTGCGCGATGCGTTCGGCCCGTTTGTACAGGTCGCCGGACAGGGCGTGGACAAGGTTGACCCCCAGCGACTCGGCTTCGCGAAGGGCGGCGCCGCCGAACAAGGCCGATCCCATATGGGGAAAAATACGCACCGGGCAGTTCGTCATCTCGAAGTCGGCCGCATTTTCGCCATCGTGAAGGGCGAAAATCTCCGGCTTGGAGCCGACCCGCACCATGCCGGCGGCAAGGTTGCGGTTGGCGACAGACATGCCCGAATGGTTCGGCGACTCCATAAGCCACAATGGTTTGATTTCGTGTGCCACTTATTTGCCTCTCGTTTTGCCAGGCGACCGCTTTGTCGGCGCTCCCGGTTTTTTAGACATGCCGCCGCCGCTTTTGCTTTTGCCCCGGCTTGGTGCGCCGGACCGGTTCTTGCGGTCGGCAGGTTGCGGCTTGCCGGGTCTGCCGCGCTCAGGTGCGGCCGGAGCCTTGGCCTTGGGCGCTGCCAGAGGATGCCTGACCGCCGGGACCGGACGCGGACGCGGCGCGGCAGGTTTCTTTGCCGCCGGAGCGGCTTCGGGTTCGGCAGCCCTGGGGATGAACCGGGACGGACGAATCGGACGAAGCGGCCTGGATGGCTTTGCCGCCTCTTCTTCACGGGGTTTCCCAGCTGCGGCGGCTCTACCACGCTTGGACATGGAGCCGACGGTGACCCGCTTCTTCCAGTCGTCTTCCACCACTTTGCCCCTGCCCCGTTTCGGCGCGTCCGGCTTGGCCGCTTTCGGCCGGCTTGGGGCGATGGCGGCCGGGTCGGGCTTGCCTCGGCGCGGCGCGGCGGTACGGCGCGGACGGCCGCGAGGACCGGTTGGTTTACGCCCCTTGGCCGACCCGGACGGGAACGCCTCCG
Organism: Planctomycetaceae bacterium; assembly: GCA_021205245.1. GTDB lineage: Bacteria > Planctomycetota > SZUA-567 > SZUA-567 > SZUA-567 > JAJBSZ01. The sequence goes on from JAJPXZ010000167.1 coordinate 2,551, forward strand.
CCTCCGCCGCCGTGTCGACGCCCGCCATCCCCTTCTGGAGGATGGAGATTTCGCGCGGTGTCAACGGACGCGTCCCACCCCGCTTCATCCCGGTCAGGTGCAGCGGGCCGACCTGGGTACGCAGCAGTTTTTTAACCTCGTGCCCGAGAGCGGCAAAGATGCGCCGCACCTCGCGGTTGATGCCTTCAGCCACAGAAATCAGCGCGACCGTGTTGTCGTTGTCGTAGCGGACCAGCTCCACCCGCGACGGCTTGATAAGGACCGGCCCAAGGCGAATCCCCTTCTCGGCCAGGGCGCGGATGGTGTCTTCCGGTACTCGGCCTTCGGCAACGACGCGGTAGGTCTTTTCGATGCCGTGGGCGGGGTGGGTCAGGTAGTTGGCCAGCGCGCCGTCGTTCGTCAGGACGATGAGCCCCTCCGATTCCTTGTCCAGTCGGCCGACGGGATAGACCCGTTCCCTGATGTCGGGAAGGCAGTCCATGACCGTCCGACGCCCAAGATCGTCCGACACGGTGGTGGTCACGCCCTTGACCTTGTAGTGGATATAGTAGGCCGGGCGCTCCTGCCGGAGCACCTTATTATTCACCTTGATACGGTCGCGCGAGGGATCAATCTTGACCCCAGGCTCGCGGACGATTTCACCATTCACCTCCACCTGTCCGGCGGCGATGAGTTCCTCGCATTTGCGGCGCGAATCGACGCCGCAGCGGGCCATATACTTTTGTAACCGTTCCTCTTGCATTTCAGGCCCTGCCAAGAATGCGGACCACTTCACCGATGTAAAGGGTGTGGTAGTCCTTGTTGGGGTAATGGGTCGTGTTCGACTTGGTGTCGATGAAATTTTCCGACTGGTACGGCTGCGCGAAGAGCTTGCGGCACACCAGCACCTTGTCCGCTTCGGAAAAATACGGCGCAGCCTGCTCGTCATGGACGTGGAGGCCGGTTTTGGCCACCTTGTCCTCGTCCCGACCGGAGACAGCGCCGAAATATTCCAGCTTGCTGTGGTGTTCGGGCGGGAAGAAGTTCAGGGAAAAATGACCCGACGCGTCGACGAACTCTTTGGTAAAGCGCTGTGGACGGATAACCGCGAAGGCGACGTTCTTGCCCCACATCACGCCGAGGCCGCCCCACGAGGCGGTCATGGCGTTGACCCTGCCTTCCTTTTCGGCGGCGATGAGCATCCAGTCCTTGCCGATAAGCTTGAACGGGCTGACGACAAAGTCCTCAGGCGCGATTTCTTGAAAAACCGACATTGCGTTCCTTTCTTGGAGAGCAATCCAACAAGCGCCCTCACGAAACGTTGAATATACCCTATTGATCTTCGTTGTTGATGTAGGCGTCGTCCTTCATCAAGTGTTTGACGATATAGTCCCTGACGCCTTCGGCCACCGGGCGGAACGTTCCCTCATACCCAGCCCGGCGCAACCTGCCGATATCGGCCTTGGTGTGGTATTGGTACTGGTTGCGGATGCTGTCCGGCATGTCATAGTATTCAATATTCACCGGCTTACCGGCTGCGGCAAACACCGCCTCCGCGAGATCGTTCCAGGTCTCCTCGACGCCGGTGCCGAGGTTGAATATGCCATTCGCCTCGGGATTCATCAGCAGCCACCACATGGCGTCAACGATGTCCTTGACATAGACGAAATCCCGCTGTTGTTCGCCGTCCTTGTAGTCGGGACGGTGCGAGCGGAACAGCCCCAGCTTGCCTTCGTTCATCACCCGGTTAAAGGATTTGTACACCATAGAGGCCATGTCGCCCTTGTGGTACTCGTTCGGACCATAGACATTGAAAAAGCGCAGGCTGGCAAGGCTCTTCAGCGCGCCGCTTCTCGCTGCCCATTGATCGAAGAGCAGCTTGGAATAGCCGTACATATTGAGGGGACGGAGTCGGTAAAGGTTTTCCGCGTCGTCGTCGTAGCCGTGCTTGCCGTCGCCATAGGTGGCTGCGGAGGACGCGACCAACAGGCGGATGTTTTGTTCGAGCGCCGCCTCGGTGATGCTTTGGCTAAAACGGTAGTTGTTGTTCAGGAGGTAGTCGGCATCCTGTTCAGTGGTGGATGAGCACGCGCCCATGTGAACGATGGCTTCGGTATCTTCGGGCAGATGACCGTGTTCGAGCAGGCTCGCGAGAAAATCGTCGGGACTGATGATCTCCGAGAACTTGAGGCCACGGAGATTCTTCCACTTGGTGTCTTTCTGCAGGTGGTCGACAATCCAGATGTCGTCGATGCCGACCTGGTTCAGCTTCCACACCATGGCGCTGCCGATAAAGCCGGCGCCGCCGGTTACGATATGCATGTATCCGTCCTCTCGATTCGCTCGGAGATGTTCTCACAACAGATTTCGCCGGGCGACCCGTCGCCCGGCGAGAGTTGATATCCCATTATAGCAAGTCGCGCGGCTATTTCGAGCCAAAAAGCGCGGCTGTCTGCTTGGCCATGCGTTCTCCATAGAGAAGGAACGTCTCTTTCGAGCCGTCCATGTCGCTGCCCAAGGCCACGGGGCCGAGGTGGATCACCGGTTTGCCGTGGGCACCGCCGCCCGAGTAGGTCATCATTCCAAACACCATCATGTGGGCCAAAATCGATTGGATGGCGATGTCGCCGCCGCCGTGGAGATAGTCTTGGGTCGCGAACGCGCCGCCGATTTTGCCGGCAAGGCCGAGCTTGCCCGCGCTCTTGTCAAACCAGGTTTTGACTTCGGCCGCGATAGTCGCGATATAGACGGGCGAACCGAGGACAACGCACTGCGATTCCTTAATAAAGCCTTCGTCAATGGCATCGATTGAAAAAACGCCGGTCTCGACGCCGTCGACCCGGCGCATGCCTTCGGCGATGGTTTCCGCCATCGTCTTTGTGTGGCCGGTGCGAGTGTAGTACAGGACGGACATTTTCATGGGTACCCCTCCGAAAAAAAGAAGACCACGGCGTTCAAGCGCCTTGAACCTGCGTCATCACTTCCTGCACATCCTTCCACGTCTGGCGGTCGGCGTCGGTGCGGTCGGCATCGTCTTTACGCTGACGCAACAAATACGACGGATGGAAGATAACCCGCATGGGGATCCCGGCATACTGGTGCCATTTGCCTCTGAGTCCGGGCGAGCGCGGCGACAGGCCCAAGAGAGCGCAACCCGCCACGCCGCCGACGGCAACGATGACCTTGGGCGCGATAAGGTCGATCTGCGCCCGCAAAAAGCGGGAACACGCCTCGACCTCTTCCGGACGGGGATCGCGGTTGCCGGGAGGGCGGCACTTGACCACGTTGGTAATAAAGACCTGACCGCGCGGCGTCTTCATGCCTTTTTCAATAATGTCGGTCAAGAGCCGGCCGGAACGTCCGACAAAGGGCCTGCCTTCGCGGTCTTCGTCGCGGCCCGGGCCTTCACCGATAAACATGACATCGGCATCGAGGCTGCCCTCGCCCCAGACGACCGAGGATCGCCGTTCGCACAACTCGCACCCACCGCACTCCATGCACTCGGCCCGCAGGGCGGCGATGGACGCCTCCTTGGCCGGGTTCGCCACCACCTCCGGTAAAGGCACCAGGGTGGTACGAAATCGTCCGGACGGCGGTCGCACCGGTGTCGGAGACGCTGGAGCTGCCGATGCGGTCGCCGGAACCGGAGCCGGTTGCGGATGAGCGGCCGGTTTATCCAAAACGGATTGGGCTGGCGCACTATCGGACTCGGGGGCGATATGGGGTGCAGACGCCCGATGCGTGGGCGCTGGAACAGACGCGGTCGCTTTTGCCTCGGCGGATAGCCTGATTATGGCATCCAGGGCGGCCGGACCGCCGTGGATATAGTCGAGACCCAGATCCTGGTCCATTTCCAGTCTGGCGATGAGTCCCTGAAGGGCGGCGTCGGATGTTTGGTGATTCAAAGTCATTCAATTCCACCGTTTATAAAGTCAGCGCAACCAGAATCGTGGTTTGTCGTCAACCACGGGCGGAAGGCGGCGCAGGTCAATCATTTCCTTCTCGACAGTTTTCTGCAAGAGAATAAAGGAAAATCGCCGCTTTTGTTTTATTTTCTATTGAAGGTTGTCGATACATTATTATAATGAGGGTTGCTCTGAGGCAAGAGCCCCCGCCGCGCCAATTGCAGTAAGTATTATGGGAACCACATGGCCGCTCCGGGGATGGTATGGAGAAATACGCTTTTTTGCATTGCAATTTTTACGATATGCGGTAGTATCTCAACTTCGTTCGTAAGACCGACCGTTTTGAGGGGGTATGGAAGCGGATCGAAGGAATGCTAAAAAGGCTTATCGGGATTATGTGGATAATGGCTACTTCTGCGACGAGAAAAGCAACCGGGACTGCCCTGACGGCTTTACTCGCGATCATTACTATCGCCGGCACGGCAACTTCCCTCGAATTTCCACGCTTCGAATTCCCGCGTCTCAATAACTTAATCGGTCTTTCTGAAAAAGCTTCCGATGAGATGCGCGAAGAAGAACGCGTCTCCGAAGTCCTCAACCAGGACGCCAGCTATATTTCCCTGTTCCGCTCTGTCAACAATCCGGATATTCCGTTGCAGGACTTTGTTCAGCCGGGTGAAGAGCTGCGCTTTCAGGCCAAGTGGCGCGGTCTCCCCGCCGGTACCATCCGCTGTAGCGCCAAGCGCGTCGCGATGCTCAAGAACCGCCCCTTCTTTGTGTTCGAAGTCAATGTCGAGTCAAACGACTTCCTGAACGCGTTTTATCCCGTCTCCACCAACATCAATTCCTATGTCGACGCCAAGACCGGCCGTAGCTATCTTATTCGCCGCCGCGTCTCCGAGCGTAACCGCGAGTACAAGGATCGTCTTGAGTTCAAGTACGATTTCCGCCGCGACAATGGCATTCCCGACCCGGTCTCCAAATATTCCATAGTGGGTGAGAGCGGCAAGGAAGAAGCGAATCAGCCCTTCCCCATCCCCGGCAACATGCAGGACATGGTTTCGGCCATCTACTACATTCGCGGCATGGATCTGAAGGAAGTGGGCGATTCGTGCAATTTCCTCTTGGGCGGCCGCAAAAAACCGGTTGTCACCCGTATCGAGGTCGTGGATACCGAAGAGGTCCGCATCCCCAACATCGGCACCTTTGACTGTCTGGTGGTCGAGCCCCACACCGACGGCACCAACCTTTCCGGCAACCTGATGGCCACCCGTGGCGGCGAGCGCATCTGGCTGGAGCGGAACACCCTTGTCCCCGTCATGGTCTCGGCCGAACTGCCCAAGCCCATGGGGACGGTCCTGGCGACCCTCATCCACGCCGACAACTGCGATTTGATGCAACACGCCAAGCCGGAATAACCGCGACCGCCGAATCACTGCGCCACTATACCGCACGGGCTGACGTCCCGTGCGATTCTTTTTTCGCTGGGATACGCCCCGCTCGTACCACAAAACGCTGTCATTCCCGCGAACGCGGGAACCCAGCGGGCGTAACAGAAAAGGAACGGTGGTACATACCCATTTACACCATGAGGGATTTTGGGAGGGATACGTCGTTCCCCGTCTGAGCGATCCACTGGCCCCCCGCGTTCGCGGGGGTGACGGGGCATTAGTAAGGAGTGGGGCAATCGCAAGGCGAGTGGAGCATGTTCCTACGTACGGTGCGACCTCTCTATTCACCACCCCGGAGTCTTCATCTCCATCAATAGGACAAGTGGGCGGTTGGATAACAGTATGTCGGGTTGCATTGTGGAAATAAGGGCGCTGGGTACGCCCCGCTCGTACCACAAAACAATGTCATTTCCCGCGAACGCGGGAACCCAGCGGGCGTATCAAGAAAGGAACGGTAGTACATACCCATTTACCCACGAGTGATTTAGGGAAACGTCATTTCCCTGTCTGAGCGGTCCACTGGTTCCCACTTTCGTCGGCGTGCCATCGTTAAGTTGACGAGTGGTTCATGCGCAAGACGATTGGAGCCTAATCCTGCCTACGGTGCGATCTCCCTCTCCGTCACCCCGGCGTCCGGACGTCCACCAGCGAGACAAACGGGCGGTTCGGCCGGAGTCCACTGTGAAAGACAGTAAAGGCACCAGGCTCACGTTGTTGGTCTGAAAAAAGCTTCCTGTAATCCCCCTACTCATCCGCGCCTTCGGTCGTATAGTCCCAATCGATAATCCCCCCCATGTTGTACGCCTTCTGGTAACCGAAATCACGCAACATCAGCGCCGCCGTGTCGCTTCTGCGGCCGCTGCGACAAAAGAGGACAACGTCCCGGTTCTGGTTCGGTACAATACGGCGGAGCCGTTGGCCAAAGGTGTTTTTAGGTTCAATCGGCACCAGTATCGCGCCGGGAATGCGCCACTTCTCAAACTCTTCGGGTTCGCGTACGTCAATAAAGGCAAAGTCGCGGCCGCTCTCCATCCAGCGCTTGACCTCGTCCGGTGAAATGGTCTTCGCCATCATCGGCGCCTGGCTTGGCCCCAATGGTGCTGTCGTTGGAGGCACTGCGGGCGCTGCGGGAGTCGCAGGTCGGGCGCCCGGTCTTGCCAGCGTCGACGGCTGTGGCTGCGGCATCGACTCGGCCGGCTCAAGCAGGACAAACAGCAATGCGGCAGCCCCTGCCACTAACACCAGGGTTACGACCACCATAAGCGCCTTGCCCACGTAACATCCTCCATCCGGGGTGAAGAAAAAAGGAGTGGACGCCTACGCATCCACTCCAGTTACTATAGTTATAGCTAATTTATAAAGCAACAATGATTAGTCGCGCTTGATGTAACGATCGATATCTTCGCGCGTCGCCTCATTCGATTCGGGCTGCTGCTGGTCTTTTCCGCTTCGCCATCTGTTCTTCCGGAGTGCTGCCGTTGGCGACGCCTTCGGCGGCGCGGAGCGACAGGCCAATCTTCCGGTTGTTCAAGTCGACGTTGATGATCATGACGGTGATCTGGTCGCCGACCTTGACCACTTCTTCCGGCTTCTCGATCTTCCGGTCCGCCATTTCGGAAATGTGCAGCAAACCTTCCAGGTCCGGCTCGATTTCAACAAACGCGCCGAAGTTGGTCAGCTTGGTGACAGTGCCGGTGACGATGTCGGAGGTGTGGTACTTTTCCGGAATCCGCTTCGCCCACGGATCGTCCTCGAGCTGCTTGATGCCGAGGGTGACCCGCTTCCTTTCTTGGTCCACCGCCAGGACGACGGCTCGGACGGTGTCGCCCTTCTTGAGGAGGGCGGACGGGTGCGCGAACTTCTTCGTCCACGACATGTCGTTGACGTGCAGCAGGCCGTCGATGCCTTCTTCAAGCTCGATGAAAGCGCCGTAGTTCGTCATGTTGCGGACCTTGCCCTCGATGATGGTGCCGATGGGGTACTTGGCCTCCACCTGGGTCCAGGGGTTCTCTTCGGTCTGCTTCATGCCGAGGGACAGTTCGTGCTTGTCCTTGTTGATGTCGAGAACCACCACTTCGACGTTGTCGCCGACGTTGACCAGTTCCGACGGGTGCGAGACCTGACGGGTCCAGGACATTTCGCTGATGTGGACCAGGCCCTCGATGCCGTCGGCCAGCTTGACGAAGCAGCCGTAGGGCATGATGTTGACGACGGGACCGGTGTGGCGGGAACCGATGGGGAAGCGTTCCTCGATGTTTTCCCACGGCGATTCCTGGGCCTGCTTGAGGCCGAGGGAGATACGCTCGCGCTGCAGGTCGAAGTCCAGGACCTTGACGTCGATCTGCTGGTCCAGCTTGACCACTTCGGTCGGGTGCGAGACGCGGCCCCACGACATGTCGGTGATGTGCAAGAGACCATCGATGCCGCCGAGGTCGACGAACGCGCCGAAATCGGTGATGTTCTTGACGACGCCCTTCCTTATTTCGCCCTTGACGAGGGAGCCGAGGACGTCGGCCTTGCGGCGTTCGCGCTCTTCTTCCATCATCTTGCGGCGCGACAGGACGATGTTGCGGCGGTCGCGGTCAATCTTGATGATCTTGCATTCAAGCTCGCGGCCAATGTATTCGGAGACGTCGGCGGAGCGGCGGATATCCACCTGCGACGCGGGCAGGAACACCGGCACGCCGATATCCACGAGCAGGCCGCCATTGATCTTGCGGATGGCCTTGCCTATCACGATGTAGCCTACATCGTGCTGAGCCTTAATGCGTTCCCAGTTGCGGATGCGATCCACCTTGCGCTTGGAGAGGACGATTTCGCCGTTTTCTTCGTCGATCTCTTCCAGCAGCACCTCGATTTCGTCGCCGACTTCGGGAATTTCATCCGCCGCGAACTCGAGAATGGGGACAATACCTTCAGCTTTGTAGTTGATGTCAACGACAACGTCTTCGCGGGACACGCGGGTCACGCGGCCCTTGACGATGGAGCCGGCCTCCAGATTGCGAACGGCAAAGCCTTCGTCCATCTGGGTCTGGCCGCCCATGGCCTCCGTGAGTTCCTTGTTCAGTTCATCATCGGAAATGACGTTGTTGACAAGTGCATATCTACCTGGCCTAACCATAAACTTCTCCCTGCGCAGCCGACCCACGAGGCCGACACACGCCCAATAAAGCGGCGGAGCACCCACGCCTATGCAAACAGAAATCGTCCCCATCCAATATGGGGGCGATATGTTATCTATTATTGAAAAAACGCGCCGCGACGATAGGAAAAAAATGTGCGAATGACGCAATTTCCATCAAGATAGTATGGGGG
>JAJPXZ010000136.1 GCA_021205245.1 Planctomycetaceae bacterium
CCCCGGCCGAACCGCCCGTTTGCGCGCTGGTGGATGTCCGCACGCCGGGGTGACGATGGATAAAAAAGCGGTGAAAAATTCACCGTTCTCATTCTTGCATTTTCTTCTGGCGTCCTTACCATGGGAAACGAAATTTTTCACCGTCCATAAAGGAAGCCTATGGGAATCAGCGCCTATGCCAATGTCCTCATCGCGGCGGACGACAGCGTCCGCGCCGCCGATGTGAGCGAAGGGGATCGGGTGATCGAAGGGTTATCAGGCAAGGCGCGGCTGGTCCTGAACGTCTGGCAGGGACCGGCGGTCGGCATGTTCCATATCGAGACGCTGGACGGACCCGGTATCGACTGCACCGAAGACCACCGCATATATACCGACCGTGGGCCGATGTGGGCCAACGAGGTTCGCGTCGGAGCCAAACTCCGCACCGCCACCGGCTGGACCGAATGCTCAGCCGCCGGGCGGTTGGCCGGGGATTATATGGTGTATGATATCAAGCTCGAACCGATCAATTTCGACGAGCCGTGGCTGATCGCCAATGGGTTGGTGGTTGGGGCGTAGGGCGCGACTACCTCACCTCTTGAAAATTGTTCCCCGGTGCGCCGCAAGCGGTGCAATAGTTGGGGGAATCGATTCCGGCAAACAGGTACCCGCAATTACCGCATATGTAATAGACGCTCGTCGGCATGTCGTCGCCGTCGGCCAAGCCGTCTGTCGCGCGTGACAATATCTTCACATACTGCTGCTCAGCCTTGGTGACAGTCTCGAGCGCGTGCGCGGGCAGGACTTCGCCAATTCCTTCGCCATCGAGGCCGACCGTATAGTCCACACCCATCTCGTCCAGCAGCCCTTCGCGCCCAAGTATCCTGTACAGCGCCCGTGCCTGGGCCAGGCTCGACTGGGCGGCGGCACGGTAGAGGTGGGCGGCTCCGGCGTGGCCTTTTTCAAGCGCCGCCTCGGCGTCGAGCAGGTGGGTGACGTGGTGCTCGCACTGGACGCCATAGACAAGCCGGACCAACGCCTCCACATCCTCGTCCGCGACGGTGAGGGTATTGCCGGACAACGGTTGCTGCACAACGTGAAGCTCGCCGTCGTCGGCGATGATTTCGACAACGTGATGGGACGGGCGGGATACCCGTTCCAGCTCGTTGATGCACGAGCCGCCGCCGCCGGTGACCACCAACCGCAAGCCGTCGATTTCATCCTCGAAATAACTGTGGGCATGGCCGCAGACCAACAGCTTGATGCGGTTCCGCCACACGCCGACCGCTTCCTCGAAGCGCCGCCACTCGTCGACCGGCATTGAATTGCCTGAAATGCGGTTCGGAGGCGGGACGTGGAAGGCGACGACGATGGTGCGGGTCTGCACCATGGCCAAGGTTTCGCGGAGAAATTTCAGCGATCCGGACGAGAAGGTCCGGCTCGAATTGTCCAGCATGATCAGGGCGAAGTGTTCGGACAAAATCGCCCGGTCGGCGGTGCCGAAATATTCGACATAATCCGGGCCGTCGTGGTTGCCGCGCATGACATGAACCGGCTTCGGCGAGGTCCTGTCGACAAAGTTCGCCACCGTCCGGTAATAGGGATCGCGGCCGATGGGGGATATGTCGCCCGCGACAACGGTGAAGTCTCCCTGCGCCGTCGTCAGCCCGGCGCGAAACAGTTGGAAAGATTCAACGCCAAGTCCGTCGGAACAGGGATTCCCTATTACCGTGAAGGACTTGGCGTCCAGTTCCTGCACCAGTCGTGAAACCGGCTTGAGTATCACTGGTTTTCATCCGCCTTTTCGGCACGGCGCGCCTGGGCCCGGAGCGGCAGGCCGTGGAGCGCGATAAACCCGGTCGCCAGAGTCTGGTCGTAGGCCCCGCCGTCGTCTTCCATGCTCGCCACCTTTTCGTCGTAGAGACTGACCGGGCTGGTGCGGCCGACGATGGTGACGTTGCCCTTGTACAATTCAACCGTGACGCGGCCTGTGACGTAGCGCTGGCTCTCTTCGACCAGGGCCATCATGGCGCGCATTTCGTCCGAGAACCAGTAGCCGTTGTAGATAAGGCCGGCCATGCGCGGGATGAGCGAGTCGCGGAGGTTCATGACGTCGCGGTCGACGGTGATGCCTTCGAGATCGCGGTGGGCGGTCATGAGGAGGGTTCCGCCCGGGGTCTCGTAGACGCCGCGGCTCTTCATGCCGACGTAGCGGCTTTCGACCATGTCGACGCGGCCGACGCCGTTGCGGCCGGCGATTTGGTTGGCGGCGGTGAGGAGCTTGGCCGGACCCATCTTGCGGCCGTTCAGCGCGACCGGCACGCCCTTGACGAAATCGATCTTGACCGTCTCCGCCTTGTTCGGGGCCTTCATCGGATCGACGGTGAGTTCGAACATGTCGCGAAGCGGCTTGGCGTTCGGGTCTTCCAGCATCCCGGCTTCAAAGGAGATGTGGAGGAGGTTTTCGTCCGAGCTCCAGGGCTTCTTGGTCGTCGCCTTGACGGGGATACCGTACTTCTTCGCATAGGCGATGGCTTCTTTCCGCCCTTTGATGACGTCGGAGAACGACTTGTCCCGCCATGGGGCGATGACCTTGAGGTTGGGGGCGAGGGCGGCGGCGGTGAGTTCGAACCGAACCTGGTCGTTCCCCTTGCCGGTCGCGCCGTGGGCGAAGACGGTGGCTTTTTCCTTCTTGGCGGCGATGACCATGGCTTCGGCGATGCAGGGCCGGGCCAGGGAGGTGCCGAGATAGTAACGGCCTTCATACAACGCGTTCATGCGGATGGCGGGGTAGACAAACGATTCGACAAAATGTTCGCGTACGTCGGCCACGATGACTTTTTTCGCGCCGCTCTGTATCGCTTTTTTCTTGAGTCCGGCCCAATCTTCGCGCTGGCCGACGTCGGCCGCGAAACAAATGACTTCATCGCCTTTTTCAGCCAGCCAGCGGCAAATGACCGAAGTGTCGAGGCCGCCGGAGTAGAGAAGCATGATTCTTTCCGCCATGGTGATTCCTTTACAAGTAAATAGATGACGCCGGCGCGGCAAAAGAACCGCGCCGGAGATAGAGTGAGAATAGCACAGCGCCACCGGGCGCGCAATACCCTTGGGAGGGTGATTCCCTATCGACGGTATCGTTCCGTCTGGCGGTGGCGTTCGGACTGGCGTATGCGCACGCTGGCCTGGCGGCCGGTGAATTCCACCGACACGGCCAGCATGGATTCATCCGGGCGGATGGAGTGGTCGTGCTTGCGGTTGACCGAGTCGAAAATGGCGTTGGCGAGGGGGAGCTTGCGCTTTCGTTCCATGACGGCGGCGAGGGCGTCGAGGAACCAGTGCAATTGCGGCCGCGCGCCCATGACGTTCGAAGAGGAGTAGAATCCCTCCGTGACGCAAAACAGCGCCTGCTCCGGCACGAAGTCGTACTCCTCCACGGTGAACTCCGGCTTGTCCACCATGCCGAGGAACATCGACCCCGAAGACGAAATATTGTCGATCGTGCCGGTGGGACCGCAGATGAGGAGGCCGAGCCGGCCGGCTTTGGCCAGTTGCAGCTTGTGGGCGCGGACATTGATGCGGAACACCGCCAGGCTGGCCTGGTGGGCGCGGTGCGCCTCCTTGACCAGGAAGCTGTTAACCCGGCGGAGGGCGTCCGTCAGGTTGACGCTGCCGTGGCAGGCTTGGTTGACCTCCCGCATGATGCTGGTCACCTCCAGCACCGTCCTAAGGCCCTTGCCGCTGCAGCAGCCGATATAGCCGATCAGGTTGCCGTCCGGTTCGGGCAGGAACTCGAAGAAATCGCCGCCCGCCTCGAGCGACCGGTGGAACTCGAAGCCGAGGCGCAGCTCGCGGTGCTTGGGCGCTTGCCTGACGAGGAGGCGGTTGGTGAGGGACTGGGCGAAAAAGATGTCCCGCTCCTCGCGTTCCCGCACGCCGTTGGTGCGGATGCGTTCGATATATGCCATCAGCGACAGGCTGCGGGCCAGGGTGTCGAACTGGCGCTGCACGGTGGGGTCTTTCGGATTCGCGGTCGTGACGGCGACAGCGCCCAACTCGCGGTCATGGTTGAACAGCGGCCTGACCATAAGCCCCGGTACCTGGCGGATAGAGGCGACGGTTTCGTCGTAGAGCGAGCGGCGGCGGTTCTTGACGACGTGGGGCGGGTACCATTTCTCCCCGCCGTAGCCGGCGACCAGGCTGAGCCGGTCGGGGTAGTCGTCGGCGATATAGATGGCCGCCGACTCGTAGCCGAGCTGCTTGAACAGAGGGGTAAGCGGATCGAACATCCCCGGAGAATAGGGTTGGCGGTGTTCGAAGGTGCCGAGGGCGGTCTGGATGATGTCGAGGAGGTTTGCGTCGTCCTTCATGGGGTTCCCGTCGCTAAGAATCGTGATCGCAAGTGGTTCCCGCCTGGCCCGTCGTCCCGGTCGGGATGTCTATCCACTATTGTATACTACCCTACTTGCTGAAATACGCACTTTTTTTCCAGAATCCGCCCGCCCGGACGGCGAGGCCGGTGTGGGGACTTGCCACAGAGGAGGCAAAGCTGTAAAATTTCGGGATAGGTTGACCCCGGCCGGGCTGAGCCACGCCTGCGCGGTCGCCGGGCCGGCCCACCCGCTCCAGCGTTTTACTATGATATGTGACCCCTTCCTTGGCGCCTTTCGGCTTATTTCAGTATAGCCGTCAAACGCAAAGAGGAACCAGGCACTGTCTAAAAAGCGCTGGCTTCTATTTTCCGTCATCCAGAAAAGGGCGCTGATATGCCGAACAAGAAAAATTCCCTCTGGGAAGACTTGCAGGACCTTTGCAGCGTACCATCCCCCTCGCTGCACGAACGCGAGGCGGTCAAAGTTTTGGCCAAAAAAATCCGTGACCTCGGCTATGAACCGCTCGAGGACGACGCCGGTGCGACCATCGGCGGCGACTGCGGCAACATCGTCGTGAAGGTTCCCGGCACCGGGCGCGGCCCGCGCCTTATGCTGGCCGCCCACATGGACACGGTGGAACGAGCCGGCGACGCGCCGTCCAAACTGGTTCGGGACGGAGACTGGGTCAGCCGCGAAGGCGAAGGCGTTTTCGGCGCGGACGACAAGTCGGGCGTCGTCGTCCTCCTGGACGTCATGTCCAAGCTGAAGAAATCCGACAAAAAACACGGCGACCTGGTCTTTGCCTTTACCGTCGCCGAAGAGATGGAGTGCCTGGGCGCGTCGGAACTCGACCCCGAGATCTACCTTGGTCTCGACGCAGGCATCGCCCTCGACTATACCCGTCCGTCCGACATCGTTATCGCCGCGCCGACGAAGATTTCGTTCCGCATCACCGTTCACGGCATCTCCGGCCACGCCGCCTTCCCGGAACGGAAAATCAACGCCGCCCACGTCATGGCCCAGACCCTGGCGCGGCTGCCGATGGGCAGGCTGGATGAATTCACCACCGCCAATCTCGGCATCATGCGCTCAGGTACCGCCATCAACGTCATCCCCGGCACCGCCTATGCCGAATATGAAATCCGCAGCCACCGCAAGGACGTCCTCGATTTCCACGTCAAGCGGGTCATCGGCACTATCGAAGGCGTGGTGCGCGAAAACCGCGTTTTCTCGTTGGGCGATGTGGGCGCGGGCATGGGCGAAGACCCCGCCGGTCCGGCTGTCGACGGCATCAAGATTCGCTACTCGCAGGTCGACGTCGACGTCGAGGTGGGCTACGAAGGCTACCGCCACGAGGCGGATTCGCGCCTGGTTGAAAAGGTGACCAATGCCGTCCTCAAGGCCGGACTGGAACCGAAAACAGTCGTCGCCCAGGGCGGCTCCGACGCCAATATCTTCAACCGGCGCGGCCTCGAGTCTGTCGTCATCGGTTGCGGCATGTACGGCGCCCACGGTATGCACGAGCGGGCCAATCTTCAGGACATGGCGGATTGCGTCGAGGTCATTATGAACCTTATTACCGACCAGCGCCTGTCCCTCCGCAAAAAGGCAAAATAAATGGCAGTCGAAATGCTTGAGACAGGCCCGCTCGGGGTCTGCACCTATATTGTGTCGGCCGACGGCGACGTGAAGGCGGATTCGATCCCCTGTGTCGTTATCGATCCGGGCGGCGACGCCGACCAGATATCCGCCACGGTGACCCGGCTTGGATTAACGGTTGCGGCGGTGTTCCTCACCCACGCCCACGGCGACCATATCGGCGGCGTGCGGGATATCCTGTCGACGTGGCCGGGTTCGGTCCTGTGCTGCTCGGAAGAGACGTCCCGCCGCGCCCAGGACGCCAAAGCCAACCTGAGTTATCTTATGGGTACGCCCCTGACGACGCCGGCCGCCGGCCGCGTCCTGGAGGACGGCGAAGAATTCGAGATGGCTGGCCTAAAGTGGCGGGCGGTCATTATTCCGGGCCACGAGCCGGGCGAAATGGTCTATATCCTCGGCGACGGCCACGACGTCTTTACCGGCGATACGGTCTTCTACGGCTCGGTGGGACGGAGCGATTTTCCAGGCGGCGATCACGATGCGTTGATTCAGGGCGTCACGGCGCTGCTGCAATCGCTCCCAGCCGACGCGAAGCTATACCCCGGGCACGGACCGGCGACGCGCGCGGATTTCGAACTCAAGAACAACCCCTTCCTTCGCTAAAGGCCATTCCATGTACAACCGTCTCATAGCGGAACGCGAATCCGTCGCCTACTTTATGCGCCGCCTTTACAATAAGGATCTCACCACCTGTTCCGGCGGCAACATCAGCCTGCGCCTGCCTGGCGAATTGGTGCTGATAACTCCGTCGGCCCTGGACAAAGGCGAACTCCAGCCAGACCAAGTTGCCTTGATGCAGATGGACGGCGTCAACCTCACCCGGCACCTCCCCCTCACGATCGAATGGGAAATGCACCTGGAGGTACTCCGCGCCAGACCGGACATCACCGCCGTCGTCCACGCGCACCCGCCCTATGCCACCGCATTCGCCTGCATGGATACGCCGCTCGATATCGGCATCAGTTCCGAAATCTACCTCCTGCTGGACGGCATCGCCGAAGCGCCGTATGCGCCGCCCGGCACGACGGAGCTGGCGCGCAACGTTGGGCAGTCGATGGTGGGGAAGAGTGTGTGTTTGATGCGCAACCATGGCGTTATCACGGTCGGCAAGACCCTCCTCAAGGCGTTTGACCTGATGGAGGTTATTGAAAACACCGCCAAGATGAACTTTGTCGCCCAGGCATTCGGCGGGGCGCGGCCGCTGTCGGTGGAGGAAAAGCGCGTCACCAATGCCGCCTACAACCGCACGGTGGATTTCTAGCCAGCGGCAAAGGGGTCGGTCGCTTTGCCTCACGACTACCGTAGCGCCTCCCCCCAGCGTCACCCCGGCGTCAAAAACGTCCATCAACGGAAAGAACGGGCTGTTCGGCCGGGGTCCACGCCATGAAGAGTCAATGCAGAAAGTTCTCCGTGCCAACTGCTTGAGTTTGGTGCCTTCACTGTTTTTGGCGTGGACCCCGGCCGAATAGCCCGCTTTTCGCGCTGGTGGATGTCCGCACGCCGGGGTGACGTGCGGGGTGGGCGGGACGGTCGCGGTTTAATGACTTGTTATTCGAACAAACTCGCCTGCCCACTCACATCCCGGGCCATCCGCATGCCGAGCCGCGCATTATGGCAAAACAGGCGGCAATTGCCGAAATCGAAACCTTCAAACGCACCGGGCAGATCCATTCGCTCGCTGGCGGAAAGCATGGCGATATGCAGCTTATTGCCGAATGCGGCAATCAACACTTCAACGCCCTGCTGCTGACGAAGATTCGCCAGCACGTCCAGCACGCCGGCGGGAATGATTCGGCACAGTTCCTGTTCCTTGCCGGACGGAATCAGCACCTGGCGGTCGGAGGACGGGTCTTCCAACCGCACCAGCCCTTCAGGCAATGGATAGCCACACTTGCGCAAATCCGCCTCAAAGCCGGAACGGCTGACTTCGAGGGTGGTGGGGAACGAGAGCACGGGGAAGGCGAAACGGCGCGGGAAGGTGGCATCGAAATAGATGCCGCTTAAGCTGTGGACCTTGGGGTCGGCGTCTGTCTTGACCTGGAGATCGGAGAATTCCACCGCCGCATCGCCCGCCCGGCCCCGGAAACGATCCGGTCCGGCTTTCGGCTTGGCAAGGTGGCGGAAGAGCAGGCTGTTTTCGAGATCGGCCTCTGAAATCGGCGATATTTCCTCATGCACCAGCCCGGGGTCGATGAATTCGGCGATGCGGCCGATCAGGTCGAGGCGGAAGGTTTTGACGGCGCGCCGCAGCAGCAGGATATACACCAGGCTGAAGCCGACCATGGCGAAAGCCAGGGGCGCCAGGATGATGAGCGGCCAATAGGAAATGCTGTTTTCGTCCAGCATCCCCCGGAACGGCGATATCGACGCATAGACGACGATAAGGAACAGGGCGAAAAGGCAGGCGGCTGCCAAAAAGGCGTACAACAAGCCGGAACGGCGGCTTGCCTGGACCTTGTCGACCGCGGGACGGAGCCTGTCGCGGGCGAATTGGGCAAATTCGGTGGCTAATACCTGAGGCATGAAAATACCTTTCTTAGCGTGGGACAGCGTTCGCCTCGCGTTGTGCCAACACCCACCCCAAAGCGTCGGCGGTACTGGTAAAGATGTGGTCCGCGTCCGTCAGCTTGTCGGCGGGCCAGGTGGTGGTCAAGCCAAGCACCAGGCAACCGGCGGCGCGGGCGGCCGCGAGGCCGGCGGTGGAGTCTTCGAGAACGGCGCAGCGCTCGGGCGGAATGCCGAGACGTTTGGCTGCTTCGAAGTAAATATCGGGCGCGGGCTTTCCGTTTTCGACCTGGTCAAGCGTGACGGCGATGGGGAAGAACTCGGCCAATCCCGCCGCCTCGAGGGCTGCCTTGGTGTTGGCGAGGACGCTGTTTGTACCGACGGCAAGAGGAATGCCGGCGTCCCGGACCCGCTTCAGCATGTCGTAGAGGCCGGGGTAGGCGAGGGCGCGGCCCTTGTTCGCCACCAGTTCCCGGTAAATGATTTGTTTGTCCGCATTTACCTTTTCGGCATCGCCCATGTCGGGGAAATAACCGATGGTCTTTTCGGCGGCATAGGTATCGGGCAAGCCGATGCAATCGTCGTTCCAGTTGGGTGAGGGCGGCTGGTGTCCGGCCCGGATGACCAATTCGTTCCAGGCGAGGAGGTGGAGATCTTCCGATTCCACCAGGGTGCCGTCGAGGTCGCAAATGACGCCGTCGATACGATTCATAGAGTTCTCTCTCCACGTGTAAATATGGTCAAATCAATTCACAATTCATAATTCATAATTCACAATTATGGAACAAATAAATAATGCACAATGCGCCGGCGCTCGTAATTGCTTTGATGTCCCATTATAAAATCATTGTGAATTACGCATTGTGAATTGTGAATTATCTTCAAATCTCCACGTATACGGCCCCTATTCATCCACTGTCGCCGAAATCGCCCCTGCCCACCGATATGGTTCTGCCGATTGATTCGAGGCGGTGGCGCAGGTCGTCCAGGTTTTCCGCCGCTTCGGCGTGGGAGCGGAGCTTGTTGTCGTAGAGCATGTATTTGTCCCTGGCGTCCGGGGGCGACAGGTTGGGCATAACCACGTTGGCCCCGGCAAGGATGCCCTGCTCGCGCCCGTCCGGGAGGGCGGTCCCGAGGGCGGTGGTGGCGGGGAGGAGCACCTTGGGCAGAATCAGCCGCACCAGGCTAAGGAGGAACAGTGTCAGGCCGACGTCGCCAGCCGGGTGATCGGCGAATGGCGTCCCCCGGGCGGGGATAAAGGGACCAATACCCACCATCTCGGGCTGGAACTCGCGAATGAGGAGGAGGTCGTCCACCAGATTATCCACGGTTTGGCCGGGCGAGCCGACCATAAAGCCGCAGCCGACCTGGTAACCTTCCTCCCGCAGCCACTGGAGACAATCGAGCCGCGAGGCGAGGGTCATGCCTGGTGGATGCAGCCGGGCGTAATGGTCCGGGTCGGCGGTCTCGTGACGGAGCAGGTAGCGGTCGGCCCCGGCTTGGCGGAGGCGATGGTAACTGTCGCGGGATCGTTCGCCCAGGGACAGGGTAATGGCGCAATCGGGGAATGCCTGCCTGATGGACGCGACCAGCGGCACGAGGCGGTCGTCGGTGAGGACCGGATCTTCGCCGCCCTGGAGGACAAAGGTCCGGAAGCCGAGCCGGTACCCGTCCTGGCAACAATCGAGGATTGCCTCATCCGTCAGGCGATAGCGGCTGACAGACTGGTTGGACCGGCGGATGCCGCAGTAGAGGCAGTCGTTTTGGCAAAAGTTCGACACCTCCACCAACCCCCGGATGTAGACGCCCTTTCCGAACTCGGCCAGGGTGCGCTCCCGGGCGAGGGCGGCGGCGTGGGCGCGGGTTGCTTTTTCCGGGCTGTCCGGACTGTGGAGGAGCGTGGCCAGCGCTTTCCGGTCCCACTGGCCGGGTGATTCGAGCAGACGTTGGGGGTTGTCCATGTTTACTCCACCGTCTTGCAAAGCGGCAGCCGCCGGGATACTATAGAGGAGGGCGTTCCCGATGGAACGCCCGTTTTATTGAAAACAAAGGGCGAGGGATAGAATACACATGCAGGTCACCATACTCAAAAGCAAAATACACCGCGCCACCATAACCGAGGTGGCGCTCCATTATGAAGGCAGCATCACCCTGCCGCGGAGCCTGGTCGAAATGGCCGGGATGCATCTGCACGAAAAGGTGCTGGTCGCGAACGTCAACAACGGCAACCGCTTCGAAACCTACGTCATCCTCGGCGACGAGGGCGAAATCTGCCTGAACGGCGCCGCCGCCCACCTGGGGGCGGAAGGCGACAAGATCATCATCATGGCCTGGGCGCAGATGGACGAACGCGAAGCCTCGACCTTCAAGCCCAAGGTGGTGCTGGTGGACGACAACAACAAACCGAAAGCCCATCCATAGGGGAATGCATGCATCGAGTCCTTTTCACCATCCCGCTGGGCGGCGGCATGCCGATCTTCGGTTATGGCCTGTTCCTTATGCTCGGTTTTGTCGTCGCGCTGGTCTTGGCTTGGCTTCGGTCGCGGAAAGCCGGGAGCTCCCGTGACGCCATCCTGGAC
>JAJPXZ010000194.1 GCA_021205245.1 Planctomycetaceae bacterium
CTCCGCACCGCGGACGATATCGTCGACGCCCAAACCATACGCGTCCAACAACGCCGCCGCCACGCCGCTGCGGGGGTAGGTGTCTCTGAGGCCCAGCCGCACCACCCGGCAGGGATGGTAATGGCACGCCACTTCGCAAATCGCGCTCGACATGCCGCCGTAGTAATTATGATCCTCAACCGCCACGGCGCAACCCGTACGCCGTAAAACTTCCGTTACGCCGGCGCTGTCGAGCGGCTTCACCGTCGACACATCGACGAGTGTCGCCTCCACTCCTTTGGCGTGCAATGCCTCCAGCGCGGCCAGGGCGCGGTCCATGATAAAGCCGCTGGCGAAGATCGCCACGTCGTCGCCGTAGCGTTTGACTTCGCGAACCTTGCCATACGCGAACGGCGTGTTATCCGGAAACACCTCCGGCTCGCGGCCGCTGCCGAGGCGCAAATAGGTCGGTCCCTTGACCTCGAACATCGCCGCCGCCGCCTGCCGCGCCTGGCCGGCATCGGCGGGGGTGAGGACGACCACACCGGGCATGGAGCGCATGATGCCGACGTCTTCGTGGAACTGGTGCGTCACCCCTTCGCGCTCGCCCCCAAGCATGCCGCCGTTCAGGCCGATCAGTTTGACGTTCAGCCCGGGGTAGGCGATAAAGGTGCGGATCATCTCGCAGGCACGCATGGTGATAAACCCTGCGTAACTGACCACCACCGGCGTCATGCCAGTCGTCGCCAGCCCCGCAGCGACATCGACGGCGCACTGTTCGGCAATGCCGACCTCGAACAGGCGGTCCGGATACTTTTCCTTGAACGAAACCAAGCGGCCGGCGAGAACCGCATCCGGCGACACCACAACAACCGACGGATCGGCTTCGGCTCGTTCCATAATTGCCGCCACAGCGGCCTCACGGGTGCTTTTTATACTCATCTCAAACTCCCAAGGCCTGCCGGGCCAGCTCCACCTCTTCGGAGGTGGGGGTGCGCTTGTGCCAGGCGTTGTTGTTTTCCATATACGGAATATTCTTGCCCTTCACGGTGACGCATTCGATATACGACGGCCGTTCCGTTTCCGCTCGCGCCGCCGCGAGGGCGGTGCGGAGCGCGTCCAGGTCGTGGCCGTCCACCGTCTGGGTATGCCAGTGGAAGGCATCCCACTTCTGCCAGGCGGGGTAGAGGGACGACAGTTCCGTCACCTTGCCGCCGGATTGGTGGTTGTTGCAGTCGGCAAGGACAATGAGATTGCCGGCGTTATGCTTTGCCGCCGCCATCGCCGCTTCCCAAATCACCCCCTCCTGCTGTTCGCCGTCGCCGATAATGACGTAGACGTTGCTGTCGCGGCGCTGATGGCGCAGGCCCAGGGCCATGCCAAGCCCGATGGCCACGCCGTTCCCGAGCGACCCGGAGACGCTGTCGATGCCCGGCGTTTTGTTCATGTCGGGGTGGCCCTGCAGGTGGCTGTCCAGGGTGCGGAGTCCCTTCAGGTCCTCGACCGGAAAGTAGCCCTTCCGCGCCAGGGTGGCGTAGAGTACAGGGGCGGCGTGACCTTTCGAGAGGATGAGGCGGTCGCGGTCGGGCCAGTCCGGTTCGGACGGGCGCACCCGCATGACTTCGAAATAAAGGATGGCCATAATGTCGGCAATCGACATGCAGGGGCCGGGGTGGCCGTCGCCGCATGCGTGGACCGTTTCTACCACGTCCAAGCGCAGCCGGTTGGCTGTTTGGGTCAGTTCATCGTTGGTCATAGGTGACTCCCGATTCGTTAAATGCGTTCCGACAGGAACGGGAGGGATGCCCACATCGAGTCGAAGTAGGCGTAGGGATCGTCTTCACGGCACAACACCTCAAGGGCAATACGCAGGTCCGCGTCGCCTGGATATAACGCATCCAGTCCGGCAAAAACATCGGCGAGGGCGGTCGGGCTCCAGACCGTATCCGGGTACTCGAAGCCGAGATGCTTGTCGCCATAAAGTGGATTCGCCGGATCACTGATCAGGCAGTTGGCGAAATGCACATGGTTGCAGTACGGCCGCGTAGCCCGCATCGCATCGAGAAAGTTCTCTCCCTCTTCGGCGACGTGGGCGGTGTCCATGGTTAGTTCCAACGGGTAGCCGCGCGCGCGCATCGTCTCGACAAATTTGACACAGCGCGGATACGGTCCGAGTAGATGCCGCGCATCCATGTTGCTGTCACACGGCTCGAGAAGAATGCGAACAGGCAGATTCTTCCCCTCGGCATAGGTGTAGAGTTCTTCGACAGACGCTTCCAGCGCCTGTAGCTGCTTGTCGACGTCCGGACCGAGCTTGCCTGAACAGATCATGAACTGGGTAAAACCGTTGTCGCGCATTTCGTCCAGGCACGATTTATGGACGGCGACCGCTGCCCGGCGTGCGTCCGGGTCGATGTTGCAGAGAAACTGCGCTCCCTCCTTCGACGGGATGACGCCAATGTAGACGCCGTCCAGGCCGAGATCGTGGAGCACCTTTCCCGTTTCGGCGCGGCCGTTGCCGTCGTGATAGAACTCGATGCAGCCAATCCCCTTCTCTTTCAGATAGGCAGCCATATCACGGAACGCGCCGATGTCTTTTCGTGAAGCGGGGAAAACTAAATTGGTGCAGATGCTTTTTACCAGTCGCATGGATGTCCCCCTATCCTATCCACGTCGTGGGCCACAACACCAACTGCGGGAAAATGAGCAGCAGAATCAGGCAGACGACAGTGGCAATCATGAACGGTAACAGCGCCCACGCGCCACGGCTGATCGGCAACTTCATGATGTCGCAGGCGACATACAGGCACATGCCGACCGGCGGCGTTACCAGACCGATGCCGATGCACACCACCACCATGCAACAGAAGTAAATCGGATCGATACCGACTTCGAGCACGATGGGGTACAAAACCGGCATGAGCAACGTCAGGGCGGCGATGCTTTCCATAAAAGTGGTAACGACCAACATG
This sequence comes from Planctomycetaceae bacterium, assembly GCA_021205245.1. Lineage (GTDB taxonomy): Bacteria > Planctomycetota > SZUA-567 > SZUA-567 > SZUA-567 > JAJBSZ01. The sequence continues at coordinate 2,952 of JAJPXZ010000194.1, forward strand.
ATGACCATGATGATCAGCAGAATAACCGTCGGGTTGGTGGAGATACCGAGGAGGCCGTTACGGACATAGATATGAAATCCGGCTGTCGTGAGAATCTTCGTGAACAATGCCGCCGCGCCGATGATGATAAATACCTTCGCCGACACCTTGGCTGTTTCACGAAGCGAGTCCCAAATGTCCTTCAGGGTCAATTCGCGGTAGAGCAACCCGCCGACGAGCAAACCGTAGAGAACGGCGATAACGCCCGCCTCGGTCGGCGACACCACACCCATGACAATCGAACCAATGATGATGAACGGCATGAGGATGGCGGCCAAGGAACTCCACAGCGTTTGCGCCACGCGCTTGAACTCGATATGGCCTTCCTCCTTCGGCACGCCTTCCTTCTTCGCCAGGAAATAAGCGACGACCATCTGCGACACGCCCATGAGGATGCCGGGGATGATGCCGCTCAGGAACAGTTTGCCGGTCGAGACGCTGAGGATACCGGCGATAACCACCATGGGAATACTCGGCGGAATGACAATGCCGATGGTGGACGATATCGCGGTGACGGCGACGGTGAAGTCCTTCGAGTATTTCTTTTTCACCATTTCCGGCATGAGCAAGCCGCCGACGCCGGCGGTGTCGGCAACAGCCGAACCGGAGATGCCGGCGAAGACCATGCTCGCCAGGACGTTGACATGCGCCAGACCGCCGATGACATGTCCGGCGATGGAATAGCAAAAATCGATAATCCGCTTCGAGATGCCGCCCTTCGACATCAACGCACCGGCGAAGGTGTAGAAGGGGATGGCCAGAAGCGCAAAGGAATTCATCCCCTCGAACATGCGCTGCGCCATCGTAATGATGTTGGCGTTCTTGAACAGCAACATGCACAAAGCCGACGACAAACCGAGGGCGACGGCGATGGGCGCGCCAAAGGCGAGGACAACGAAGAAGCTAATCAATAAGAAGGTTATCATCTGGCTTCTTCCCTTCCTTTCCGCCGCGTCCGAGAAAACAAACGAGGTCAAGCACCACGGCCAGGGCGCTCAGGGCGGCCGTGACCGGGAGCATCCAGTAGACATAGGACATTTTCAAAGGTTCCATGGTGGAGATGGTCTGGCGGGAGCGCATGGCCAGAAGATAGGCCGAGTACGCCACCAGCGCATAGAAGGCGAAGGTGAAGATGGAGACGATTATCCGGTCCACCGTCTTTACTCTGCCTTTGAGAAGTTCGTCGATGAGCGACACGCGCAGGTGCTCGTTCGAGGCGCACAGGCCGATACCGGCGATGAACATGGCCCACACATTCAGGAATTGCGAGCTTTCCATATACCACTGGATGCCGCCACCGAAGATGTAGCGGGAGCCGACATTATAGACGATGATAACCATATAGATCGCGATAATGGCGCAGGCGATGGTGGTGGTTATCCTGTCCACCCAGCGTTGCAGCGTATACATGCGCTTCCTCCGCGGCTGTGCCGCGCTGGCGAGTCATGCCGCGCCCTGGATTTTGGGAACACCAGGACGCGGTAGGGGACATATCGAATGACGTTAGCGGGTGGCTTTCCAGGCGGCGAGGCTCTTCAGGAGCGCGTCGCCGTACACGTTTTTGGTGCTTTCAAAAACGCTTTCGGTAGCCTGCTTGAAGGGCGCGAGGTCGGGGTTGATAATGGTCATGCCCGATTTTTCCAGCTCGCCCACGAAGTCGTCCGCCATCTGCTTGTTCAATTTCCTGTTGAAGGCGGAAGAGTTCTTGGCAGCCGTCTCGACAATGGCTTGCTGATCGGCGGAGAGACGATTCCACACCCCTTCGGCGATGGTGAAACACATGCCGGAATAAATGTGGTTGGTGATGGAGAGGAACTTCTGCACTTCGTAGAGCTTGTTGTTGTAAATGACCGGAATCGGGTTTTCCTGTGCGTCATAGGTTCCCTGCTGCAGGGCCATATACAGTTCAGAGAAAGCCAGCGGCTGCGGGTTGGCGCCCAGGGCGCGCATGGTGGCCATGATGACCGGGTTCTCGGGAGTACGAATCAGCAGACCCTGCATGTCGGCGGGGGTCTTGACCTGAATCTTCGAGGTGGTGACACAGCGGAAGCCGTTGCAGTAAGCGGCAAGGACGCGCATTCCCTGGTCGATCAGCAGTTCTTCAACACCTTTTTCGACATCCGAATCCATGAACGCCCAGGCGTCCTCGTAGGTGGCGAAGTTGAACGGCAGGGCCGAGACGCCCATCTTCGGTTCGTAGGTGGCGAAGTTGGAAGCGTCGGTGATGATGATGTCGACCGTGCCGGAGTCAAGGCTCATGGCCTCAATGAGGGCAGCGTCGCCGCCGAGTTGGCCGGATGGATACAGTTCGGCTGAAAGCGCGCCGCCGGTCTTTTCCTCGATTTCCTTTTTGAACTCCAACGCGGCAAGGGCGCGCGGATCGTCAAGATTGGTGCTGAAACCGATCTTGAAGACCAGAGGTTGACCCGCCATCGCGGTCAAGGATACGAACGCACAGCACAACGCCACGGCAATGAGTCTCTTCATCTCTTTCTCCTTGGATTACCCTCGCAAGCGCGTTTTTGGGAATTGGCAGGCCTACATTTTGCATTTTCGGGCTCATCTACTGTAGCCCAAAACGCGCAAAAAAAATAGGTCGACCATTCGCGAAAACGCTACAGATTTTTCGCCGCCTCCGCCACCGCTTTCGCGCCGAAGCGGATACTTGAAAACACCGGTTTTCCCAATGCCGCCGCGACATCCCGTTCCGCATAGGCCATCGAGCCCTGGGCGAAAAGGAGGACGTCGACCCTGTCGATGACGGCGCGGCCGGTATCGATGAGCTTTTGCTTGAAAGCGTCCTGATCCAGGCCGAACGCGCCGTCGGCGAGAGCGTCGACCAGTTCCACCTTTTTCCCCATCGCGTCGGCGCACTGTTGCACCAGTTCCTTGGTGGGGTTCAGGGTGGTGGGCAGAGTGGCGATAACCCCGATGCGGCTTCCCGCCGCGACGGCCGCCCTCGCCATGTCTTCGTCAATACGGATAAACGGAACGCCGCAGAGTTCGTACAACGGTTTGGCGCGCCGCGCGACTTCACCGACCGACGAGCAGACGTTCAGGATGATGTCGGCCCCTTCGCGACGTCCCTGTTCGTAGAGGTCCAGGAGGCGGGCGCACAGTCCGGGCGTGAGGCCGTTGTTGTCGCGCGCTTCCTGCAGAATGCTGGCATCCTGGTAGGAGACGATGTCGGCTTGTACGCCGGCGAGTTCGGCCTGCAGGGCTTCGTTAACGCCAGCGATAAGTTCAGGAGTTGTGGATGTGAAGACAACGGCAATTTTCATAAGTGTGCTCCGGCTGAGTGCAATGTACAACGTAGGACGTATGATATTGACAATACCCCATGCCGGATGATTGGTCAAATTCTTTTTCAGAAGAATTTATATCATCTTGATATGAAAGAATATGTAGCGTTTCTAGTTACCGGCCAGACGGACCTCCACCCCATTATCGTTCAGTGTGGTCGCCTCGCCCATATCGGAAATCCGTTCCCGCACCAGGGCGTTGGCGGTCAGCCCGCCGGGAGCAGCCGCGGCACTGAACACCCCTACCGTCACCACCGTCCCCGGCATAACCTCGCCCACCCGGGCGATACAGCGCACCTCGGCCAGTTCATTGAAGCAGACGATCTCGTCGCCGTCACGGATGCCCCGCGCCACCGCATCCTTTTCGCTCATCCGCAGGGTCTGTGGACCGCGTGCAGCCACCAGGTCTTCCCGTTCCGTGAAGGTGGAATTAAGGGTATAGGCCGACGGCGCGGCGACGAGACGGAGGGGATACTTGTCCTCCTCCACCGGCAGGTAGCGAGGGAGCGGCTCGGCAAGGGACGGATTGAGGATTTCGATTTTACCGCTGGCGGTCTTGAACACCGGCGGCGCTTCGACGCGCAAGTCGACCCCTTTGCCTTCGCGGAGAGTGGCCCAGCCGGCATCGTCCAGCATCGTTTGGAGCGCAGGCGAATTTTCCAGCACATGTTCCACCATCTCCTCCTCGGTCCTGAGGAAGTAAGGGTCGTCCAATCCCAGAACCCCGGCGAGGGCTCTGAAGGTGTTCCAGTTGGACCGGCACTCGCCCGGAGGCGGCACGGCGGCGCGGGAGACCATCAGGGTGCGGTAACCGTAACAGGTGTGGATATCCGCCTGTTCCACCGAGAAGGTGGCGGGCAGGATGATATCGGCATAGCGGGCGGTGTCTGTCATGAAGCGTTCGTGAACAACCGTGAACAGGTCGTCGCGGGCTAATTGTTCCAACAAGCTGCGCTGGTTGCCAACCACCGCCGCCGGGTTGGAGCCGTACACATAAAGCGACCGAATGGGCGGCGCAAGGTCCGGGTTGGACAAAACGGCGGCGAGGCAGTTGACATTGATACTCCGCACCGGACGTTCGAGAAAATCCGGCCTGGTGATGGTTGCGCCGTTCACGGGGGACGGTGCGGAACCGAACCCAATGGTGCCGCCGCCCGGTTTGGCCCACGCCCCGGCGACAGCGGGGAGGAGCGCCACGCAGCGGCAGTTCATCGCGCCATTGCGGCGACGGCTCGGGCCTGAGCCGAAGAGGATGACCGGCGCGGCCGCCTTACCATATCGTATAGCTAGGTCGCGAATCCTGTCGGCTGGCAAGCCCACCAGCTCGCTCACCGCCTCGGGCGTGTAATCGGCCAGCGTCGGTTCAAACTGGTCCCAGCCGACCGTATGGGCGGCGAGGAAATCGCGGTCCGCCAGCCCTTCGGCGACCAGCACCTGCATCATGGCAAGGGCAAGCGCCCCATCGGAGCCGGGGTTGACGAGGAGGGTCTCGTCGGCAAGGGCGGAAGCCGGGCTGGCGTATGTCTCGATAAGGACCACCGGCACGCCGCGCTTCCGTGCCGCCTGGATAACCGGCATGGAGTGGATCCGTGTCGCAGGCACGTCCGAACCCCAGATGATGATAAACGTACTCAGCGCCATTTCCCGTGGGTCGAGGTCGACGCTGCTCCCCATTAGGGACGCCCACCCCGCGCCTTTGCCAGACGAACAAAGCGTCCGAATGAGCGCCGAGCCGCCCAGCTTGTTGAAGAAAGCGATACCGCCATGGCGGCCGATAGCGCTCATCACGCCGGAGTAGGAGTACGGCAGGATGGCCTCGGCCCCGTCTTCGGCGATTATCGTCTTCCAGCGGGAGGCGATTGTCGTCAGCGCCTCGTCCCACGCTATCCTCTCGAACCTGCCCTCCCCCTTCTGCCCTACCCGCTTCATGGGGTGGAGAATGCGGTTGGGATGATTGATGGACCGCTCGTAGCTGTTCATCTTCCGGCAGACAAAGCCTCTGGTAACCGGATGTTCGGAATCTCCCCGCACCCCTATCACCTTGTCTCCCGCCACCTCAATCAATAGGCCGCAGGTGTCGGGACAATCGTAGGGGCACGCTGAACGGCGGATGGCGGTCTCTTCGTGCATAGGGCGCTCCTTGGCGGTTATCGGATTTCCTGCAGTATACCATCTTTTGCGCTGAAACAACAGCCGATCGGGGCAGGGAAAATCTAACAATTATTTAGCTTGCCTTTTTATTTATTGAACGCTACTATGTGCCCAGCCGTCGGGACGGACCGTTAATGTCGCTTAATCGCGCCTATAAATAAGCGGACGCCGTCAATGATTTCCCGGGTGATTCCGCCGGCGGCCACCACGCGACCGGTTACCGTCGCCGCCACCAATGTAATCTCCGTACGATGCTCATTTTTCATAGGACGCGTTTCGTAAGAGCCGTCGCAGCCATTCTTTGTGATTCCACCACCAAACAGGAGGAGCGATATGCAAGTACAGGTAACGGTTGTTGTCATTGTCGTGGCCTATATGATCGCCATGCTGGGCATCGGATATTATGCCTCGCTGCGCATCAAGGACTCGTCCGATTTCATGGTCGCGGGACGCCGCATGGGACCAATCCTCATGGCCGGCACCTTGGCCGCGACCGAGATCGGCGGCGGCAGTTCGCTGGGCGTGGTCGAAAATGCTTCCATGCTTGGCCGTGCGCCGTGGGGCCTGAGCGCGTCATGGTATGTGATGACCATGGGCGTGGCGTTTGTCATCCTTACCTTCCTCGCGCCGAAAATCCGCAATACCGGCGTCCGCACCGTGCCGGAGTATTTCCGCCGCCGCTATGGCCCCACCGCCGGCGTGTTCACGTCCATCACCATGTTCCTGCCCCTTATCGGCCTGACGGCCGGCCAGTTCATGGCGTCGGCGACCATCGTCTCGGTGATGCTCGGCCTGAGCTGGAATACCGCCTTGATCGGCGTTGCCGTCATTGTGACCATATACGCGGTGCTGGGCGGCATGTGGTCGGTCGCAATTACCGACTTTGTCCAGGTCGGCCTCATCGTTCTCGGCATGGCGGTCGCGATTCCCTTCTCCCTCAACTTCGCTGGCGGCTGGGACCAGGTCGTCGCCAATGTGCCGCCGGAAGCATTTGACCTCTTCTCCGGGATCGGCGGGCCAAAAGCCATCATCGCCTTGATCGTCATGTACGTCGCCACCTTTACCGTCGGCCAGGAAGCGGTCGCCCGCTACTACTCCGCCCGCGACGGCAAAGCCGCGAAGCAGGGTTCCATCATCGCCGCCATCATCAATGCTGTCTATGCGTTCATCCCCACCATCCTCGGCATCGTTATGCTCGCCCTGGTCAACATGGACCTGGTGGACAAGGAGTTCCTGTTGCACGAGGGTGCGCGATACTCGCTCCCCGTCCTCGCCACCATGACCATGCCCGCCATTATCGTCGGCCTGCTCTTCGCCGGCGTCATTTCCGCCACCATGTCGTCGGCCGACTCGGACATGTTGGGTGCCGGATCTATTTTCGCGAACGACATCTACAAGCAGTTCATCAAGAAGGACGCCTCGGACAAGGAGGTGATGCGCGTCACCCAGTTGGTCATGGTCTTGGTCGGCGTGTTCAGCCTTATCGTCGCCATGTCTGCCACGAGCATTATCAGCCTGCTGATGTTTTCGTTCACCCTGCGTGCCGCTGGCGCGTTCTTCCCCTACATTCTCGGCCACTATTGGAGCAGGTCGTCGAACGCCGGCTCCATCGCCGCCCTTATCGTCGGCTCCATCGTTTCGGTCCTGTACGAGCGCCGGCTCAGCCCGGTTGGCTTTTTCGGCTGGGAACAGCAGGCGGTCATCCCCGGCTTGGTCTGCGCCCTGATCGCGTTTATCGTTTTTTCCTATATCATGCCGCCCAAGGTCGAGACGGTGGATTTGCCGCCCGACGTTCGGTCGTAAACCTGTGATAAATCAACTCGCGCCGCCCTGCGTGGGCGGCGCTTTTTCATGGGTTGATCCAGGGCGGCAAAACCGGTACGCTTGAGCTGTCGTCCGGGTGGGCGGCATGTATCCACAAAGACAGGTGAGGAAAAATGCCAGACAAGACTTTACTGTATGGACCCGACGTCATCGCCGCGCGGGTCGACGCGTTGGCCGCTTCCATCAGGGCTGATTATGAAAAAGTGCTGAAGCCGGGCGAACAGATCCTGGCGATCGGCGTGTTGAACGGCGCTTTTGTTTTTATGGCCGACCTTTTGCGGGCAGTGGGCGATTTGCCGGTTGAGGTCGACTTTATCCGCCTCTCCAGCTACCAGGACCGCGACACTTCCATGGCCGAGGTGGTGATGCTGAAGAATCTGGAAAAAGAGATTCAGGGCAGGCACGTTCTGGTGGTGGAAGACATCGCCGATGCCGGGCTAACCCTGTTCTGGCTTATCGAGCACCTGCAAAAGCGGAACCCGGCGTCACTGAAGATCGCCGTCGCCGTCGACAAGCAGGGCCGTCGCCAGACCCATGTTCCGCTCGACTATGTCGGCTTCACCCTGGACGACGGCTTCCTCGTCGGCTACGGTCTCGACTACGCCGACAAGTACCGCACCCTGGCAGGGATCTACGAGGTCGACACGAAGAGCCTAGTTTCTGAGTAGGGAGTCAGCAAGTCCATCCCGCCTTCCCCTAAGCGTCACCCCGGCGTCCGGACCTCCATCAGCGAGGTAAGCAGGCGGTTCGGCCGGGGTCCACGGGGAAAGACAGTGAAGGCACCGAACTCAGGCGGTTGGTCTCTGTAATCACCGTGCAGCCCC
>JAJPXZ010000100.1 GCA_021205245.1 Planctomycetaceae bacterium
GAATGTTAACGATATTGTCGATAATAGCAGTTGAAATTCGATAATTCGCGAGTATAGTGGGTCGAAGTAACGATAAGAGTTAATTGAGGTGTCATAAATTAACAGAGCGCCATACCCCGTATCCAGGAGGATAGCAAATGACCCACATTTCACCGTCATTCCGTACCACAGGCGCGCTCCCCGCGTTCCTGGCTGCTATGTTGTTGGGGAGCTTCGCCGTCGCCGCCGACACTGTCGCACCGCGAACCGGAGTCGCCACCGTGCCGGTCGTCGTCCCGGCCACCGTGCCTGTCACCGTACCGGCGGCAGCGCCTTCCACCGCCGCGACAGCGTATCAGCAACGCCTCGACAACGAATTGCAGCGCATCAATCAGCATTATGACGACGTGCGCCACGAACTGAACGAAGAATACCAGGCCATCACCGAAGAAAAGGACGAGAACTGCAACGCCATCTTCGAGAAGGTGCGCGCCCTCAAGGCGGAGCGGGAAATCGCCCTGCAGCGTGCCCAACAGCAGCGCGACACGCTCCGCGAGACCATGGCCAATTCGAACATTCCCCAGGATGATCAGCGTTTTATCGCCGCCGCCTCCCCGCTCGACGCCGAAGGGGAACAGGTTGCCCGTGCCTACGACAACTCGCTCGAAACGCTGCAACAGTTGTATCAGTTGAATGGCCGCCGCTACAACGAACTCCTGAAAATCCACAATGCCCGCGAAGCGCTTGAGGAAAACCGCTTCCGCGAACTGCGCGACCTCACCGCCCAGAGCCTGCGGCTTGACAGCCAGGCCAACCGGGCCAACCTCACCGACGCCGACCGCCGCGAACTCGATACCCGTCAAGCGATGTTCGAGGAAGAACAGCGCCGCGATCAGGATCGCTACCAGACCGCCACCAACGCGCTCGACGAATACCGCGACCTGGTGAACTCCCGCATCGCCGCCCAGCGCGATTACCTCAACCGCTACGACGTGCTGATGCGTGAACTCGCCCGGCCCGAAATCACCGCCAACGACCGGACGAACTACACCACGGAATTGGCCCAGTTGAACGCCGAAAAGAACCTGGCGGAAAAACGCTACCAGAACGATGTCCGCTACATCGAGGAAAAGCTCAACTTTGAACGGCTGCGCGGCCGCGAGATGTCCCGCATCGCCGACGAACGCCGCGCCGTTGAAGCCGCCTGGGCTCAGCAGGATGGCCGCTACGCCGACCGCCGCGCCGACCTCAACCGTCAGCTCAGCCCGGCCGACCTGGCTCCGGACGAGCACCAGAACCTCGACACGCAACTGGCCGCCCTCGACCGCCGCTACAGCCAGGCCAAAGAAGCCTATAATCAGGCTCTGCAGAACCTGGACGAGCGCGAAAAACTGGCCGAACGCGCCGTGGACGAACGGATGGCGTACCTGAAAGACCGTAACGACATCCGCGTCAAAATGACCGAAGCCGCCGCCACCGAGGAAAACTTCGCGAACTTCCGCGACCAGATCGCGCAGCTCGAAGAACGCCGCATCATGGAAGAACGCGATATCCGCAACCAGATGCTGAGCCTCGCCGGCACCATGCCGTCCAGCTACCGCGGCAACCGCTTCGAGACCGGCAATATGCAGCGCCGCATGTCCCGCAGCCTCGGCCGTATCGATAACATGCGCGAAAACATCCAGGCTAAGTGGCAGTCGCGCCAGAATGATTTCAACGAACAGATTCGCGTCCTCGACCAGCGCCTTGGCGCCGACAACCTGTCGGATCTCGATCGCGCCAAGATCAACGAGGAAAAGGCCAAGGTCCAGCAGGAGCTCGCCGCCGCCGAGGAACGCTTCAACCGCGCCACCGCCGCCCTCGACGAACGCCGCGACCTCGAGCAAAAACGCATGACCGCTCGCGCCGATTACATGAACAAGCGCCGCCAGCTTCGCGACAACCTCAACGCCGAGAGCATGGACTACGACGATATGGTCCAGTATGAACAACAGCTTGCCGCCCTCGACCTCGAGTTCGCGAATCAGGAAAAGGAATACCGCGCCAGCGCCCGTCCTCTGGCCAGCCTCATGCCGGCCGATGCCGCCGACGAGAACTGGCAGGACCGCATGCAGGCGAGCTGGGAACGTGGCGTTCAGCGCATCGATGCCGAACCGGTCCCGCCCGCAGTCCGTCAGGCCGCCGAAGCCCGGGTCGACCAGGTCATGCCGCCTGTTACACAAACTTCCGCCGCTACCACAGTCACAACCGTTGGCGGCGTCCCCACCGCGTATCCCACTCCGGCCAACGTGACTGCCGCCAACGCAGCCGCCGCCCGCCGGAACGCCGCCGTCCGCACCAATCGTCATGACGGCGACGGAGTCTGGCAGTCCATGAAGGACGCCATCAGGGACACCTATCACGACGCGGTGAATTACCTCACCGACTAGCTACCGCCCGCATCCGCGGGGGTAGGGTCACGGCGACGGGGGCGTCCCTCCTTTATAAGCAACAAATACAATCCAACTATTCACTTCCCACTTCACGCAAACAGAACGCCCCCCTAGCCATTGCCGCCTCCTTCAGTGGAGGCGGCGTTTTTTTCTGGTCCCACTCCTCCCTGCCCGGTATAATTTCCACTTTGCTCGTAGGCCGGTCCTTGTCGGACTCGGCCGAATCTATATGAAGCGGCGCCGCTGCGGAGAAGAAATGGACCTCGACAAAATCATCCGTTCCATCCCTGATTTCCCCAAACCGGGGATTATCTTCAAGGATATCACCCCCGTCCTCGGCGATCCCGCCGCATTCAAATATACAGTGGACTGGTTTTGCGACACCTTCAAGGACACCGATTCCGTGAAGGTATGCGCCGCCGAAGCGCGCGGCTTTATGTTCGCCGCCGCCATCGGCTACAAGCTGGGATGGGGCATCGTGCCTATCCGCAAGCCCGGGAAGTTGCCCAGTTCCACCTTGTTTGAGGAATACGATCTCGAGTACGGCAAGGCTGTCCTGCATATCCACGACGATGCCATTCAGCCGGGCGAACGGGTACTGGTCGTCGACGATCTCCTCGGCACAGGCGGCACTGCCGAAGCGATGGTCAAGCTGGTCCAGCGTCTTGGCGGCGTTGTTACCGCGCTCGGCTTTGTTGTCGAACTGGATTTCCTCAAGGGCCGAGGCCTCCTCCCGGATTACCGAATCGAGAGCCTGGTGCACGTGGCGAGCGAATGACCCTGTTTTTCCTGTTCAAGCGGACGGTGGGGATGATGGTTCAGCCGCTGCCGGTCGTTTTTTTGCTCGTGCTGCTGGCTGCGGTTTTTGTTGTACTCAGGAAGCGACGCGCCGCCGTTGTGTCCGGATTGCTGGCGGCGATGCTCCTTTTCGCCGCCACTTTTCCGCCGCTGGTGCGGTTGCTGGCGTGGCCGCTTGAAAGCCGCTATCCGCCGCTCGTCTTTGCGGATGGCCGCAATCCCGCCCTTGTCATGGTGCTTGGGAATGGCGTCGCCCACCCGGACGATCCGACGCTGCCGGCCTTGACCCGTCTGAACGATTGCGCCCGGGCGCGGTTGGTGGAAGGGGTGCGGCTGGCGCGGCTTTTCCCCAATGCCGTCCTTGTGGTGAGCGGGTATGGCATGGGCCTCGAGAATTGCGCCGACGCCATGGCCGGCGCGGCGGCGGAGTTGGGCGTCCCGCCGGAACGGATACGCCTCCTGCCGGAGAGCCTGGATACCGAGCACGAAGCGCGGCTCACCGCCGAACTGGCGGGCGGTGGTGAAGTGGTTCTTGTGACGACCGCCTCGCACATGCCTCGGGCGGTCGGCTTTTTCGCCGATCAGGGAGTGCGGGTGACGCCGGCGCCGTGCGACTATATCGGCCCGCGTTCCCCCGAGAGCCGGCAGGCCGTCAATCGGCATCGCTGGCGTCCACGGGCCGGCAGCCTGGCCGACAGCGAGGAGTTGTGGCACGAGTATTTGGGACTGCTATACTACAAGCTATTCCGCTCATAGGCGGGTGAAGGGCATCGATGCCGAAGGTATATGCGATTAAAAAGGAGTGGCGGCGGCTCTCGGTCGAAATGTTTGGCCTGGTGAGCCGTTCGGACCGAGCCGTCCTGGACGACCGCCTCAGCAAGCGCGTGGCCGACTATATTGCCTCAACCGGCGCGAAGCGGCTGCTCGGTTTCGCCCCCATGCTGGACGAACCCGACCTCGCGCCGTTCTTCCGCGACTGGCTGGCCCAGGGCGGACGGCTCGCCCTGCCGGTATGGCTGGGCGGCGACGAGATGGTCATGCGCTGGGTGGAGACGTTTGACGGGTGCCTTCGTCCCGGGCGGGGCGGGACGCTCGAGCCGGTGGAAACGCTCCCCGAAGCTACCCCGGAGGAACTGGATTTAGTCGTCACGCCGGGCCGGTTCTTTTCCGAGACGTGCCAGCGGATGGGCAGGGGAGCGGGGGTGTACGACGCCCTGTTTCGCCGCCAGGCGATGGGCCGGATTGGGGTGGGGTACGATTTCCAGATCTTTCCGAAGTTGCCTGTTTCGAGCGATGATGTGGATGTGGACTTGGTTGCGACCCCCTCCAGGCTTATACTCAAGGGGAACGGCCGCGGGCCGGATACCCGGTAAAACTAGAGCGAGGATTAATGAAGAAGTCGTTGTTGCTTGCCCTTGAATCGTCCTGCGACGAGACGGCGGGGGCTATAGTGAAGGACGGCCGCGATGTGTTGGCCGAATTCGTCGCAAGCCAGGTGGACTTGCACCGTGCCTACGGCGGGGTGGTGCCGGAGGTGGCGTGCCGCGCCCATATGGAATGTCTGCTGCCCGGGGTCGACACGATGCTGCGGGAAGCGGGGGTGACCCCGGCCGACCTCGACGCCGTCGCCGTCACCAACCGGCCCGGCCTTATCGGGGCGCTGCTGGTCGGCGTCTCGGCTGCCAAGGGTTTGGCGCTGGCGTGGAACAAGCCGCTTATCGGCGTCGACCATATCGAAGGCCATATCGCCGCCGCCGCCCTGGCGGAACCCGGGCTGGAAGCGCCATACCTGGCGCTGGTGGTGTCGGGCGGCCATACGAATCTGTACCTCGTGCGCGAACGGGGCGCTGGCAGGGGCGGGATGGAATGCCTTGCCTCCACCCTCGACGACGCCGCCGGCGAAGCCTTCGACAAGGCGGCCAAGCTGCTTGGGCTGGGATTCCCGGGCGGACCGCGCATCGAGGCGGCGGCGAAATCCGGCGACGGTTCCGCCTATGACTGGCGCAAGTCGTGCCTGCCGCCGGACGGGGTGAATTTTTCCTTCAGCGGCCTGAAGACGGCGGTGATGTATGCCGCCCGGGGCCGCGCCGGCCGCAAGGGTCCGTTGTTGTTGGACGATGCGGGGGTTGCCGACGCGGCGGCGTCGTTCCAGGAATCGGTCACGAACGCCTTGGTGACGCGGACGCTGGAGGCGGCCGAACGCCACGGCGTGAAGTGGATTGCCCTTGGCGGCGGCGTGGCGGCGAACGGATACCTGCGTGCCGCGCTTGCCCGGGCGGCGGCTGATAAGGGGCTGGAGGTGGCGATTCCGCCGATGTCCCTCTGCACCGACAACGCGGTGATGATCGCGGCCCGCGCCCACGAGTTGTTCACGGCGGGAGTAAGAGATACGCTGTCTTTGGAAACGGTTGCGCGCTAGGCGTTGCGGCTGTGTGAGGGGTAGTCTGTTATGCCAATGCTGGTTGCTTCCCTGGCGAGCGGGTCTTCGGGGAATTCATATTATATCGAATGCCCCGAAGGGGCGCTGCTGGTCGACGCCGGTATGTCGGGGAAAAAACTTCTCCACAACCTGCTGGCTGCGGGCGGCGATCCGGCCAAGGTGCGGGGCATCGTCGTCACCCATGACCATACCGATCACATTGCCGGAGTGGGCGTGCTGCAACGCAAGCACGGCTGGAAGCTGTGGATGACCGCCGGCACCCGCGACGCCGCCGCCGACCGGCTGGGGAAAATCCAGGTTGATACTATTGCGCCGGGGGCGGGATTTCTGGCGGCTGGCATGACCGTAAGCCTGACCTCCACCCCGCACGACGGCCGCGAACCGGTGATGGTGACGGTGGAACGGGGCGATCAGCGCTGCGGGATATTCACCGATCTCGGCCATGTATTTGAAGGGCTGGCTGAGCGGCTGGAAGAGCTGGACTTTGTCTTTATGGAAAGCAATTACGATCCGGACATGCTTCAGGCCAATCGCCGCTATCCATATCCGCTCAAGAAACGCATCAGCGGCGAAGGCGGCCACTTGTCGAACGCGGAGGCGGCGGAACTGCTTCTCAGCCTGAAGAAGGACCGGTTGCGGCGGGTGGTCCTGTCCCACCTGTCGAAAGAAAACAACCGGCCGGATCTGGCGCGGGACTGTTTTGCCAGAATCCTGAACGGACGCATCGGGGCGCTGGGGATGAAGCTGGGCGTGGCGCCGCGCTACGACGCGATGCGCCTGTCGCCGGTCCGGTGACGAAAGGATTGCATGGAATCATCCAATGAAAACCGCGAGGATGTCCTTCACGTCCCGAACTTGTTCGATTTCTTTTGTACCCGCACGTCCGAGGATATGCGCGTCCGCGTCGGTTCGGGCAACGAGGCGCCGGCAACCTCCTTCGCCAGTCTCATCATCACCCTGCTCATGGCCTTCGCCTTCTACGTTTTCGGCAAGCCCGCGCTCGCGAAAGCCACGTTCGTTCTCTTCGGCGTGCTGGTGGCGTGGACCATCTGGGGCGTGGTCATTCGTTCGTCCGAGCAGGTGAGTCAAAAAGCGGATAACGTCAAGGCTGGCGTGTTTCCGCCGCAGTCCGCCCCGTTTGTGTTGGCGCGGCTGAAATGGTGGAATCACCTCATTGTCCCCATGCGGTGGGGCAAACACAGCCGCCTCTTCGACCGGAAGGGCAAGCTGGAACGAAAAGTCGCCGAACTTCAAGGCCGCATCGACGCCCTGATTCAGGCCGGCAACGCCGCCTACCAGCCGCCGAGCGACGAAGAAATCATCATGCTGGCCGACTCGATTCACACGTTCTCGGACAGGCATAATTATGAGCTGCAGGTGCCGAACCTGCCCGACGAACTTTCGCGCCTGCGCGCCGACCTCGTTCTCTACCGCGCACTCCTCCACAAGCTGGATGAAATGGCGGAACGGCTCGACCGTATTGAAAAGCTGCAGGTGGTGTTCCACAATGTCAGCCCGGAGGATTTGTCGCAGGTGGTGTCCGAGTCGATTCAGCTTCTCGAAGAACGCCGTATCCTGGTTCTGAGCGTTGACAATACCGACCCGGAAGAATTTATCGACCTTGTCTCCATTCGGACGGCCTGATCCCGGAGCGTCCGCGCCGCCCGGCCGGGCGTACGTTAATGCTGCTCCGCCCCTTGCATGAAATAAACGCCTCCCAACATTCTCTTGCGTTTTGTTTCGGCATGGCTTATGGTTGGAACGCTATTCATCCATCCATCCTTCAGGAGGAGCCACCATGTCCGAAGAGAACGAGACTCCCGAAGCCGTTTCTCCAGTTAACCCCGACGACGCCAAAAAGACCGCCATCCCGGCAAAGGACGCCGTTTCCGCCGCCGCAGCGATGGACAAGGCCTCATCGCCGAAGTCCGACGCGCAGTTGGCGATGGACCTGGGCGCTCCCCTCGTTGATCCAAAAGCAATTGAGGACGCCGAAGGCCTCAAGGCCGGCAGCGCCGATTTCCCCGAGGTGCTCCGCACCGGCGGGCGCGTATCCGCCAACACCGGCGTGCAACGGGCTGTCGCTCCGGCCGAGGACGACGACGGCCTGCGCCCGGGCGACCCCATCCCGGGCGAAGAGGGCGTGCGGGTCAAGGCGAACTTTGAACTGCTGAAGGAGGTGCCGTTCCTCGACCCCCTGTACAACGAGACCTATCTTTACTTGGTGCCGCGCGATCCGGATACGATGTATGTTCTCTGGGAGGTCGGCTCGCCCTGCCGCGATGAACTGAAGGCCAAATTCGGCGCCGATTTCTTCTCGAAGAACCGGCTTATCATCCGTGTCTACCAGGTCACCGGCATCGAATTCAATGGGAAAAACTTCCATGATTGCTATGAAATCGATGATTTCCTGGACGACAAGAACGAGTACTGGATAAAGGTCAAGGCCAACAACGACTACATCGCCGAGATCGGCTACCGTGCCAACGGAACCGAGTTTTTCGAAGTGGTGGCGCGCTCCAACTCCGCCTTCGCGCCCAAAGGTTCCACAACCACCGAGCAAAAATACGCCGAGTGGCCGTCCATCGAGGTCGATCCGAACAACGTCACGATCGAATGCACGACCGCCGACTGGCGCATCAACCAATACAATTACTGGAAGAACCGCACCCATTATGCCCAGGAGGAGAAGGGCTATTGGTCGCTGGTTCTGCACCAGCACCTGCCGTTCATTCATCACCCCGAGTACGACGTGCCGCTGGAGGAACAGTGGTTCTGCGAGGCGGTGGTGTCTGTTTATACCCAGCTCCTGTACATGTTCTGGCGGCTTGAGCGCGACAAAGTCGATTTCCGCGTCACGCTGTCGTTGACGCCGTCACTCCTGTCGATGATGCAGACGCCGCTCCTGAAAAAGCGCGCCGCCCGCCACATCGACGAGTGCATCGCCCTCGCCACCCGCGAGCGCGACAACTCCAAAGGGAAGCCGTGGTACAACACGATTGAACAGACCTTGCACCGTTTCTGGATCGCGAAAGAGGTCTTCGACGCCTATGAAGGCGATCTCACGCGTGGGTACAAAGATTTCCAGGACATGGGCAAAATCGAGGTCATCACCTGCGCCGCAACCCACATGATCCTGCCCCTGTTCAAGCATATCCCGGAAGCGGTCAAGGGCGAAATGGAGACAGGCGTCAACCAGTACACCCGCGTCTTCGGCCGCGCCCCCCGTGGCATGTGGCTGCCCGAAAATGCTTTTACCCCGGGCGTCGACAAGTTCCTGGCCGATGCCGGCATCAAGTGGACGCTCCTGAACTCCATCGGCATCACCGAAGGCGACACCCGTTCGTTCTTCGGTACCGATGCGCCGGTCATCTCGCCGAACGGCGTCGCCTTCTTCGGCATCGACGAAGAGACCCGGTCCTCGGTGTGGTCGCGCGAAGGCGGCTACCCCGGCCACCCCAATTACAAGGAATGGTACCGCGACCTCGGCCACGAGGCGGAATGGGATTACCTGCCCGAATATTTCCAGACCGCCAACGTGCGCCGCAACACCGGCATCAAATACTACCGCATCACCGGCAAAGACGCCGAACTCGGCGAGAAGGATTACTACAATCCCATGTGGGCCGAAGGAACGGTGCACGAACAGGCGGGACAGTTCGCCTATTATCGCGGCGTCAAGGCGAACCATGTTCTCCGTGCCACCAACCGCAAATCGATGGTTGTCTCGGCCTACGACGCCGAGTTGTTCGGCCACTGGTGGGAAGAGGGTCCGCAGTGGATTGAGTCGGTCATCCGGAAGATGCTCTATGATCAGCAAGAGGTGCGCCCGGTCACGCCGTCCGAATACCTGGGCGAAAACCCGACTCACCAGAAAATGATGCCTGGCGCGAGTTCCTGGGGCAAAAAGGATTATTTCCAGACCTGGGTCGACAACCGCTCCTATCAGCCGAATTGCTGGGTTTACCGCCACATGTACCGGTTGTCGCAGCGGCTCACCGATCTCGCCACCAAGCACAAGAACACCGAACACCCGCTGCTTATTCGGGCGCTGAACCCGGCGACGCGCGAGTTGTTCCTGGCGATATCGTCCGACTGGGGCTTCTTGATTGAGACAGGGCAGGCGGTGCGTTATTCGGAACTGCGTATCACCGTCCACACTGCGCGGGCGCGGGAGTTGATGCGGCAGATCGAAAACGACTGCATCGACCTTACCTATCTGTGCACGATGGAACTGGCGGATTGTATTTTCGCCTTCGGTGATATGGATTTCCGCATCCTGGCCCATGATTGAGCGACAGTATCATACGAGTGGGGGTGGAGGCGCTTCTCCTGGAGCGCCGCAACCTGTAGGAGTCGAAATGAGCGATCTCATCGTAGTGGCGTACAACAGTGAAGAAGAAGCGAATCAAGTACGCGCGAAATTGATGAAGTTGACCAAGGAATACCTTCTCGAACTTGAGGACGCGGTCGTCGCGGTCAAGAAACAGGACGGCAAGGTCAAGCTGCAACAAATGTACAACCTGACGGCGGGCGGCGCCATGTCCGGCGGGTTCTGGGGCCTTCTCATCGGCATGATTTTCCTGAGTCCGGTGCTGGGGCTGGCGGTCGGCGCCGGGGCGGGCGCGGTCACAGGCGCTTTGACCGACGTCGGCGTCAACGACAAGTTTATGAAAGACCTCGCCGACAGCTTCCAGCCAGGGTCGTCCCTGCTGTTTGTGCTGTTCAAAAAAGCGACGCCGGACAAGGTGCTGGAAGAACTCAAGGGAACGGGCGGCAAGGTTATCAAGACCTCCCTGACCCACGAGGACGAACAAAAACTGCAACACGTTCTGGACGGTCAATCATCCTAACGCGACAATACTACCGTACTACCTGCCCGGGCACCCAGCGATGGGTGCCCTCGCTTACGAACAGGTCTGCAATACCCAAGTAAGGAGCATTATGCGGAAGCTTCCCCTTTTCGATTTCGGCGGCATGTCCCGGGGCATCGGGTTGCCGTTTCGTGGTATGCGGTTTCTGCTGGCCCGGCGCGGCCTGAAACGTTATGCCGTATTGCCGCTCATTTTCAATATTATCCTCTATGCCGTGGCGCTGACGGTGGCGCAGGATGTCATCTGGGACTGGAATGTCTACGAGGTTTACGGGGCTGTCTGGGGACCGGTGGGCGGCTGGCTGGCGCCGGGGG
>JAJPXZ010000161.1 GCA_021205245.1 Planctomycetaceae bacterium
GGCGTGCAGACATCCACCCGGGCAAAAAACGGGCGGTTCGGCCGGGGTCCACGCCATGCGCGTTCGCTCCGCAATCAACCTCATTTGCACCCTAATAATGCTGACCGATCAAAACCTTCCCATGCCCGCTTTCCCGATTGCCCGACGCGACAAACCCTGCCGATGCATCGACGAGCGGATACCGTCCCGTCACCATTTTCCGCATATCGAGCGCGCCCGCCTCCATCATCCGCAGGACAGACGGGAAAATATCCGACCCGGCATGACCCAACGACCCGATGATATGGACGTTCTTGCGCAGGACCGGCATGGCGTCGAACATTGCCGGCGTCGACCCGACACCCAACTGGATAACCTTTGCCCCGTTGCCGACGCACTTGATAATTTCCGGATAGACGCTGGAGAAGTTGCCGGTCGCTTCCACAATCATTCCCGCGCCAATGCCGTCCGTCTTCTCCATCACCAGCGCGCCGGCGCTGGACCCCTGCTTCAGGAGATCGCTCGGGTTGGTGACGATGTCCGCGCCCATGGCGGTGGCGAGGCCGTCGCGGGCGGGGTTGGTGCCGAAGGCGAAGATCGTCGCCGCGCCAAAGGCCCGCGCCAGGGCGATGGCGGCAAGGCCGATGGGGCCGGTGCCGAACACCGCCACGTTCGCCCCCGGCTTGACGCCGCC
This sequence comes from Planctomycetaceae bacterium, assembly GCA_021205245.1. Taxonomy (GTDB): domain Bacteria; phylum Planctomycetota; class SZUA-567; order SZUA-567; family SZUA-567; genus JAJBSZ01. The sequence goes on from JAJPXZ010000161.1 coordinate 674, forward strand.
GCCGTTTATCTGCATGCCGCTGTAGGCCACCGCCGTCGGTTCAGCCAAGGCTCCTGCTTCGAGCGCGGCCATTTTGTCGCCAAGCTTGTCCGCGAGGCGGTTGATGACGCAGCAGTATTTCGCCGGCAGGACCGCGTATTCGGCAAAGCCGCCGTCGCACGACAGTCCGGCCTCTTCCAACTCTTCGCACTGATTGAACATGCCGGTCCGGCACGACCGGCAGCACCCGCACCAGCGGATCTGCTCGGCCGCGACCAGGTCGCCCTTCGCCAGCCCCTTCACGCTCTTCCCGACCTCAACGATTTCGCCCGAGTACTCGTGGCCGGTGATGACCGGCAGGCGCAGGTGGGCGGCATACTTCGAATAGCCTTCGTCGTCGGAGCGGAGCGCGTGCAGGTCCGACCCGCACACCCCGCAAGCGCCGATGCGGATAAGGACGTCGTCCGGACCAATGGCCGGGATAGGCACCTGTCGGAGTCCGGTCTTGATGTTACGGTACACCATGTCGGAGCGGTATGCGCGCTTGTCCCGCCGTTCCCGTTCGGTCAATTCATACCCCGCTTTCGGCGCCCACTCGGCGTCGACGATAAACGCCTGCATCTTCCCCTCCATTGCGGTCTCCTCGTGCCAAAGCCATAAAACAAAAAACGTGCGGACCGACGAACGGTCCGCACATAAATGTACTGCATCGAGGATGGCAGGTTAACCGAAAATGCGCTGACGGCCGCGCTCTTCGAGCTGACGTAGGGCGGTGGCCGGGTCTTTCATCTTGGACAGGAAGATCATCGCCGCGATGACGTAGGGCTTGAAGCCGGCTTCCTTGTAGAGGGGCAGACGGTAGCGGTCGAACACGCTCGCGCAGACTTCGCCTTCCTTGCAGGACACGCCGGTGATGTCGGCGGGCAGGCAGTGCATGTAGAGGGCCTTGCCGTCATGGGTCTTCTTCATGAGGTCTTCGGTGCACTCCCAGTCCTTGTGGTTAGCGTTGGTGGCCAGCAATTCCTTCTCAAGCTTCTTGATGCCGTCCATGTCGCCTTCGCCGTAGAGGTTGGTGCGCTTCTCCATGGCGGCGAACGGTGCCCAGCTCTTCGGGTAGACGATGTCCGCGCCTTCAAAGGCTTCGGCCATGCTGTTCGACTTCGAGAACTTGCCGCCGGTCTTGGCCGCGTTGGCGGCGGCGACGGCTTCGACCTCGGGCATGACTTCGTAGCCCTTCGGGTGGGCGAGGGCGACTTCCATGCCGAAGCGGGTCATCAGGCCGATAATGCCCTGCGGCACCGACAGGGGCTTGCCGTAGCTGGGCGAGTATGCCCAGGTCATGGCCAGCTTTTTGCCCTTCAGGTTTTCGACCCCGCCGAAGTGGTGGATAATGGCCAGCATGTCGGCCATGGACTGGGTCGGGTGGTCGATATCGCACTGCAGGTTGACGAGGGTGGGACGCTGTTCGAGGTTGCCGTCCTTGTAGCCTTCGTCGACGGAGGCGGCGACTTCGCGCATATAGGCATTGCCCTTGCCGATGTACATGTCGTCGCGGATGCCGATGATGTCGGCCATGAAGGAAATCATGTTGGCGGTCTCGCGCACCGTTTCGCCGTGGGCGATCTGGCTCTTGCCCTCGTCCAGGTCCTGGACGGCGAGGCCAAGCAGGTTGCAGGCGGAGGCGAAGGAGAAGCGGGTGCGGGTCGAGTTGTCGCGGAACAACGACACGCCGAGGCCGGAATCGAAAATGCGGGTGGAGATGTTGCGTTCGCGCAGGTTGCGGAGCGCATCGGCGACCGCGAAGGTGGCGGCGATTTCGCCGTCCGTTTTCTCCCAGGTGAGGAGGAAGTCGTTCAGGTACATCTTGGCGGTGTCGAGGTTGGCCAGCTTGGTGACCAGTGCGTCAAAGTTCATTGTCCAGCTCCTTGGATAAGGGTTTTATATAAAAGCGATGCTTACTTGTTTTCGGTATAGACGGTCGGCAGCGCGGCGTAGACGGCGGCGCACTTGACCAGGTCGGCCTTCCAGGTCTTTTCGTTCGGCGCGTGGGCTTCTTCTTCCTTGCCCGGGCCGAAGCCGATGCAGGGGATGCCTTCGCGGCCCATGATGGAGACGCCATTCGTGGAGAAGGTCCACTTGTCGACCTTCGGCTTGCCGTACATGCCTTCGAACGCCTTCACCATCGCCTTGGTGGCGGGAGCGTCTTCCGGAATCACCCACGTGGGGAAGTAGCAATCGGTCGGGTAGACGCAGTCGGTGTAGGACGGGCGGTCATACTTGTACATGCTGACTTCGGCGCCGAACTTCTTCACGGACGGCAGGGCGCGGATTTCTTCGAGGGCGGACTGGTAGGTCTCGCCGTCCGTCAGGCGGCGGTCGATGGAGATGGCGCAGGAGTCGGCGACGGCGCAGCGGCTCGGGCTGGTGAAGAAGATTTCCGAGACAGCCAGGGTGCCTTTACCGAGGAATTCGTCGACGTGGAGGCGGTTGTTCAATTCCTTCACTTCGCCAAGGATTTCCGCCATCTTGTAGATGGCGTTATCGCCGCGTTCGGGAGCGGAACCGTGGCAGGACACGCCCTTGACGTCGACGCGGATTTCCATACGGCCGCGCTGGCCGCGATAGATGTTGCCGTTGGTGGGTTCGGTGATGACGACGAACTCGGGGCGAACCTTGTCTTCGTTGATGATGTACTGCCAGCACAAGCCGTCGCAATCCTCTTCCTGCACGGTGGCGGTGACGAGGGCGGTGTACTTGTCCGAGAGGAGGCCGAGGTCTTTCATGATCTTCGCGCCGTAGACGGCGGAGACAATGCCGCCTTCCTGGTCGGAGGTGCCGCGCCCGCCGATTTCCTCGTCGTTTTCATAGCCTTCGTAGGGGTCGAAGGTCCAGTTGTCCTTGTTGCCGATGCCGACGGTGTCGATGTGGCCGTCGAAAGCGATGAGGGTCTTGCCCGTGCCCATGTAGCCGAGCAGGTTGCCCATGGGGTCAATTTCGACTTTGTCAAAGCCGAGTTTGCGCATCTCGGCGGCGGCGCATTCGATCTTCCCTTTTTCGCCCGCGCTCTCGCCCGGGATACGGACCATGGCCCGGAGGAACTTGGTCATATCGTCCTTGTAGCCTTCGGCCGCGGCTTTAATCTTTGCAAAATCCATGGTAGTGCCCCTTCTTGGTTTGAAAAGTCAGATATAAAATTGAGGTAATAATTACCTTTGATTGTTTGTACAGAGAGCCACTAAAACGCGCCCGGTGCGGGATAAGCTCCGTCCCATACGATGCGCCGGTACATGTCGGGATCCGTGTCCCCTTCGGTCGAGAAGAGAAGAATGCGCGAATCCGGCCCGAGGCCGAGCGCCTTACGGAGGTCGGCGAAGTCGGGGTTGACGAGCGCTTCGAGGACCAGACCCATGCCCGCCGCGCCGCTCTCGCCCGAGATAACCCGGGGGTCGCCTGCCAGCGGCGCGCCGAGGACGCGCATGGCGCGGGCGGCGGCATAGTCCGGCAGCGAGACGAAGAAGGAGGTCTTCGACTTGAGTATCTCCCACGAGATGGTATTGGCTTCGCCGCAGGCGAGGCCGGCCATGATGGTGACGAGGTCACCGCCGACATCGACGGTGCGGCCGTCGGCCTGTACAGCGGAGCGGTAGAGACAGTCCGCCGCCGCCGCCTCGACGACGGTGGTGGTCGGGACGTTGTCGGGGTAGTAGTTGGCGAAAAAGCCCTGCACCGCACCGGCGAGCGATCCGACACCGGCCTGGACGAAGATGTGGGTGGGGCGCTTGACGCCGTAGTCGGCGAGCTGTTCGGCCGCTTCAAGAGCCATAGTGCCGTAGCCTTGCATGATCCAGCCGGGGATTTCTTCGTAGCCTTCCCAGGCGGTATCCTGGATAACGACGGAGTTCGGCGTCTTGGCGCTTTCAGCCGTGGCGAGGCGGACGGCGTCATCGTAATTCATGTCGGTGATGGAAGCATCCGCGCCTTCCTTGCGGATGTTTTCGAGCCGGGTTTGGGACGACCCTTTCGGCATATAGACGACCGAGTGCTGGCCGATCTGATTCGCCGCCCAGGCAACGCCGCGACCGTGGTTGCCGTCGGTGGCGGTGAAGAAGGTATAGTCGCCCAATGCCTTCTTGACATCCGGGGAGGTGAGCTTGTCAAAGCCGAGGTCGGCGATATCGCGACCGGTTTGTTCGGCGATAAAGCGGGCCATGGCAAAGGAGCCGCCGAGGACTTTGAACGCATTCAGGCCGAAGCGGTAGGATTCGTCCTTGATGTAGATGCCGCCGACGCCGAGTTGCTTGGCGAGGGTATCCAGCGCCGTCAACGGAGTGGGTTTGTATTGCGGGAAGGACGCGTGGAAGCGGCGGACCTTCTCGATTTCGGCAGGGGCCATAAGGGCCAGTTCTTTGTGTGCCTCGGTCTTGGGCAGCTTGTTGGCGACCCACTGCAGCGCTTGGCTCATGCCAGTCCTCCGGGAAAATGTGTGTAAGGCAGTCCATAACCGCGTCTCGGGCCTTGATCCTTCGTCAAGCTCGCCTCTCGGGCTTTTCAAAAAACAACCACCACCGCGTTTTTTGAAAACCCTGACGGCTCGCTTTCCTCGGCTGAAGTCCCGATCCGAGGTTCTGGAACAGCCTTATGACTCGGCGCTCATATAGTTGTAGAGCGTGTATTTCGAAATGTCGTAATGCTTCGAGACCTTGTCGCCTGCCTTTTTGACCAGGAACGCGCCCTTGTCGTTCAGGAACTGGATGGCGCGAATTTTGTCGTCCTTCGACATCATGGCGACCGGCTTGCCGACGAATTTGTCCGCCTCGGCGATGAGCTGGTCGAGGAGGTCGTTGACGTTGGCGGTGATGGCGACGTCTTCGTTCTGGCCGGTCTCGGCGGTGGCGATGGTGGCTTCGAGGGCGTGCCGCGCCATGACGAGATCGGTGATGTCGTAGTTGATGCCGAAGAGATGGGTCGGCTTGCCCTTCTTGTCCCGCAGGTAGATGGAACTGGACTTCACCATGCGCCCCGACTTGGTGCGGGCGAGATAGTTGTAATCGTCCTGAATCTTGTCCGGGTCTTCCTTGAGGGCGTGGAGCACGACTTCGGACGAGCCGTCGCCGACGCGCCTTCCGGTGACATGACCGTTTTCGATAGCGATGATGCTGCTTTCCAAATCCTGCCCGAGATCGTGGACAGTGACTTCGCAGTTATCGCCAAAGAGGCTGGCGATGCCTGCAGCCAACCGTTTGAGGAACTCGCTGTTTTGTTCCTGTGCGCTCATGAACTGAACCTCCTTTTGTTTACCTGTATATGGAGGCTCCTGGCTTGGGATAATCATTCTATCCATGCCTCCATTATATCACGGGTTCCGGCTCGTACAAAATAATTTTTATGTAAAAAAAATAATTTTTAGCTAGGACGGTATAGAGACCGCGCGACTGTTTATGTATGTGTATATCTGTTATGGATTTAGGGAATTCCCTCATCTTTGGGTGGAATTTTGGTCCAACCGGTTATTAGGCCATTTTGACGCGCCTCTCAAAAAAGGTCATTTTGTCTACTAATTTATATTGTAACTATAAGGCAGGATTTGGGGTTTGTCAATTGCATCGCCACACTGTGGGTGTAGCCGAATAGGGCGGTGGTGTACGAGGTGAGGATTTTGCGAAGCCTCAGCTCTTTTGGTTATTCCGTTGTATGGTCCTCCGCCAGACAGAAATGGGATCGGGCGGCCGGGTATCTCGGGGTTTGAAATCACGTAAGCGGTTAAATCGTCCTGCCATCCCGGGTGTCGATTCGCACTGTACCATTATGGTATTCTCCACAGAACACCTCGGACAGCGTCACCCCTTTGCTTTCGATTTGCGTTTTCAGCCATTCCTGATCCTTGCCGATTCGAGAGAGCCCATCTTTATGGACCCGTCCTCTTTCGACAAGAAGAACAGAGAGCTTAGGATCGTCGTATTTGCTTATGGTCAGTTTACCGTTAGTCTCCTGCCACACTTCACGAAGTTCGGAAAGTGCGTGAACCCCGGCTTGGTGAATCATTGTTTCAAAATCGGTCAGCGTTAAATTGAGACTGTCGAAGCTTTGTGGTTGCAGGCGTCCGTCCGAGACCAGACACACGGATTGACCGTCCACCAGCTTTTCGCCTGAGAGGCTTTTCCGTTTATACTTGCTCATGATGCTGAACAGAAGAGTCCAAAGCAGGATGACAGCGCCAACGGCCCATACAGGCACGTCGTTGTTGAACAAACTGCCGCTTATCATTGCGCCTACCACCATGCCGCTGACCACTTCGGTCCCAGCCATCGGGTTGACTTGGCTCCGCCCACCCAACCGCGCATACACCACCAACGTGACCGAGCCGACCAGTATCTTTCCTATGACCGGGAGGTAGTCCATACTATTATCCATGATTGCTCCTATTTATAATTGTTAATCATGGGGTAATATTAACGGAAAAGACTACGAAATTCAAACCCTATGGGGTACTGGAACGGGATAATGGAGCAGGTGAGCGGCTGTTCGGTGGGCGGGACAACGTGGGCTGGAATAAAGAATCATTTTTTCAATTTGTATCGAACACTCGGGCGGCCGCCGGTGTCATAGTCGATCATACTCTCGGCCATTCGTCCTTCAACCAGGTGATTCAGATACCTGCGGATTGTCACCTTGGACAACCCGACAGTCGATGCCAGCTCGTCACAGGTAAAATGCGATGCGGGCTGTTCCTTTAATGCGTCCATGATCGTGTTCAGCGTTGCCTGTTGCATGCCTTTATGCACCGTGATTTCCGGCGTCTCGTTGGCGCTTCCAACCATTCTGTCGATAAGCTCCTGACTGAGTACGTCGGTGGAGTGCAATATCTGTTTCTTCAAAGCCCATTTCTTGATCGCTTCCTTGAAGCGGACCTCGGTGAATGGCTTGACCAGATAATCGACCACGCCCAGTCGAAGCGACTCGTCGATATGACGGGCCTCGTTCGCGGCTGTCACCATGATGACGTCGATTTCCAGGCCGGAGCGTCGCATTTCGGTCAGCAATTCGAGACCGGTGGTGTGCGGCATATACACATCCAGAATGATGAGGTCGACGGGGTTTACCCGCACGAATTCCAAGGCATCGCGGCCGTTTTCAACCAAGCCGACAACCTCAATGCCGCGAATCGGCTCCAGATACTGCTTGTTAATCTGCGCGACCATGGGATCGTCTTCAACTATCAATACCTTCATTGCATTCTCCGCAGCAAGAGGGGGCAGGGTTCTGATAAAAGTCGACCGGTTATAGTCGCCGGAAACTCTCGGCCGTTTTGCTGACGTGGCGAACCTGCCTGAATGCCAGCGTCATCGAGGTGCCGACGCCTTTTTCCGAATCCACCGTCATGCCGCCTCCGTAGTTTTCCACAATTCCACGAATCAAACGCAGCCCCGTTCCCCGGTGGATACCTTTGGTGGTGTAGCCAGGTCGGGCAATACGTTCCAGTTCTTCAGGCGATAACCCGGTGCCGGTATCGTCCAGGCTGATCTGTAAGGCGTGCTCATTTTCATTGATCAGCAAGGCGATTTCAGCCTCCCCCTCGGCCTCTCCCCGTTCTTGTATAGCGTCAATCGAGTTTTCGACAAGGTTACCCACGATGGTTATCAGAGCCGTGGTAGGGAGAAAGCGGCTGCGGCGGGGAATGGCGCTGTCGCTCCTGACATGCATCCGTATTCCCAGTTCGTTGCAGCGGTTTATCTTGCCCAGGATCAATGCCGCCAGGGTCTGGTTTTCAATCGTCTTGGTCATGGTGGTGATGGTCGCACTTTGTACGTGGCTTATATCCATGATATAACGTTTGGCTTCATCCACATTGCCGCCTTGAAGAAGCCCGAGTATCACATGCAGGCGGTTCATGAATTCATGGGTGTTGGCCCGGAGGGCATCGAGCAAATGATTGACCCCGGTCAGCTGCTCGGCCATTCTGGTGACTTCGGAATGGTCGCGCATGATCGCCATGGCGCCGATGAGCCGATGTTTGCGGTTCAGTGGCATCCGACTATAAAGAATGCTTTCATCGCCAAGCGTGATGGCGAGGTTGTCGTCCTTAGCGCCGCCGAGGCTCTCCTTAAGACCAATCTGGGGAATGATGCTGTCGACGTCCTTGCCACGCATGGTCTCTTCGCTGATACCCAAAATCCTCTCGGTTGCGCTGTTCGCTAAAATTATCGACCCGTGTTCGTCCACCGCCAGCAGACCCTCCTCCAATGAATCCATCACCTCACCGCGTTGTACAAAGAATCTGGCAAGCTGATCCGGTTCATAGCCGAGAAGGGATCGTTTGATGCTCATGGTCAAGATTCCGGCCGCCAGGCCGCCTACCAAAAGAACAATAGCCAGTGTCTGTAGATTGACGCGGAGCACATTGGCTTTCAGTGAATCGAGATTGGACATAAGCATGCTGACATGTGCAAAGCCGAGTTGCGTGCCGTCATGGTCGAAGATCGGATAAAAGTACCGACTCTGAAAGCCAAGAGTTCCCACAGCCTGGGACAGATAATGTTCGCCCTGCAATGCACGCCCTTCATCGCCGCCGAAGAAGGCTTGGCCCACCCGTGAGCGGTCGGGATGGTAAAGCCTGATTGAGTGCATGTCGGCAAGGGTGATGACGTCGACATTGTTTTGACTGGCAATGACGGCGTCCAGGAATGAGTCAAGCTCGGGCGTGCTTTCTCCTGTTTTCAGGGCGGTGATAATCGGCTCGCTCGTCGCTAAAATATGGGCCATATTGTGCAGGTTCTGTTCCTGGCTCATTTCGAGCTGGTTGATGCTGTACCGCACCGACAGCGCCACTGTCAGGATAAGCATCGTCGCGACCATGATGACGTCCAGGAGAAGCATTTTAGACAACAGCGTTGTTTTCATGGCGGCATTCTTTCAATCGACGTCCAGTGGGTTACTCATGTGGTGGCGGTAGGTGGAGCGCCTGCAGGGCTTGGTACGCTTGGGCGGTGTGCTGTAAGCATCCGCCTTACCTTATTCTATTGTAACATGTGGTGCGGCCACGGCTTGGTTTTTTTACTTTCAAAAGGTTTTTATACTTATCCATGTCCGGCTGCGTTCCCATTACCGGGTATAAAGAAAGTGGCGGTTCGGTTTTCATTCACACGATCTTCCGTTCCTTTTCCCGGATTGAGGAGGCAGCCCCATGAGCAGCATTTCCATTCTCGAACAGGTAGAGACGCGCAAAGCACCCGTTTTTCAAATATATGGCATGTCCTGGCCGTATTTCGCGATTTTCACTGCGGTGGTGCTGGGCGCAATTTTTCTGGGTAAGCTGCCGGAAGGCATGGTTGGCGCATTTCCGGTGATGATAATTCTTGGAGCAGTCTTCAACCTTATCGGCGACAAGACCCCGTTCATCAGCACTTTTCTCGGTGGCGGTGCTATTGTGGCCATTTTTGGATCAGCCGCCTTGTCGACATTCGGCCTGTTGCCGGAAGTGACCCTGAGCACCATGACCCAGTTCATGAAGGGGGGCGGTTTCCTTGATTTCTATATCGCATCGCTGATCACCGGTTCGATTATGGGTATGAACCGCAAGCTTTTGATCAAGGCCGCTCTCCGCTATCTCCCGGTGATTATTGGCGGTGTTGCCGTTTCACTTATCGCTGTGGCACTCTGCGGCGCTCTGACCGGCTATGGCGCCAAGAAAGCGGTTTTCTTTATCGCAATCCCCATCATGGGTGGCGGTATGGGAGCGGGAGCCGTTCCTCTGGCCAAGATTTTCGGCGAGGGGTTAAAGACAGATCCGGCGGCCATGCTTTCTGTCATGGTGCCTGCCGTCGCACTTGGCAATGCCTTGGCGATTGTCTTTGGCGGTCTTTTGAATCGCGTGGGACAGCGGTGCAAATCGTTGACCGGCAACGGCCAGTTGATGGTCGTCAGCGAGAAGAAAACGGACGCCGCCACCGCTCAGGAGCGTGAGGATGAACAGTCGCGGGATAAGTTGGACTTAACCAGGATGGGGGCAGGGCTTTTGGTCGCTACCAGCTTTTTCGCCCTTGGTTCGGTATTGAATTATCTTTTCCCGGCAGTGCACGGCTATGCGTGGATGATTCTCTCGGTGGCTGTGGTCAAGGCACTTGGTCTCTTGCCGCAAAAGTTCGAAACCTGTTGTTACCAGTGGTTCCAGTTTGTGATGAATAACCTCACCGGCGTTCTTTTGGTCGGCATCGGCATTGCCTACACAAACCTGAACGAAGTGGCGGCCGCGTTTTCGCCTCAATACCTCTTGCTCGTTACCGTGACGGTTGTCGGCGCGATTATTGGCTCCGGGTTAATGGGCAGAGTGGTTGGCTTCTTCGCCATCGAATCTTCCATAACCGGCGGGCTGTGCATGGCCAATATGGGCGGCACCGGCGACGTCGCTGTACTATCGGCCGCGAAGCGGATGGAGCTGATGCCTTTTGCACAAGTATCATCGCGAATCGGCGGCGCATTTATGCTCATTCTTTCCAGCATCATACTACAACTTTGGGCCTGAGTTCAAAGTCTGCGCCAATCGATACCTACCCACAAGGAGTCCATTGTGAACTATGCCCAAGAATCACTCAAGACCCACCGCCAGTGGAAAGGCAAACTGGAGACGATACCCAAAATGGACGTGTGGAATCAAGAAGCCCTGTCCATTGCGTATACACCGGGTGTGGCCGAGCCGTGTCTGGCTATCCAGAGAGATCCGAAACAGAGCTACGAATTGACCGGTCGCGGCAACACGGTGGCAGTGGTGACCGATGGCACCGCCGTATTGGGCCTGGGCGATATCGGGCCCGAGGCGGGCATGCCGGTCATGGAAGGAAAGTGCGTGTTGTTCAAAGCATTTGGCGGCATCGACGCGGTGCCGCTGTGCATCCGCTCCACCAATGTGGATGAAATCGTCGACACGGTCGCGCTTTTGGCCGGCAGCTTCGGCGGCATAAACCTGGAGGACATCGCCGCGCCGCGCTGTTTTGAAATCGAGCGGCGTCTGAAAGAGCGGTGCGATATTCCGGTTTTCCATGACGACCAGCATGGCACAGCCGTTGTTACCCTTGCCGCCATGCTGAATGCGTTAAAGCTGGTTGGCAAAAAGCTCGAAACCGCTCGCGTCGTCACCTGCGGTGCGGGAGCGGCCGGCGTCGCCATCATCAAGTTGTTAATGGCGGTTGGGTTGAAGGAAGTGGTGATGTGCGATAGACAGGGTGCAATTTACGCAGGGCGGAGCAACCTCACCACCGAGAAAGCGGAAATGGCGATTATTTCCAATCTGCATATGAAAACGGGTGGTCTTGCCGACGTCATCAGGGGCGCCGATGTTTTTATCGGTGTTTCGGGTCCGGGGACGCTCAGTCAGGAAATGGTTGCCAGTATGGCGGCCAAGGCGATTGTGTTCCCCATGTCCAATCCCGTACCGGAAATCATGCCCGATTTGGCCCTGCAGGCCGGAGCGGCTGTCATCGGAACCGGGCGCAGCGATTTCCCCAACCAGATCAACAACGTCCTGGCGTTTCCGGGGATTTTCCGTGGTGTGCTCGATACACGCGCGAGCGACATCAACGATGAGATGAAGATCGCCGCCGCCATCGCGATTGCTGGATTGGTAAAGGACGACGAATTAACCCCGGAATACATAATTCCCGCCGCCTACGACAAGCGCGTGAGGAACGCCGTTGCCGAAGCCGTCGCCGATGCGGCTATCAAAACCGGTGTCGCCCGTGCAGTCGCGCAGCCGGCGTAAAAGTGCGCCTTACTCGTTATACGATAATGACCGCAACCGAAGAGGTTGCGGTCATTTTTTTATCGTGACTCGACGAAGCAACGCGTCAGCCAGCTTACAGCATCTTCGCCGCCCAGACGCCGAGCATGGGGAAGAGGACCATAAGGACGATGCCGATCACTTGTAAAGCCAGGAAAGGCAAGCCAGCTTTGTAGATCCTCATCAGGGAAACATCTTCGGGCGTTATACCTTTTAGATAAAAGAGCGAGAGGCCGAAGGGCGGGGAAATATAGGCGCATTGCAACAAGGTCATGAAAATGATGCCCCACCATAACGGTTCAAAACCCAACTTGACTATGATTGGCGTGACGATCGGGGCGGCCAGCATAATGAGGCCGGCTGTTTCCAAAAACATGCCGAGGAAAAAAATGAACATCATGGAAGCAAAAAGAGCGCCCCATTTTCCGCCGGGCATTTGCAGAGCTAGTTCCATGATCATCCGGTTACCGCCGATTCCGGCGAAAATCGAGCCGAAAGAATTGGCGCATGCCACCATCCAGGCCACCATGGCGGAAAGCTTGATTGTGGCGATGGCGCTATCCTTGAAGATCGCCCATGAAAAGCGCTTGCAGACCATGTTGAATATAACCGCTCCCAGCGCGCCGACCGCCGCCCCTTCGGTGGGAGTGGTCACGCCGGTCAAGATAGCACCGAGACAGGTAACGATCAACGCGGTCGGTAAAATCAGGGCTTTGAGTGACTGGAATTTTTCTCGTATTGTGGCTCGCTCCGAAGGCGGCAGGGAGGGGCATAGGTTTTTATTGAGCAAACAGCGCACAAAAATGTACACGCAGTAAAGAAAGACCAGCAAGAGTCCCGCCGAAATTCCGGAAGCGAACAAGCCGCCCACGGATACGGAACAGACCGCGCCGTAGATGATCATATTGAGGCTGGGCGGGATCAATTGCCCCAAAGTGCCGCCGGCCAACACCGACCCCAGGCTTATGCTGCGGTCGTATTTATAGCGATCCATCTGCGGCAGCGCGATAAGGCCCATGCCGATGATCCCGGCGGCCACGACCCCCGATACCGCACCGATGATGGCGCCCACAATGATCGAAGCCATGGCCAGGCCGCCGCGAACCGGGCCGGACCATTTGTAAAACGCGTTATACAAATCCTCGACCAGGGTCGATTTTTCCAGCATCATGGCCATGAAAACGAAGAGCGGCACCGCCATGAGGGTGAAATTGTTCATCGTCCCCCAGGTGGATTGAATCAGGGACATCATCCCGTTGGTGCCCCATAATAAATAGGCGAAGCACGCGGCAACGGAAGCGAGCGCAAACGATATGGGAACGCCGCACACAAACAGGCCGAACAGCAAGACGAACATCAGCATTGGCAGAAACATGTTACCCCCTTTTCTTCTGCCGCAGAAAAACGACCTGCTTCAACAGCTCGGCCGAACACTGCAAAGCGAACAGCACTGCGGAAAAAGGCACGAACCATTTAAACCACCAGATCTGGGGATTCCATTCAGTGCCGTGAATAGAGCGTTCCAGGATCACTGTTGACTTATAGGCCCACAAGCTACCGAGATAGATGGTGACGGCCAAAACCGAGAGAATCACCAACTGGCCGAAAATTTCCATCAAGGCTCTGCCAGTCGGGGGCAGATGCGAGGTCAAGACATCCACGTTGACATGGCTTTTGTGCAGGTGGGCGAAGGCGCCGCCGCCGATACAATAGATTCCGAAAATGAACAAAGCCATTTCGAATCCCCACGGTACCGATGTCTTGAACCAATACCGCATGACCGCCGTATAGAGGACCACGGCTATCATCGGGATGATAAGAAGTGCCAACACCTTCCCGATGACGTTTGTAAATGAATCAACTGCTTTAATAAATGTTTCCATACAGTCCTCCAGAAGCTTGGGCGCTTGCATCACGACTCCCAAGAGGGCTGTTCCCCCGGGATGCGACATGATCGCTCCGGGGGAACGGCGTCTATTCTCAGGGATTAAAGCCCAGCATGGCGGCTTCTTTTTGATAGCCCAATTCATCCAAAACCTGTGCATAGGAGTCGATGTACTCCTTGACCAGCGGATCCTTTTCAGCCATTTCCAGCATCAGATCGGTACCGTCCTGTCGGATGCGGGCAACATCTTCCGGCGACAGATAAATGATTTCGATGCCTTTATCGATCCAGCTTTGCTTGGCGATTTCGTTGCCCGCGCCGTAAGCCACGGCGCTTTTGTAGCGGGCCATGTCCCGGCAGGCGATAACGATAGCCTTGAGGTCTTCGGGCAATTCGTTCCACGCATCCGGATTGACGATGAGGTCTTTATCATCGGTGGCATCGGTGTGGAGCGCCGGCTCGATGACATACTTGGTGACTTCATCAAAAGCCATCTCTTTGTTGACCAGCCAATCGTTGTATTCGGCCGCGTCCACCGTTCCCAACTGCAGAGCCTGGTACACTTCCGGTGCGCTCAGATTCACGACAGATGCCCCCAGCCTGCTGTAAAAAAGGCCGCCAAGCCCGCCGGTGCGAATGTTCTTGCCCTTAAAGTCGTCATAGGTCCGAATCGCTGCGGTGCTGACCAGGATTTCCGGAGGCGCGTAGTCGAAGACGCCCAAAAACTTTACACCAAAGCGTTCATAGAGTTTTTCCATCAGCGGTTGCACTTTTTCGGTGCGGTAGAAATTCTCCTCAAACGTCTTGAGCGGTCCGCCGGGGCGGTTGGCATGAAGCGTGAACAGTTGGTGTTTGCTGCCCCAGAAGCCGGAGTAGAGCATACCCATCTGTACCATGCCGTCGCGAATGGCGTCGAAACTCTCACTGTTCGGGAAAAGCACGCCGGCGCCATACGGTTCGATTATGAGCCGGCCGTTGGATGCTTTTTCTACCATGTCGCAGAACGCCACCACCGTTTCAGTGTAACGTGAGGTACCCACTAGCTGATGGGTGACCGCTCTCCATCGGTACACCTTCTCCGCAGCCTGGGTCAGATCAGATCCCAGTACAAGCATCAGAGTAAAGGCGGCGATGAGGATTACCGGAAAATGTTTTTTGGGCATCATGAGTTCCATCCTATTTTGTCTGGAGTGCTATCGTTAAACGGACTTGATTCGATGCAAACGCAACTGAAGACCTTTGCAGTCCATAAAAGAAAATCTCCTCCTCTCTGCCATATCCCGAGAACTAGAACATCCGGGACTTTCGGAAATCATTCCGCAGCCGGATCCAAAATGTATCGCTCATTTTTTAAGGGGAACGACTCGACTTTCCGTACACATCCATCCCGCACCTGGGTAGTTCCGGTACTCGTATCATGGTGGAACCCATTCCTCTCCACTCCTGAAGAACCTGGCGATTTGGTTATATACCAGGGGACCTCCTACAAGAATTCATCCAAAGCAGATCGATTCATTTGGATTTAAGCGCGTAGTCAATCATGGGGGATAGAGGCATGTGCAAACGTCAGTGAGCGCGAATGCACCGATGAGGGCTAAAGCAGAGCATAAGGTAGTGGCAAGGGAACGTCCTGTGACTCATTCATTATAAGCGCCTCAACCCGCTGTTGTCAAGTTATATTTGTTGTAAGACAATGAGTACAATAAAATTCATTCCTTTCCTGCCGTTTGACAAAGGACTTACCGCAATATATAATGATGAAGTATCTGATGACTGACAACGGATACATAGAAAATTGCTTGCAAGGCACCAGGAGCAAACAATTCAACCCGGGGAAATATGGTTTCATTCTTTTGGATGGCGTGCTTCGTGGGACGCGAGAGGAAGGGTCTCTTCATGAACAAAAAACTAGTCTTTTGCGGTGGCGGTAATATGGCGGAGGGGATTATACGGGTCTTGCTCAGCCGTGGCGTTGCTGTACCAGAATGTATTACGGTGAGCGAGCTTGTACCGGATCGCCGCACCTTCCTTTCCTCCACCTATGGCATAACGGCGGTCGCGGAAGCGGGTGATGCAATCAAGATAGCCGATATGGTGGTCGTCGCTGTCAACCCATACCAGGTTCCAAGCGTTACCCAAATGCTTAAGCCACTGGTGGCGGACCATGCGATAGTCCTCTCCATTGCCGCGGCTATAACGCTGGGCGCATTGGCGGAACAGGTGGGGGAAAATCGAAAGATCGCGCGCGTTGTCCCGAATACACTTGGCCAATCCGGTAACGGCTATAGCGCCGTCTGTGTCAATGCACGCTGTACTGATCAGGACAAGGCATTTATCGATGAAGTCCTTGGCGCGTTGGGGCAGGTGATGCATCTGCCCGAAGGATTGTTCAACGCGTTTTCGAGCTTCTCCAATGTTGGCCCATTGTGGTGTTATAAAATGATCGAAGCACTGGTCGATGCTGGCGTGTATGTTGGCTTCAACCGTCAGGAAGCACGCAACATTGTCATAAAAAACATGGTGGGCGTTGCTTGTGTTCTCGAGGAAAGCGGCGACCATCCGGTGATGAGGGTGGACCGGATGACTTCGCCCGGTGGCGTGACAATCGAATCGTTACGGGTTCTGCAGCAGGAGGGCTTTGCCACCGCGCTGATGAATTCTGTCATAGCCGGCTTTACTAAAACTAATGCGCTCGAATAGCTGATGGAAATGTCCCGGAGAGCTTTGCTCCTGGCGGCTGGACAGCCGCCAGGAGCAACTTTTATAGTCAGGAGGGGACAGCTTTTCCTTCCAATTCGTTGGCTTCGACATCATCCCGTAAATGATGATAGGCGATGTCCCGGGCTCTTTCCGCGTCGTGATTTTTAATCGCGTCGAACAGCTCCCTGTGCTGTACAAGGGAATTGGCGATAAACTCGTCCAAGTGGCTATGAGAAGAGTAGATGTTTTCAATAATTTGGTGGTTGAAGATATCGTAATAGGCTGCCAATGCGCTGGTAATGAGGGTATTATCGGCGAACTCGCGGATGCACGCATGGAACAGGTAGTTTTTTTTCAACAGTTCTTTGGGATTGTCGGCAGCTTCCTCGCACACTTTGAGCAGGTTTTCGAGTTTCTCTAAACCGGCCGCATCTATTCTTTTGGCTGCCAGAAAAACAGCCGCCGGTTCAAGCGCGCAGACGAATTCCTGCATTTCGCCGGTTTCGGCCAATTCAAGGCTGGCGGCGAAATCGCCCTTTCTGGCAATGTCGTCCCGGCACTTTACATAGGTGCCGTGTTTTGCTATTCGTATAAATCCTTGAGTCGCAAGTATTTTATACGCCTCACGCAGTGTCGCGCGGCTTACGTTGAGTGTTTTGCAGAACTCCACCTCATTGGGGAATTTAAATCCGTCGCTCAGTTCCCGCGAGACAATCATATTGCGAATCTTGTCTGCGAGATAATCGGACTGGGTCTTTATTTCTTTCACTACTAGTTTATCCAGCAGTGTTTGCGTATCCTCTTTTTCCATGACGGTCCTCTCTTTTTTTCTCATTATATCATATAGTCACTAATAATCAACAGAAGCGGATTCTCGTTGGCAAAGGACGCGTGGAAGCGGTGCATTAATATCGCCACCAGGATGACGTCGGCTGTTCCGCTCCCGTTTATTGCGTTTGCACCGAAAAAAAGTCTCATTTTTTTTCAGAAAATTCTATCCGCCTCTCTTGGAACATGCATCGTGTGAGACAAAATTATCATTATTGATAGGGCGCAGACACAGCGGAAATAAAGCCTGGATTAACAATAGGTTTACAGTAGTTATCATTTTTGATAGGCTTACATCAAGAATGATAACTATGAGGAGGTGCCTGTGCTCAGAAACGTCAATGTGGAAAAGACCATATCCTATGTGGCGCATTCCTTGGCAACCATCATGGAAGCCGAGGTCATGATTTTGGATAACAAGAACAATGTCATCAGCGGCACCGCCTCGTCTGAAAAAGGCTATCGCCTCAGCGGCATCTACAACCATGTCATTTCACATAAAGAACTTGTGGTGGTGGAAGACCCGGGGTTCAACCGCTTGTGCGCCGGCTGCGCCGCCTACGGCACATGCAATGAGCTTATCGAGCTTGCCGCTCCGGTACTGGTCGAAGACCAGTGTATCGGCATTATCAGCGTGACCTGCTATGAGGAAAAACAGCACAAACGCATAGTGGAAAGGCTCGATGCCTACAAGGAATTCCTGTTGCAAATGAGTTCCCTTCTCTCAAGCCGGGCGCAGGAGGTGGAGACTAAGGAGGCGCTTCGACTCAAAAACGCCGAACTCACCGCAATCATCAACACCGTCGACGAAGGCATTGTCGCCCTTGACCTGCGCGGCCATGTTGCTTTCTGCAATCAGTTGGCCGAACAAATGTTTGCCACGCTCCATCGCGAGATCGTCGACGAGCCTATAACCCAATTCTGCCCGCGTTTCCACGAGGATGAGCCGAATCTCCTGCTCGGTAAACAGGAGGTCGAGGTCCTTAGCCAATCCGGTGAACGGCAGATGGTGTACATGAGCGCCCACCGTATTATAGCAGACGGCCAGGTGACCGGGACCATCCTCACCATGGAGGGAAGCGGAAAGGTCAACCGCTTTGTCGGCGGATTCATCGGCAACCACCAGATGCTTTCCAGCACCGATATTGTCTCGGTAAGCGATGCTATCGAAAAGGTAAAACGCCGGGCGGCAAAAGTCAGCGCCACCGACTCGACCGTGCTGATTCGCGGCGAGAGCGGCACGGGCAAGGAGATGTTCGCGCGGGCCATCCACGAGATGAGTCCCCGGTCGAAGGGACCATTCATCGCCCTGAACTGCGCGGCTATTCCCGACACGCTGTTGGAAAGCGAGCTGTTCGGCTACGAATCCGGCGCCTTTACCGGCGCACAAAAGGGCGGCAAGCCCGGGTATTTCGAACTGGCGGACACCGGCACCATATTTCTTGACGAGATCGGCGATATGGCCATCTACCTCCAGGGCAAACTCCTCCGGGTTTTGCAGGAAAAGATGGTTCAGCGCGTGGGGAGTGCCAGGGAGAAGAAAATCGACATCCGCATCATCGCCGCCACCAACAAGGAACTGGAAAAGATGGTGGAGGACAACCGCTTTCGCGGCGACCTCTTCTATCGGCTCAACGTCATTCCCCTGGTGATTCCTCCGTTGCGGGAACGGGGCGACGCCGACATCCTGGGGCTGGTGGCGTATTTTATGAAAAAGTACGGCCAACTGTACCAGAAAACAACAGACGGCCTTTCCCGGGACGTGGAGCGAGCGCTTCTGGCCTACAAATGGCCTGGCAATGTACGCGAGCTGGAGAACGCGGTCGAGTATATGCTGAACATGGAGTCTTCGCCCCTTGTCACCTTCGACAGCCTGCCGGAATATATCCGTGAAAGCTGCCGCGAGGGCGCGGCCGGCTCGCAGGATTCACTCCGGATGCTGATGGCGGAAGAGGAGCGGAAAATAATCGCCGAGGCGCTGAATCGGCATGGCAAAACGCAGAAGGGGAAGGAGTCGGCCGCAAACGCGCTCGGCATCGGCATCGCCTCACTGTATCGTAAAATCCGCGCGCATGGCATAGAGTAGAAGAAAAAAGCGTTCCCGTTTTACCGGGAACGCTTTTGTAGGGTTAGTCCTTTTTTGCGTCTGGGCTGCCTATCGATAACGCAATCGACACATAATAGACAAATGGTCCAAAAATGATTGCAAAGCAGGCCAACATGCTGATTATCCACATAAGGGAACTCCTTTTTTAGGCTAAACCTCTTTCATCAGCGCATCGGGAACATCGGGGAATCCTTCCGCGTTCGGATCAAAATACACACCCTTGGTTTTGGCATTGATCGTTTTGTTGTAGTAGAGCACCAGGGCAAAACCAATGGCCCACTGCACCAGCATGGTGGCCAAACTGCTGATGGCGAATGGATTCCACCAGTGTTCGTCCCAGCCGATGGCCTGGATTATCCACAGAACCAGCACGATCGCCGTTGCCACAGGCGCGATATAGCCTGCGCAAATATCAAAGGTCCAGCTCAGCTTCCGGTTGCTGACCGGGTTGATGTATTTGGTCCGCATTCTATTCGCGCCAAACTTGAACGCCAGAATGCCGCTGAACATGCCGCCTATGAAAATGCCAAATCCCCACACCGTGTCCTGATTGGTCAGGATGTCCTGACTCAGGAAGGAGGGAATGCCAAGCGCCACTTGGCCAAAGACCGCCAATGCGGCCGCTTTCTTGCGGGACATGCCCATGTCGGTAAATACGCCGCTAAAGCAGGTTGTCGCGGCGATGATGGATGTGAAGGCGGCAAACGACAAGGCCAGGAAAAACAGTGTGCCAAGCACACGGCCGGCGCCGGCAAGGGATTCAAACATATTGGTCAGGCCGACAAAAGTCAGACCATTGTTACCGGAACGGGCGAGCGTCACAGCCTCTTCCGTGGACCCGGTGAAAGCGAAGATGCACGGCAGCACAATCAACGTGCCCAACAGCGCGAAGGTCATATCGCCGAAGGCCTGAACCTTACCGTTCACCACGATGTCTTCTTTTTTCGACGCATACTTCGAGATGGAGAGCACAAGCATGGTGCCGGAACCAAGGGACCAGAAATCCTGGGTAATGGCTTCCAGCCAAATATTCGGATCCCACAGATCGCTTGGATGGAACGCGAACGAGTATTTCAATCCTTCGAGTGAGCCTGTCCTCGTTAAGGCATAGACGACAAGAATCAGCACAACCCCCAGCAACGCAGGCAGGATCAGTTTTGCCGATTTTTCCAGAATCGATTGTGAGCGGAGACAAAAATACGCCAAAACCATCATGACAATCCAGCAAATGCCGGTGGTCAGATCGTTCGCGGCCACGCTATTGAATAACGCCATCTTATCCGCCACACCATAATAGCTGCCTGACATGGACATGAACATATAGCGAATGCACCAGGCGAGAATAACGGTGTAATTGGCGTGCATCATGAAATAACAGAAAGTGGCGAACGTCCCCATCCAGGTGTATTTCGGTCCCAAGAGATCGCGGAATGCGCCGGGCGCAGAATGGCGGCTGGCGCGGCCGGCAAAAGATTCGGACATGACCAGGGGAATGGCGATAACCACCAGGGCAATCACTGTCGCGACAACGAAGGCTCCGCCGTATTGACAGGTCAGGCGCGGGTAGCGCCACAAGTTCCCCGTACCCACACTGCCTCCGACCATGAGGCAGAGGAGACCAAATCGTGATCCATATCCGCTCCTTACTTTGTCTAATGTGTCCAAACCTTCTCCCTCCCTTGACTGGCACCAACGGATCAATCACTCGCATCGCTCTTGCCCCACACTGGGCAAACACGGCCTGCTCTAACGGTTGATGGGAATACCAACCCATTAGCAAGTAACGTGCCAGGGATAGAGGGCTAAGCGATTGGGTACAGAGGTAAAGAGATTCGATTAATCTGCGTGGGGTGAATAAGAATCGATAGCTGCGTAAAATTGCTATGGACTCCTCACAGGTATTTTTCAATCATCCGGTATAATGTCTTTCTGGAAACCTCAAGCAGTTCGGCAGCGTGTTTTTTGTTCCCGCACGTTACGTCCAGCGCTTCCCTGAGCAGGTTGGCGTAGGATTCGCCGACCTCCTTCTTTCGCCGCGCCAGTCTTTCCTCAGGCGCTTCGTCCGGAGTAACGAGTGCAGTCGGGATTTTGGGCTGAGCCGCGCCACGCAACGAGATCGCCGCTTCAAGAATATCCCTCGTCACGATGCGGTCTTTTGCCAGAATGGCGATTCGGTTGATCACGTTACGGAGTTCTCGCACATTGCCGGGCCACTCGTATTCCAGCATGGCCTTTCTGGCTGCCGCGTCCAGCGTTTTGACAAGACCGCTCTCCGCATCGACGAACTGCCTGAGGAACGATTCCGCCAGCAGCAGGATATCGGCTCCACGCTCCCGTAGCGGGGGGATTTCAAGACTCAGCACCTGCAGACGGTAATAGAGATCCTGCCGGAACAAGCCATCTGCCACCATTTCTTCCAGGTTCCGGTTGGTGGCCGCGATCAGACGCACGTTGATGGGTATGGGCCGCGAGCTGCCGATTCGCGTCACTGTCCATGTTTCCAGCACGCGCAGCAGCTTGGATTGGAAATGGTAGGGCAGTTCCCCGATTTCATCGAGAAACAGGGTGCCGCCGTCGGCCAGCTCGAATTTGCCCACCTGCCCGTTTTTGGACGCGCCTGTAAACGCGCCGCCGCCATACCCGAAGAGCTCGCTCTCGATCAGCCCTTCGGGAATGCTGGCGCAGTTAAGCGCGACAAACGGACCTTTTCTATTGGCGCTGGCGTTATGGATGGATTGGGCAAAAAGCTCTTTGCCCACTCCGCTTTCGCCGGTGAGGAGAAAGTTGAATGGATTGGCCGCGTATTCTTTTGCCTGGCGGATAGTCTTACGGAGCGTCGGGCTGGTGCCGATGATGTCGTCGAAGCTGAATTCGGCCGCCAACCCGAGGATTTTGCGTGTGCGTTTCATTTCCTGCTGGTGGGAGCGGGCCAGTTCCACCATCCCAGCGACATCGCCATCCTGAGTAACGACCGGATAGAGATCGTTCGAAGCGAGGCGGGCGGAGTCGGCATCATTTTTCGATTCAATGCGCACCTCCCAGTCCAGCGCCGCCTTGCCGGTTTTCAAAACATCGAACATTTTCAAGCTGCTCGAATCGCTCTCCATGGAGTAAATGCGCAGGCCGGTGCGGGACATAATGTCCCGAATATTCATGCCGATGACATCCGCCCTGTCTTCGATACAGAAATACTTGCAAAACTGCGTATTGGCATAGAGAAGATGCGCATCTTTATCATAGATGGAAATAGGATTGCGCACCGAGTCGAGGCAATCCAGCAGGTATTGATTGTGCCGCTCCGACGCGTCGAAGACGCCGAGCAGGGCATCAATACTTTTCATCATGCTATCGAGTTGTGGCGCCTGGTCCGGGTGGGCAGACGAAATGAGGCGGAACCCTTCTTGCCCGCCATGGATGTGCCATGAGTCGCCGTGGAGGCGGAATGCGTCTTCAGTCAGGGTATAGCCGGCGAGGTCTTCCACTTCGTGGGGCGACGTGAAGTCGAGAATCAGCCCACGTTCTGTGCACCATATCAATAATTCAGGCAATGCTTCTGTCTGGCTGCGGAGCGCGAGGAAAACGCCCCGAGCCAGAGCATTGCGGCCGGTGATTTCCTGGCGAACACTCCGCAGGGCGATGTTTCGGATACTGTCCACCAAGCTTTTCATTTCCACCATCGTTGCACCATCCTTCGAGGCCAGGTTCGTCACCACGACTGTAAAGACTCGGCATTTTTTTGTTGTATTAAAGTGTGCAATGTATGACAACAGAGATTATGCTTACTTAATGACACAGTGTAAAGAAGAATGTGTCTTTTTCGCTACGTCGCTCGGCGGTATCTACATAACTCTCAATTTTGCTAATGGTTACCGTTGTGGTGCCGTGAATTTGCAGAGGTTGCCCGAGTCAGTGTGGGTCAATTTGGATACTTTCCCGACGGCAATTCTGGCTGATTCTCTCTGTATGACGGTGCTATACAGGCTCACTGCTCCTCAAAGTCACGGTTTACGCGATTTCCAAGCGTTTCGACATTGGCAAGCTGGTTGCATTCTTTTGTTGCGTACCAGGACTTAT
Organism: Planctomycetaceae bacterium; assembly: GCA_021205245.1. Lineage (GTDB taxonomy): Bacteria > Planctomycetota > SZUA-567 > SZUA-567 > SZUA-567 > JAJBSZ01. The sequence goes on from JAJPXZ010000161.1 coordinate 24,017, forward strand.
GGCCGCATGTGCCGCAACTCTTCCCAAGGCAGAATGTTATGATTTTCAACATCCAAAAATGTTCCATCCACGACGGCAACGGATTGCGAACATTGGTGTTTTTCAAAGGCTGCCCACTTACGTGCAAATGGTGTTCCAATCCGGAATCCCAAGCCTATGGGCCAGAGGTGATGGAATCTCAAGGCAAATGTATCGGCTGTATGGCATGTATCGGGGTCTGTCCCCGGTCCGCCATCTCGCTTGGTTCCGATGGTCCCAGGATCGACAGGGATCTGTGCACCAATTGCTTACAGTGTGCCGACCGCTGCTACGCCGCATCCAAATACCCTGTCGGCACGGAATACGAACTGGAAGAACTCTACCGTCGGATAGACCGTGACCGCGATTTCTATCTCATCAAGGGTGGCGGGGTAACTTTCTCCGGCGGCGAGCCGCTGACCCATGCCCAGTACCTGACGGAAATCGCACGGATTTGTCATGAGCGAGGCATCGATGTCGCGGTGGAAAGCTGTGGCTTGGGCAACTTCAGCGAATTCAAGCACGCGCTCCCATATATCAGCAGCATGTTCCTGGACATCAAGCACATTGATTCCACGCAGCACAAGGAGATCACCGGCTCCGGGAACGAATTGATCCTCCACAACATCAAGCGCATTGCCCAGTCGGGCGTCGACGTCACCATCAGGACGCCAATAATTCCCGGTCTCAATGACTCGACCGACAATCTGGTCGGCATCGCCCAGTTCCTTCGTGGCATCCCGGAGATTCGCGAATACGAGCTGCTGGCCTACCACCAATTGGGCGCGAATAAGTATCACGCGTTGGGGCGCTCATATGAACTCGAAGGGCTACAGCCGCCTTCGGACGAAACAATGCGGACGCTGGTCAAGTGCGCCAACGACGTATTTGTGGGGACCGACACGATTTGTTTCTACACCAAAGACAATACCAAGGAAATCATCCGGTAATATTTCGATATTTTGCCGCCGCGTCTATCCATTCAGTGGAAAAAGGAGAACACGATGTTGTCTGAAAGAATTGCCCGCCTGAGTGAAAAGGTCCGCAATGCACCGCCTACCATCTGCATCGACCGTGCGCGGTTGGCGACCGAATTCAGCAAAAGACCTTCTATTGAACCCTTTATTCTTAACCGGGCCAAGCTGTTCAAATACGTCCTGGAAAACAAGGAAATCTTCATCGACGACGATTCCATCCTTGCCGGCCACATGGCGTCCCGCCTCCACGCCGTGCCTGTGTTCCCGGAGATGTCCGCCTGGCTGCGCGACGATCTGGAAACGCTGGACACCCGCAAATACGACAATTTCCAGTTCCTCCCCGGCGAAAAGGATGAACTGCGGAAGATGGTCGCGGACTGGAACGGCGGCACTTTCGGCGACCTGACCAACGCCCAGATCACCGAGGAAGAATGGGATCTTCTCAAGATTGGCGTTTTCACCAAGGGTATTTCGCAACTCTCCACCATGAACCTCGCACCCGATTACGATGAGATGGTTAAGCGCGGCTACCGCTACTACATCGACAAATGCAAGGCCAGGATTGCCGAGTTGGACGACATGGACATCGACAAGATGGGCCAGAAGCTGACCTGGGAAGCCATGATCATCACCATGGAAGCAATCATCACCTTTGCGCACCGGTATGCCGATCTCGCTGAAAAGATGGCGGCGGACTGCAGCGACGCCGAACGCAAACAGCAGTTGTTGACCATTGCCGAAAACTGCCGCGTCGTGCCGGAAAACCCGCCCCAAACCTTCGAGCAGGCGGCGCAATTGGTGTGGTTCACCCACCTCGCCTTTATGATGGAAAACAACGGTTCCGACCATGCGCTGGGCCGGTTCGATCAGTACATGTACGACTTCTACATCAAAGATCTCGCGAACGGCGTCAGCAAAAAATACATCGCCGACGTGATCCACGAGTTCAAGATCAAGTTCGAAGAAATGTGGTATCTCCGCAACGAGTTCGAATCCGAAGCCTATCCCGGCTGCGCCTTGTACATCCACATGATGATCGGCGGCATGTTGGCCGACGGTTCCGACGGCTGCAACGAACTCACCACCCTGATCCTCGAATGCATGGACGATCTCCAGACCAAGGAACCCTGCATCTCGTTCCGCTACCACGACAATATCAACCAGGAAACCTTCCGCCTGGCCATGAAAGTGGCCTTGCAGGGCGGCAGCCACCCGGCGTTCTTCAACGACCCGACCTGCATCTCCTATCTGACCCGCCTCGGCTTTTCCAAGGAAGACGCTGTCAACTGGGCGGTGTGCGGCTGTACCGAGACCGTCTCGCAGGGCAAATCCGATTTCCAGTCGCAGATGGGCTACTACAACGCTATCAAGGTCTTCGAAATCACCCTTTACGACGGCATGGATCCGGTGAGCAAAAAGCAGGTCGGTCCCCATACCGGCGATATCCGCACCTTCACGTCGATTGAGCAGTTGAAGGAAGCGTATCTGAAACAGCAGGCGTATTTCCTGCAGCGGTTTATCATCCTGTTCAACAAGATGGTGTCGTGTCACGCGTACGCGGTTCCCACCATCACCGGTTCCTGCTTCACCCGCGGCTGTATCGAAAACGGCCGGGTGCTGCAACAGAAGGGCTGTGACAAGCGCTGGTCCGCCATCGCCGTCACCGGCCTGGCCAATATCGCCGACTCGTTGGCCGCTATCGAAGAATGCGTGCTGAACAAGAAATACCTGACCATGGCGGAGTTGCTGGACCTGCTCCAGAGCAATTTCGAAGGCAAGGAAGAGATGCGCCAGCTCCTGCTCAATCGCGCGCCCAAATTCGGCAACGACATTGAGGCAGTCGACAAATACGCGCATTTTGTCGTCAAGTCCCTGGACGACGAGGGCAAGAAGTATCACGACGGACGCGGCGGCGAACTGACCACGGTCTGGGCCACCCAATCCTACAACGTGGTGCTCGGCCGCAAGATTGGCGCGACGCCGGACGGCCGGCGCGCTTTCACCGCCATGGCCGACAACGTCTCCCCGATGATCGGCATGGACGTCAATGGCCCCACTGCGGTTGTGAATTCGGTTAATGCGGTGGATTCGACCATTCCCCAGAGCGGCATGTTGCTTAACCAGCGCTTCGACCCCGCCATCGTCAAGGGCAACAAAGGCATCGATATTCTCGAAGCGGTTCTCCGCGCCCACTTCAACAAACAGGGCGATCACCTGCAAATCAACGTAGTGGACAATGAGACCCTCCGTGCCGCGCAAAAGGAACCGGAGAAGTACCGCAACATGCTGGTCCGCGTCGCCGGGTACTCGGCCTTCTTCGTCGACCTGGAAGAAAACATCCAGGAGAACATTATCCAGAGGACGCTGCAAACCACTGTTTGATAGCGCATCGTATAGGGTTTGTCATGCAGGCTGCGTGGAGTCCGATTGCGAAATTGATTGGGCTCCACGCGCTTTTGCTTCCAGGTTACGCAAGGAATACGAAACCCATGAAAGCACGAAAACTCTTCCGCACCGTCGAGACACACACGCTCGGTCATCCCACCCGCAACGTCGTCAGCGGTTTTCGCCACATTCCCGGCGCGACCATGGCGGAGAAATTCACCTACATGAAGGATAACGAGGACTGGTTCCGCAAACTGCTGGCATACGAGCCGCGCGGCAGCGAAATCATGTCCTGCACCCTGTTCACCGAACCGTGCACGCCGGGGACCGATGTCGGCGTTCTATACTTTGAAGCAAGCTGCTGGATGCCGATGTGCGGACACGACACCATGGGCGCAGCCGTCGCGCTTATCGAGTCCGGCCTGGTTGAAGTAATAGAGCCGACCACCATCATCCATATGGACACTGCCGCCGGTGTTATCGTCGTCGAAGCGACGGTGCGAGATGGCGTCGTGGAGGAAGTCTCTTTTGTGAACGCGCCGGCGTTAGTCCTGAATCGGAATGTGACGATTGATTCCAAGGAATTCGGCAACTTGGTCGTGGATATCTCGTGGGGTGGAAATGTCTATGCCATCCTGCCGGCTGCGAGTGTCGGCCTGACGATTGAACCGAAGAGCAGCGGCAAATTGATCGCTGCCGCCCAGTCCATTGCCAAAGATCTCAACCACCAGGTGACGATTCGCCATCCGGAATTATCGTTTGTGGATCGCGTGACCCACGTGGAGTTTTCCGGCCCACCCAAAAGCCCGGGCGCGGATATCCAGAACTGCGTGGTGGCATTGCCGCAGGTGGTGGATCGTTCGCCATGCGGCACCGGCACCTCGGCCAAAGCGGCGCTTCTCTATGATGAAGGAAAGCTGAAGCTGGGCGAGAGGTTTGTCCACGAGAGCATCATCGGTTCGCTCTTCACCTGCGAAATCGTCAGCGAAACAACCGTTGGCGGCATCCCCGCCATCTGTCCCAAAATCACCGGTAACGCCTGTGTCATGGGCTTTGCCACCTGGGTGCTGGATCCCAAAGATCCCTTCCCGGAAGGCTTTCTTCTCGAATAGGCACCACGTGCTACCATACATATCGCAAAAGCAAGGCGTCTGCATGAGCAGACGCCTTTCCTTATAGAAGCGATGTCAGTAATCAGATATAGACCCGTGGAACCCGCTTTCCCACCATGCAGGTGATTTCGTAATTGATGGTTCCAAGCGTTGCGGCGACCTCGTCGGCAGGCAGTTCCGGTCCGCCGAACAGGAGGACTTCATCGTCCGTTTGTACGCCGGGGACGTCCGTCACATCTATCATGCATTGGTCCATGCAAATCCGCCCGACAACCGGCGCGCGCATCCCCCTGACGACAACGCTGGCGCGGCCGGAAAGCATCCTGGTCCAACCGTCCGCGTAGCCGACCGGCAGGGTGGCTATTATGGACGGGCGGGTGGTGGTGAAGGTGCAGCCATAACTCAACGACGTCCCAACAGGCACGTGTTTGAGGTGGGCGATTCGGGCCTTGAAGCGAAGGCCGGCGCGCAGTGCGATACGGCTCTTATCCACTTCATCAGAAGGCCACAACCCGTACATGGCAATGCCGGTCCGGACCATGTCGAGGTGAGCCTCCGGCATGTCGATGGTGGCGGCGCTGTTGGCGCAGTGCCAAATGGGGATGGCCATCCCAGCCTGTTCAACCTGTTTCCTGACAGCGAGGAATGCGGCCAATTGCGTGTGCGCATGTTCCTTGTCCAGCGTATCGGCTTTGGCAAAGTGGGTATATGCCCCTTCGATTTCGAGATGGGGCAGGGCGGCGATGGACTGGAAAAACCCGACAGCGTCTTCAGGAAAAATCCCCAGCCGTCCCATCCCGGTGTCGATCTTGATGTGAACCTTGACTGTTCGCCCCATCGCACCGGCGGCAGCCGACAACGCGGACGCCTGGCCCTGTGTGTAGATGGTCTGCGTCAGGTTGTGATAGACAACGGCATGAGCCAATGACGGGGGCGTGAAGCCGAGCACAAGCAGAGGCTGGCCAATGCCGGCTGCGCGCAGGTCCACCGCCTCGTCGAGAACGGCAACGGCCAGGTAGTCCGCTCCGGCTGTTATCGCCTGGGCTGCCACTGCCTGCGAACCATGGCCATAGCCGTCCGCCTTCACCACCGCGCACAATCTGGTGTTCGGCCCCAGCAGGTTTTTAATCCCACAAATATTGTGACGGATGGCCGCACAATCAACCTCCGCATACACCGGTCTTTCAGACAACATGGCTCGAGCCCCTGGACAAACAATCGGACGATGTGTTCACAAGAAAATCCGGTTGCGGTACTGCTCCGCAACCGGATCCTTTGCGCGGAGACGGGTGGGACTAGCAGACGATCTTTTCGACCACGCTATATTTGTCCTGCAGGTTGAAAGCGTCCGCGACCGACTGGTAGGTGATGGTGCCTTTGTACATGTTAAGGCCGAGCCGGAGCGCGGCATTGTCGCGGCAGGCGGTCTCGACGCCCTTGTTGGCCAACTGCAAACCGTAGCCGATGGTGGCGTTGTTGAGGGCAAAGGTCGAGGTACGGGCGTACGCGCCAGGCATGTTGGCGACGCAATAGTGGATGACGTCATCCACGACATAGGTCGGCTCGCTATGGGTTGTCGCATGCGACGTTTCAAAACAGCCGCCCTGGTCAATTGCCACGTCGACGATGACCGAGCCGGGCTTCATTGTTTTCAGGTGTTCCTTGCGGAGCAGCTTCGGCGCTTTGGCGCCGGGGATCAGCACCGCGCCAATAACAACGTCGGCAGACCGCACCTTTTCGTCAAAGGTCACCGGATCGTTATACAGAGGCGTCACATTGGCAGGCATGATCTCGTCCAGATATTCGAGCCGGGCGAGGTTGACATCGAGGATGGTCACATTGGCGTTCAGGCCGGCGGCCACGGTCGCGGCATTGGTCCCGACCACACCGCCGCCCAGGACGAGGATTTCGGCAGGCGCGACGCCGGTGACGCCCATCGGCAACAACCCACGGCCGCCCTGGGTCTTGGCAAGATAAAACGCGCCCATCAGCGAGGACATTCGGCCCGCAACCTCACTCATCGGCTTGAGGAGGGGCAGGGCGCGGCCTTCCTGAACCGTCTCATAGGCCAGGGCGATAATCTTTTGTTCCATGCAGGCGCGGGTGCGGTTTTCGTCGGCGGCGAAGTGGAAATAAGTGTAAAGGAGTTGATTCGGGCGCATCAGCGGATATTCGCTTTCCAGCGGCTCCTTGACCTTGACGATCATGTCGGCCGTATTCCACACATCCTTGGCGGCGGGGAGGATCGTGGCTCCCACGGCGGTGTACTCGCTGTCGGCTATGGCAGAACCAATGCCGGCACCCTGTTCGATACAAACTTCGTGCCCAGCCTTGACATAGGCGCTGGCGGCGCTGGGCGTGAGACCGACGCGGTTCTCGTTATTCTTGATCTCTTTCGGGCAACCAATTTTCATGACTCTCTTCTCCTGTTTCATAGGTAATAAGCCCACGGCCACGATAAAGCACGCCTTCTACTCCTCGAGAAACGGTGGTCGATGGAAGGACGTTTGCTGAGTAAAATATGCAAGTGCCGTGCCAGAAAAACGACGAATGAAAACAAGAGTGCGTTCCATGATGGGGGAGAAAAAAGATCGATAAACTTAGCATAGTTCACATACCTGACACCACTATGGCCTAAGCCATCACGGGAGTATTTTTCGCCGTGTATCCAAAACGATACAGCCATCTGGAGCGGGTGGATAAAAATTGACCCACGTGGCGAGTGTGGTAATGGAAACAAGAACATGTCGTTTGTACCGTTCTCCATGGGAGCGGTGTTCGTGTAGCCAAAAATGCCCACCGCATCTCTCACCCTCCCCAACGGCCCCACACTATTGCTCTGCGAATCGGCTAATCATGGCTTTTTCGTGGCCAATGGCCTCTCGCCGGTGCGGAAAAATCCCACTAATTTGGCAATGGTGTTGCTTGGGACATCGCTGTTGGACCTTTCGATAAAGGGCGGAACCAGCATGCCCAATCACGGCACAATGAATTCAAGGGGAAGGATAGACATGGCTAAGAAAGGCGATTGGGTGCGGTTTCACTCAATAGTGCTCAAAGCAGCGGAAAGAACGGCAAAGATTCCGGAAGATACCCAGCAATGCGATCTCCAGCAGTGGACCAAAGGCTTCCTGCAAGACGAGTCCGCCGCCGTCGGCGATGCCGTGACAGTCAGGACCGCCGCCAACCGCATTGTCGAAGGAACCCTGATTGAAGAAGGACCGTACTACACCCACAGCTACGGCAAATTCGTGCCGGAGATTATCGAAATCGACAAGCAGTTGCGGGCAATCATGTGGGAGGGCAAATAAATGACGCTGGCAATGGATTACGCATCTGTCATGGGACGCGCCAACGAGATAATGAAACGGTCCCTCGGCCTTGATTATCAGGAATTTGAATCGGGCTCTATCGCTTTCGATTACGAAGCGCTGATGAACGCTACCGGCTACACGCTGGAAGAAGTCACAAAAATCCAATCGCGGACCGCTGTCGGCAACACGCCGCTCATCGAGTTGCGGAACATCACGGCTTTGTCCAGACGTTATGCCGCGCCCGGCCGGGGAGCCCGCATTTTCGCCAAGGACGAAGCAGCCAACCCATCCGGCAGCTTCAAGGCGAGGCGCGCCGCCTGCGCTGTCGCTCACGCCAAAAAACTTGGTTACAAGGGGGTCATGGCCGCTACCTCCGGCAACTACGGTGCGGCTGTCGCATCCCAGGCGGCAATGCAGGGCATGGAATGCATTGTCGTCCAGGAGTGTTATGACTCCCGTGGAGTCGGTCAGCCGGAAATTATCGAAAAAGCGAGAAAGTGTGAAGCCTACGGTGCCGAGGTGGTCCAGCTTTCAGTCGGTCCCGAACTCTTCTATTCCTATCTTACCATCATGCAGGAGACCGGGTACTTCAACGCGTCACTGTATTCACCATTCGGCATCGCCGGCATCGAAACGCTTGGGTACGAAATAGCCATGCAGTGCCGCGAGATGGTCGGACGGGATCCCGATATGGTGGTGTGCACCAACGCCGGCGGCGGCATGATCACCGGCACGGCGCGCGGCTTGAGTAAAGCCGGAAGCAATCACACGGCGATGGTGGCCGCTTCTATTGATCTCGTGGGCCTGCACATGGCGTCCGACTCCCAGTTCAATAGAAAATCGTGTACCACCGGCCACACCGGCTTCGGCGTTCCCTACGCCACCGATCCCGACCACTCCGATACGCCGCGTTCGGCAGCCCGGGCGTTACGCTATATGGACCGGTACGTCACCGTGAAGCAGGGAGAGGTTTTTTACATCACTGAAGTTCTGGCCAATCTGGAAGGGCTGGAACGAGGCCCGGCTGGAAATACCGCGCTGGCTGCCGCCTTTTCCCTCGCACAGGAGATGCCGGAGGACGCCATTCTCGTCATCAGTGAAACAGAGTACACCGGTGCCGGCAAGCACATCCAGCCCCAACTCTCCTTTGCCCGCGACAACGGAATAGAAATCTTCTTTGGCGATCCTGTCAAAGAGGACAAGGTTGGGGTCAATATCGTTCTTCCGAAGGATCCCGGCTATATCAAACACCAGGAGGCGGACATTACCCGCTTCCGTCAATCGCTAATCAAAAAAGCGTGTGCCAGGGCGGGCGTTACCAGTCCAAACGAACAGGACCTCGTCTTTTTAGCTGAAGAAACCAAGACAGACATCGCATTCGTCAAAGCCACCCTCGGACTCCCGCAATAACGGAAGCCTGTCTACTGTGCGTGAAAATAAATCAGGCCGGTTCCGCGCGAGGCGGAGCCGGCCTGAATCGATTTGATGATGTCTTCGGAACGGATAAGCCATTGTACCCAGGACACGTTACGGGCAGATGGATGACGGATAACCAAACGCATGGGCGGTGACCCGGAACTCAAGGAAGGAACCGTTTTCGTCGAGGATGTCGTCTCGGCTGATTCGCACATCCGGGTGGTCGGCACCGGCCTTGACGGCGCACTCGCGCGCCAGCTCGGCTGCCAGTCGTTCGGCTGTTTTCTTTGCTGTTGCGAGGTCGGGGAAATCCAACCGTTCCCGCGTGGAATGGACAATGTATTGGTCCCCGATCCGATCTCTTCGAACCAGCACCTGACTTTGCTCAAAAATCCCACCGGCGGCCGCGCCGACCGCATTGGCGACTTCGGCGTGCTCCGGTATGCAAAGAGGAATCGCCGACAGGTTCTCGATTTTTCGCATCCAGTGAGCGGATGGCGCGCCAATGCCGACAATCGCCTGTGGCGTCGATTCCTCCAGACGCAAGCCCTCTAGCAGGCAGTGGTTCAGTTTTTCCATAACGGCTTGGTGGGCAAGGGAAGCGAACGGGGCGGGATCAACAGCGACATCCGCATCATTGCCGCAGCCGAGAGCGCCCCGGATCGCCTCCGCCACATCCCACTCCATATATTCCCCCAGGATATGCAGGACATCGGTTGGGGTGAAGCCGCGCTGCGGTTCGCCTGCGTGTGATCGACAATATGGTGTGACCTTATGCGGTCCGACTTCGATGCTGCCATTGTCTTCGACGCGAATAGCGCTGTCGCCGCCCAGACCGAAGGTGCAAATGTCGGCCGCGCGCACCCGCGTCCGCCATCCCGCCACAGTCGCTCCATCCTCGTTTATGCGGGTTCTCCCGTTGCGGATGTGGGCAATATCTGTCGTCGTGCCGCCGATGTCGACAATCATGGCATTGTCGTGGCCAGACAGGTACGCGCCGCCGATGACGCTGGCGGCGGGACCGGAAAGGATGGTGTCCACCGGGCGTTCCAGCGCGTAGGACGCCTGCATCAGGCTGCCGTCCCCCTTCACCACCATGATTGGCGCCTGGATGTTTTTCGCTTCCAGTACCTGGGAGACGGCCGCAATCAAATGCTGGATGATGGGTATGAGCCGTGCGTTCAGTACCGCCGTGACGGTGCGCTCGTAATAGCCAAGCGCCATCGTCACCTCATGGCCATGGACGACGGGAATGCCAAGACGGTCCCGGGCGAGGCAACCCACCATTTGTTCGTGGGCGGGGTTGCGCACGCTGGCATATCCGGAGACAGCCAAGGCCTCGTATTTGCCGCGCATCCGATCCAGCGCCGCTACCACCTCCCGCTCCTCCAGCGGTTCGACCACGGTGCCTTTGATGGTGAAGCGGCCGTTCAGGAACTCGTATTCATCCACCGGCAGCGTGCCATCGGGAACTCTCCCTATCAGCACCAACCCGGCGCGGCAGCCGCGCCCTTCGACAATCGCGTTGGTGGCGAGGGTGGTGGAAAGACAGACCAGGTCGATGTGCGGCTCGGCGTCTTCGAAATGGAGACTGTCCAGGCAAGCCTGAATGCCCAGGACCAGATCGTGGGGAGTGGTGAGGGTCTTCGCTTTCGCGAGGATGCGTTTGGATTCCCGCTCCAGGATCACGCCGTCGGTGTAGGTTCCTCCGGTGTCGATGCCGAGTATGCGCATGTGTTCTCCATCCCGATCGCCATGAGTAAGGGGATGCCTACGCATCCCCTTTCCCATTGTAGTGAAGTCGTGTACAACCACAATTACTGCGGCAGGAATTCGTCCACATTGCTCTGGTCGATGAAGGTGAAGGGGATGAGGAAGTTCTTTTCATAGGGCTGTCCGGTCAGAATGGCAATGCCGACCCTCGCCGCACCCTCGCCCTGACCAACCGCGTCCTGGAGGATGGTTGCGTCGAGTTCGCCGTTTTTCACAGACACGAGCGCATCGTCGGTGGCATCGACGCCGATGACCACGACATCCTTTTTGCGGTCGGAAATCATAAGCGCATTGACGGCGCCGACAGCCATTTCGTCATTGTCGCTGACGATGGCGTCGAATTTCGGATAGCGCTGGATCCAGTCTTCAGTGATGCGCATGCCTTCGTCGCGGTTCCACTTGCCCGTCTGTTCGTCCAGGATATTGATGTTGGCTTTGGAGAACGCCTCCATAATGCCTTCACCGCGATTGGTGGTGGCCGAGTTACCGATAATGCCCATGAGGTGCAGCACGGTGGCGTTCGGGCCTTTCTTCTCAATAATAAAATCGCCCATCATCCGTCCCGCTTCGACATCGTCGGAACCGACAAAGGCGGTGGCGTCTTCGACATTATCCGTCTTCGCGTTCACGACCACGATGGGGATTCCCGCCGCGTTGGCGCTGTCCACGATGGGGGCGCAGCCGGTCGACTCGGCCGGGCACATGATAATCAGGTCGACCTTTTTGGCGATAAGATCATCCGCGTTATTAAGTTGTTTGAGCACGTCGAGGTTTGCGTCGAGCGCGGTGTATTCGGCGACGATGCCTTGCTCCACATATTCATCCAGTACCCGGAACATTGCCTCGTGCATTTTAACAATATACATGTCCGTATACATCTTGACCAGGACGCCGACGGTAAAGCCCTTGGTCTTTTTCTCCGGTTCCCCAGCGATGGAAGGCGCGACTAACGACGCAATCAGCAAAGACAGCGCACACGCAGCAAGCAAAATTCCCGCACAGGTTTTTTTCTTCATGATGGCACCTTTCGTTGGTAATTCAGTCTGAAAACGGAGCACAAATTGTTCTGTTTTTTCGCCTATTTCTTCTCGCGCCGCATATAGGTGTCCAGCAACACGGCACCGAGGATGATGAGGCCCTTGACCACGCGTTGGTAATAGGTGTTGACGCCGTAGAGGTTCATGCCGTTGTTGATAATGCCGAAGATAATGATGCCGACAATGGTGCGGGGGATGGAGCCGATGCCGCCGTTGACGCTGGTGCCGCCGATAATTGTCGCGGCGATGGCGTCGAACTCGTAGGCCTCGGCGATGGACGGCTGGCCCGCATACACCCGGGAGGTAAGGACGATGGAGGACACGCCGGCGAAGACGCCCATCAAGGTGTAGACGGCCAGCTTGACCCGGGTGACATTGACGCCGGAAGCCTCGGCCGCCCGTTCGTTGCCCCCGACCGCGTAGATGTGTCGGCCGAAGCGGGTCATATGCAGGAGTATATAGGCGATGACGATGGTGCCGAGAAGAACGAGAATCGGCACGGGAATGACGCCGAACACCTTGCCCTGACCGATGGTTCTGAACGCGGGGGTGTTGAAGGTAAAGGTCCGTCCGCCGGAGATGATGTAGGCGACGCCGCGGAGCATCATCTGGCTGGCCAGGGTGACGACAAACGGAGTCATGCGAAAGCGGGCGATGAAAATACCGTTGAAGACGCCGGCGAGGCCGCAGAACACAATGGCGGCAATGCATGCCAGGGGAATCGTCCCTGCTGACGGGTTAAGGGTCAGTACATAGCCAAGCATCACGCTGCCGCAGGCGATGGACGATCCGACCGAGAGGTCGATACCGCCGGTGATGATGACCAGGGTTATGAAGAGCGCGATAATGCCGTTGACGGCGACCTGGTTGACGACATTGATGACGTTGGAGGAGGTGCGGAACGTCTCGTTCGTCATCGACATGATGACAATCATGCCGACCAGGATGATGAAAATCCCGTATTTCTGGAACAGGTCGGTCCATGACGTATAGGCACTGCCTATTCTCACGCCGGACTTGGTCACATTCGCTGTCATACTGCCACCTCCTTTAAAGCGCTCTCGAGAATATTTTCCTGGGTTACTTCTTTCCGAATGATTTCATCCCGGTGTACCTCGCGGGTGATGCGTCCCGAGGAGACCACCAGGATCCGGTCGCACATACCGATGATTTCCGGCATGTCCGAGGAGATGATGATGATGGCCATCCCCTTCGATGCCAGCGTGGAGAGGATTTTGTGTATTTCCGCTTTTGCGCCGACGTCGACGCCCCGGGTGGGTTCGTCCACAATCAGGATGCGGGGGTTGGTGAGGAGCCATTTGCCCAGCACCACCTTTTGCTGGTTGCCGCCGGAAAGGGAAAACACGTTATTGTTGATGTCGGTATATTTCAGGGTCAGGCTTTTGACGCAGGCGATGACTTCGTCCCGTTCCATCTTCTTGTCGAGGAACGCCCTTCTGTAGCGTCTGAGGCTGGCGAGCGAGGCATTTTCCAGGATGGAACGGCAACCGATAAGACCCCAGTCCTTACGGTCTTCCGGCAGCATGGCGATGCCGTTGTTGATAGCCGCTTCGGCATTCTTGATTATCGTCTTCTTGCCCTCGATAAAGATTTCGCCGCTCTCGAACCAGTCCAGGCCGAAGACGGCGCGCATGATTTCACTGCGGCCGGCGCCGACGAGTCCGGCGAATCCAAGCATCTCGCCTTTCCGCAACTGGAAATTGACGTCTTCGAAAACGCCCGGCTTGGTCAGGCCCTTGACCTCCAGCACCACCTCGCCGATGTTGGCGTCGACCTTGGGGTAGAGTTCGGCCAATTCACGGCCAACCATGCGGGCGATGATCTGGTCTTCGGTAAGGTCATTGATGCCGGCGTTCCCGGTAATACGGCCGTCGCAGAGGATGGTGACGCTGTCGGCCACCCGATAAATTTCCTCAAGGCGGTGCGTGATATAGATGACGGCGACATCGCGCTTTTTCAATTCTTTGATTATGCTAAACAGTTTTTCCGTCTCGTCGCCGTCCAGGGACGACGTCGGCTCATCCATGATGACCAGTCGCGCGTTACACGAGACCGCCTTGATAATCTCGATCATCTGGGTTTGGGCGATGGTGAGCGACCGAACCAGCGACTTGGGGTTGATGTTCATCTTGAACTGATCGAGCAGGGCCTGGGTTCTTCGTTCCACATCGCGCTTGTCTCTGAAGGGCGTGCCGGGTATGCGCGTCTCGCGATTCAGAAAGACGTTGTCTGCGACGCTCATGTCGGGGATGGGATTCAGTTCCTGGTGGATCATGGAGATGCCGTTGTCGAGCGCCTGCTTGGGGTTCGTGAAGTGAATAGGCTTGCCTTCAAAAAGGATCTCGCCCGAGTCCGGCGTGTACATGCCCATCAGGATTTTCATCAGCGTCGATTTACCCGCACCGTTTTCACCCAGGAAAGCGCGGACTTCGCCTTTTTTCAGGGTAAAGCTGACATTGTCCAGGACTTTAACCCCGGGAAAGCTCTTTGATACATTGTTGACGTGCAGGTGGTAGTTTGCCTGTTCCATACTCCGGCCCTCTTTTCATTCCAATCAATTGTATCAGCGGATTTTGACGTCATCGCCGCGCCACACAGTCCACACCCGGTCAAATGAGAGAGTGAGAGCACCTGCGAATGGGGAGCCGTATTGGCTGTGGTACGATTGGGGTCGGGAGAGCCAAAAAGCATAGTCATCATGTGGAGCGCAGGTTAGGTGAAGGCGCTGGTGGACCTGCGAAAGATGGCTCGCCCGTGCGAATAGAGGGTAGTGCGGACTGGACTATCAATAATATTCAGTATAAATCACCGGTAATTACTAGTCAACCTCTTTCTATCATTTATGGCGTTTTTTTAATCATATCCTAACTTTTCTTGCATCATATTGATTTCAAAGCGCCATGCACAAAGAGGTAAGGGTTTTTTATGCTGTCCCGAATTTTCCATATCATCTGGTTAGGGGAATACTACGACTAATAGCCCAGTATTTTTCGCAAAAGCACAGTCTTTTGATAAATTTATTTGCCTAAACGATTATATGTAATACATTGTAATATGTAATGATTATTCTAGCCGGAGGCAGAGCCTATGAATTTGCATATACGCAGGCAGGATATACTGAAGACGATTCAAATGCACTCAACCGTGGCTGTCGACGAACTAATCCGCCACTACAACGAATCGGCCGCGCCCATCCGCAAGGATCTTACCCATCTGGAGAAAGCGGGCCTTATCGCCCGGACGCGGGGCGAAGCCCATATCGCCCGCTCCTCGTCGGTGATGCCGGTCTCGGCGCGGAGCAGCGTCAATGCCGAAGGCAAGAAGCGCATCGCCCGCATCGCCGCGAGGATGGTCGCGGAGAACGAGTCTATCGTCCTCGACTCCGGCACCACCACTCTCGCCATCGCCCAGGAGCTGCCGTCCAACCCGCACCTCCATGTCATCACCAATTCCGTCTATATCGCCGTCGTGCTGGCCAACCGCAACATATCGGTCAATGTCTGCGGCGGGGTTCTCGATACCAATAACATGTCGTTGGTCGGGCCGGAGGCGGAGCGGTATTTCAGCCGATTGGAGGTGGATACCATGTTCCTGTCAGCCAGCGGCGTGCGCGGCACCACCGGCCTCTGCGTCGTCTCGCCCCTCGAATGCCATATCAAGAAACAGATGATGCAGATAGCCAAGAAGGTGTATGCCGTCATCGATTCGAGCAAGCTTGGCAGCAACGGCATCAACCTTATTACCGATTTCGCCAGCCTGGATGCGCTTATCACCGATCAGCCGGTGCATGATCCGCTCTTGCGCGACGCATTGGAGCGGTACGAGGTCGCCGTCATCCACGACTAGTGAATCGACTACCACAAAAAACCTCAGGCCGATTCCGTTCGGCCTGAGGCGTAATCGTGTCAAAGTACTCTTCCCTGTTTATTGCGCCTGCAACTGTACCACCAACTCACGCAGATCGTTGCTGGCAAAGACGCCCAGCTCGTTGACCATATGCGAAACATCCACCGGCGCCGAGTCGCCGGGGAGGATGGAATTGAGAACGCCGCCCATAAACATGAAGTAGTCCCTCCCCTTGCGTTCAGCCGCCAACTGTTTGAGTTGCCGGGCATAGTCGAGGGCCTGGCCGTTGTGGCAACTGATGCCGAGGAGCGACGTGCCTTCCTCGTCCGCCATGTCCAGTAAATCGATGGGATCCATATCCACGCCGCCATTGACCGTGTGCGCGCCCATGTCGGTGAGAATCCCCTCCACCAGCAGCAACCCGTAGGTGTGGCAATCGCCGGACGCGACCACGATCTTCTTGTCGCGAAGGCTACCCTTCAGGCCGGCTTCGGCTAGTTGCTCGGCTATTCCTTCCTTCATCTTCTGGGTCTGTTTGCCCAGGATGGTGGGATAGAACGGTTTTACTTCATTGCTGTCCGAGTTGCAGGTCGACGGGTGGAACAGCGACTCGAACTTCATCGGGTTCATGTTGCGGATCATCAGGATCATTTCCAGCGGGTCGGCGATGTCGATGCCGGCCGCCTTCATGCCTTCGAGCGCGTTGTCGAAAAAGATTTCGCCCTGTTCGGCCATGACGTCGCGCATTTTTTCCAACTCGGTGAAGTCCATGAACTTTTCCCAGTCAGGCGCTTTTTCCTCGGCGCGCTTCTGCGCCGCGAAAATATTCATCAGTTCCTCGAGGGTCGGGACGGCGATCTTCTCGGTAATCGACACCGGGTTGAAGCCCATGCCGATCTTGTATTTCCGCTCCACCAGGATGGCGAACAGCGCCTCCGGCACGCTGACGCCGTAATTGCCGTGGATGTCGTGATCCCACTGGAGGTTGGTCGAGCCGTTGACGTAGTGGATGACCGGCTGCTCGGGGGTGGACATGGTTTTGTCCATCGCGAGGGCGGTGGCGTGGCGGATGTCGTTGTCGCTCAGGAGGCCGCCGAACGCGATCATATAGCGCGCCCCGCACAGCTTCGTGCAGATATAATGTTCCAGGAGCGAATACCCGACATAAGACACGCAATCCATGCAGTATCCGCCCAGCCCGTCGTCGGTATAGGTGAGGACCACCCGCTCCTCATCGTATTTGGAGGCCATCATCCCCAGCGCCTTCACCATGTCGGTGAAGCGGGTGACATCGTCGTTGAATCCGGGATAGCCCCAGATAATTTGCGAAAACACGCCGACAATCGGGCCGCCGGCTTGTAACGCCTTGGTGGTGGTTTCAATAGCCGCCGGGCTGGAGAGGATCCAGTCCATGAACGACACCTCGATGCCCGACGCTTCCACCTGCGATTGGTAATCGGAGAAATCGTCCATGACAAAGCTGGTGGTGGCTGGGGCCTTGTCCATCAGCTCTTTCGGCAGGCCGGTGATGCCGCTGGGTATGGGTTGGATCAGGTTCACCTGCAGGCCGGTCCGTTTGCAATAGGCCTCGATGTCCTTAATCGCCTGGATTTGATCGTCAAGCGTCCCCAGGCCGAGCAGGATATTCCAGAGGATTTTACCCTCCCGGGTCAATTGCCTGCGGTACTCCAGAAAGCTTTTGTAGCCGCTTTCACGGATAAACCGGCTGGTACCCGACTGGATGGTTTTCCCCAGCTCGATGCCCTCTTTCAGTACCTCGCGCCCGTCCCGGTGTGGACCGGGCTTGATGCTTTTTAGATAGCTCAGTTTTTCACCGTTCATCCCTACTCCTTTTACAGGGCATCGCGTCCATCGTAGTCGTCAGCGCTTACTTTTTCATTTCCTTGAACGTCTCTTCCGCCGCGGCGAGTGTTTCGTCGATATCGGCTTCCCTGTGGTTGTTCATGGTCACCAGGCGCTTCCACGGGCCGATGGGGAAATAGTAGCCCTTGTCGATCATGCGGTGGCGGAAATCGTCCGACGCTTTTTGGTCAATCTTCGTGACCAGTTCGTCGTAATTGGAGAACGGCCCCTCGCCCCAGAAGAGGCCGATAAGCCCGCCCTGATGCTCGGTGCAGAAGGGGATGCCCATTTTCCCGGCAATGCCTTCCAGTCCCTTGCACAGCCGTTCGGCCATGGCCGACATGTGTTCGTAGAAGCCGGGTTGTTCCGCCACTTCGATGGTGGCGAGGGAGGCGGCGGCGAGAAGCGGATGGCCGTAGTAGGTGGCCTGGTAGGCGACCTTGCCGCCCGGGTTGGTGTTGAAGTGGTTCATCAATTCAGCCTTGCCGCCGACAGCGGCGATGGGGAAGCCGTTGGCCATGCCCTTGCCGATACAGATCAGGTCGGGAGTGATATCGAACAAGGATACCGCGCCGCGCAGAGCGACCCGGAAACCGGTAACCACCTCGTCGAAGATAAGGATGATGCCTTCCTCATCGCATATCTTGCGGAGGCCGCTGGCGTAGTCGTCGTGCATCTTGATGCAGCCAAAGGGCGAGTTGCACGGGTCGACGATAACGGCGGCGATTTCGCCCTTGTTCTTCTTGCAGGTGTCGCGGAAGTTTTCAAGATCGTTATAGCGGCAGATCAGCGTCTTGTCGGCGGCGCTCTTCAGCATGCCGGCGGAGATGAGGTCCAGCTTGTAGGCGTTTTCCGGAGCGGACATGACGTTCATGAGGACATAGTCGTGCCAGCCGTGGAAACCGCCCTGCATCTTGACGATTTTCTCGCGGCCGGTATAGGCGCGGGCCAAACGGAGGGCGTGGAAGGTGGCGTCGGAGCCGCCGTTGCAGAGGAGGACGCGTTCCATTCCTTTGAGGAGCGAGCAGAGTTTTTCCGCCAGGGCCACCTCCGCCTCGGTCACGCCGGGGCCGTAGAGGTCGTACCGTTCCAGAGCCTGCGCGGCTTTCGCT
Organism: Planctomycetaceae bacterium; assembly: GCA_021205245.1. Classification (GTDB taxonomy): domain Bacteria; phylum Planctomycetota; class SZUA-567; order SZUA-567; family SZUA-567; genus JAJBSZ01. The sequence goes on from JAJPXZ010000161.1 coordinate 42,891, forward strand.
TTGATCTGCTTGTTGTCATAGCCGGCGATGATCGGTCCCCAGGAGGCGAGGTAATCGATGTATTTTTTGCCGTCCTGATTCCAGATATACGCGCCTTCGGCCTTGGAGACGACAAAATCGACGGGATAGTCGCGGATGTTGGTGTTCATGCCGCCCGGTATCACCGCTTTGGCCCGTGACACGAGGGTATTTTGATGAATCTGGCTCATTATACATACCTCCCTTATTTCCGTGTGGTGGTGCGATTGTATGTCTTATGCCACGGCGGCGATCAATTTGGTGATGTCATGACATTCCAGCTCAAACGCTTCGGCGACGCCCTGCAGGGTGCAGCGGTGGCCATAGCAGTTGACGCCCGGTACCAGCGCGGGTTCCATGGCGACCGCCCGCTCCAGCCCGTTCTTGGCAATCAGTAGTCCATAGCGGAGCGTGGTGTTGGTCAGGGCCAGGGTGGACGTATGCGAGACCGCGCCGGGCATGTTCGCCACGCAGTAATGCACAATGTCGTCCAGGATGAAAATGGGATCCTGATGGGTGGTGGCGTGGGTGGTCTCGAAACAACCGCCCTGGTCGACAGCCACATCCACCAGGACCGCGCCCTTTTTCATCAGTTTAAGGTCTTCGCGTTTTATCAGGTGCGGCGCTTTTCTGCCGGGAATAAGCACGGCGCCGATGACCAAATCCGCTTCGGCAATCGCGTCCTGCACATTGGCGCGGGTGCTGTACAAGGTTTGGATGCGGCTTCCAAAAATATCGTCGAGATAGGCGAGGCGGGAGGCGGAGACATCCATGATTGTGACATTGGCGCCCAGGCCGACAGCTATTTTACACGCATTCATCCCGACAACGCCACCGCCAATTATCACGACATTGGCCTTGGTGACGCCGGGAACGCCGGCCAGCAGCACGCCCCTGCCGCCAAAGGGACGTTCGAGATATTTCGCGCCCTCCTGCGCCGACATGCGGCCGGCGATCTCGCTCATCGGCGTCAGGCACGGAAGCAGGCCACGGCTATCGGTTATTGTTTCGTACGCGACAGCCTGGGTGCCGGACGCGAGGATGGCATCGGTCAACGGCCGGTCGGCGGCGAGGTGCAGATATGTATAGAGGATAAGCCCCTGGCGCAGGTATCCATATTCCGATTCGATCGGCTCCTTGACCTTGACGATCATGTCGCTCCGCTTCCAGACGGTGGCGGCATCCGGAATCAGTTCCGCGCCGGCATCGCGGTACATCGCGTCGAGAAAGCCCGAACCCTCGCCCGCGCCCGCTTCCACCAGGACCGTGTTGCCGTCACCGACATAGGCTTTCACACAATTAGGGGTAAGCCCAACCCGGTATTCATGGTTTTTGATTTCCTTGACCAGACCGACATTCATGCTTGTCTCCCTTTCAAGTACTGCCTGTGACGCCAATATGGACGAAGCCCTTGCGCGGACGTGTGGAATCGAGGTAAAGCGT
>JAJPXZ010000058.1 GCA_021205245.1 Planctomycetaceae bacterium
CTATATAATAATTGCTAGTGTTTACTTATGATGTATACTGATATAAACATCATGGCAAATGCTGCGAGATGGTCGTCAGTGTGCTGTATGCGCTGGGCGGATAACGGGTGAGGTGAGGTTGAATACATGGTGAGGAGCGAACTATGCGTTTTGGCATCAAGACGCTCGATGATGTCGATGTGCGCGGCAAAACCGTCCTGTGCCGCATCGATATTAATCAGCCGGTTGACCGCAAGACAGGGTGTTTGAAAGACACGACGCGCATAAAGGCGTGTCTACCTACATTGCGGGAATTGATCGATAAGCGCTGCCGCCTCGTCCTCCTCGCCCATCAAGGCAGTGATATCGAATACAAAAACTTCTATAGCACCGAACCACATGCCACAGTCTTGGCCGAATGTCTGGGTCAGGATGTTACCTTTGTCGAAGATGTCTGCGGTCCGACTGCCCGTGCCGCTATCACCGCTCTGCGGGACGGCGAAGTTTTGCTGCTGGACAACGTTCGGTTTATTTCCGAAGAGCAGACGCTGTTTGAGCTGAAGTTGAAGTTGACCCACGCGCAACAGGCGGAGACGCTGGTCGTTCGGAAACTGGCTCCGCTCGCCGACCTCTACGTCTGCGATGCCTTTGCCGCGGCGCACCGTGACCAGCCGAGCTTGTGCGGATTCGAGCAGGTTCTTCCGTCCGCGATGGGCCGTCTGTTCGAGGAGGAGTTTTGCGTAATCTCGGGGCTTATGGAGTCGCCGGAGCGGCCGTGTGTCTTCGTCCTCGGCGGCGCCAAGATCGGTGACGCGTTTATGATGCTGCAGACCGTCCTTAAAGGCGGTATCGCGGATCAGGTATTGGCCGGCGGTCTGGTGGGCGAGGTTCTCCTGTGGGCGTTGGGAGAAGATATTGGAGAACCGGCCAGGGCATTTATCAGAAAACAGGGCTATGAGGAATTGGTTGACGATGGCCGGGAGATTCTTGCGTCCTATCCAGGAAAGATACTGCTGCCTGTCGATTTCGGCTTTGTCAAGGATGGCGTGCGGCATGAGAGTGCCGTAGGCGCACTGCCGGAAGGGGAACTGGTGGTGGATATCGGCTCCGAGACAGCCGCGCAATTCGCCGAAACGATCAGAGCGGCGAAAACCGTGTTTGTCAATGGACCCATGGGCGTGTTCGAACAGGCGGAAAGCGAACAGGGCACACAAGTGTTGTGGGAAGCGTTGGGCGACACGTCGGCCTATACCGTCATCGGCGGCGGCGACAGCATTGCCGCGACGAACAAGTACGGCATGGGCGACGCTATCAGCTACATATGTACCGGCGGTGGCGCCTTGATCCGCTTCCTGAGCGGGGAAGAGCTTCCCGTGGTCAAGGCGCTGCGCCATGGCGCGTCAATCGCCCATAACCTCACACGCGCCTGACGACTGCCTGCCGCTTTACCATTCGCATTATAGCTGTGGGTGCTTTTCCATTTTGCTGGTCTTGGAAGAAAAAGAGGAGATGAGCCATGATTAAGGTTGGTGTTGCCGGATACGGTGTTATTGGACAGCGCCTCGCCGACGGCGTCGCATTGCAGGAGGATATGGAACTGGTCGGCATCGCCGATCTCATGCCCACCCTCTCCATCCGCGCCCTTCGCGAAAAGGGCATGCCGTACGATCTATATCTGGTCGACGGCGCGGACAAGAACGCTTTCGCCGCGGCTGACATCCCGGTGGCCGGCACGTTTGCGGATCTCATCGGCAAGGTGGACGTGATGCTGGATTCCTCGCCCGGCGGCGTTGGCGCGAAGAACAAAGAATTGTACGAAAAAGCGGGGGTCAAGGCGGTGTTCCAGGGCGGCGAGAAGAATTCGGTCGCCGACGTCTTTTTCCACGGCTATGCCAATTACGAAAAAGGCCTAGGGGCGAACTACCTCAAGCTGACCAGTTGCAACACCACCGGCTTGATCCGCTCGGTCGACTGCCTGGACCGCGCGTTTGGCATCGACCGGGTCGCCATCACCATCATCCGCCGCGTCGCCGATCCCGGCGACTACCATCGCGGCCTCACCAACGCGTTGCAAATAGACAAGGCGCCGTCGCACCAGGCGGTCGACCTCATGACCATCATGCCCCATGTCGAAGCAACCGGTATTCTCGTGCATACGCCGGTGACCCATGGCCACATCATCACCGTGGTCGCCCACGGCAAGAAAGGCAGGATTACCAGTGAGCAGGCGCTGGCAGCGTTCAAACAGCACGACCGCATCCGCGTGGTGCGTATTGACGAAGGCTTCCAGGGGAACGCCAGCTTCTTCCGCTATGCCCGCGATCTCGGCAATCCGCGCGGCGACATGTACGAAATCGGCCTGTGGGAGGACTCCATCGTCGAGTCGGGCGACAATATCATGTTTGCCATCAACATCCCGCAGGAAAGCGTCACCATTCCCGAATCCATCGACGCCGTGCGCGCCTGCATGAAGATGCAACCCGACAGCAAGACCGGTACCGCCGCCACCAACAAATACCTGAAGCTGGGCGGCTGGCGCTCCATCAAGGGGTATTAAAGCCTCCAGATTATTGTATGGGTAGCGAACCGCACCCATCCGCCACACTACCGCTCTGTCATCATGGAGGCATGTCAATGAAACTTGGCTTAAACATTAATACCTTTTCCGGGAGCGACGCCCTTCAGGGTTGTCTGGAACTGACACAGGGATTCGGCATCAGGAATGTCGAACTGTGGGCCAACAATTGCGCTGTGATTGGCGAGTCGCCGAGTGGATTCGCCTTTTCCGGCAAGGATCTGGATGCGGCGGAAAAACTGCTGGCGAAGTTTGACATCACGGTATGCTGCCTGACCTTTGGCGGCGGCCTCGACCGTGGCTTTGCTGCGGACCGGCAGGGATTCGCCAAAGAATTCGTGTATGCGGTGGAGGTGGCAAAGCGCTTTGGCGCGGGGATTATCAACCACTACGCCGACGAGTTCTTTGACGGCAACGGCCTTGATATGGCGGCGCTGGAGGTGATGTGGAAACCGGCGATACGCAAGGCCGAGGAACTGGGCATTGTTTTGGCGCTCGAAAATGAAGCGCACGACTTTACCCAATCCCCGAAAACCATGAAAAAGGTGATCGACCATTTCGCCTCGCCCAGCTTCAAGACGAATTATGATCCCAACAATTATTTCCATTAATCCATTGTAGCCTTCCCCCTGTCTTACGAGATCCTCAAGAACTACATCGCATATTTCCACATCAATAACGGCTGCATCTACGACCCGGCGTTCTGCCCAGATCCCGAATGGAAGGGAAGCAGGATGAGCGGCGCGAACGCGTCGGATTCCATTTACTATGTGGATGCCTCCAGCGGTGCCGTCAATATCGAAGCCATTCTGCGCCGGATGGACGCGGACGGCTATACGGGCTATTGCTCGCTGGAGCCCCATACCACACGGCAAAACGCCATCGATTGCATCCACAAGGAAGTGAAATTCCTCTGTGGCACAGGTATTGTGGAACTATAAAAGAACGATAATCAACCATTGAGACGGAGGAAGCAGCGATGTTGGATTTCACAGGCAAGACCGTGCTGGTGACCGGCGCGGGCAGCGGCATCGGCGAAGCGATTTGCATTGAATTCGGGGCGCTGGGAGCGAATGTCGCGGCCAGCGACATCGATATGAAGGCGGCTCAGGCGGTGGCGGACAAGGTGGATGCCTCGGGCAAGAAGAGCGTGGCGATTCAGGCCGACGTCTCGGACGAGAAGCAGGTCAAAAAGATGGTGGCCGGCACCCTGGCCGCATTCGGCCGCATCGACGTCCTGATCAACAACGCCGGCATCATTGACGGCTTCAAACACACGATCGACCTCACCGTCGAAGAATGGGACCACACCTTCGCCGTCAACACGCGGGGCGTGTTCCTGGGTTGCCGCGAGGTCATCCCGCAGATGCTGAAGCAGGGCGGCGGCCGCATCATCAACGCCGCCTCGCAGATGGGCAAGACCGCAGGCGACATCATCCCCCACTACAGCGGCTCCAAGGCGGCTGTCATCCTCCTCACCAAAACCTTGGCGAAGGAATATGCCGAGAAGAACATTACTGTCAACTGCATCTGCCCCGGTTCGGTCGACACGCCGATGACGGCCTGGGAAGCGGATCAGTTCCTGAAGATGAACGGGACACCGGTGGAGGAGTCGTACAAGACCTGGATCAGCGCGGTCCCCATGAAGCGCCTTGCCATCCCGCGCGACCTCGCCAAAGGCTATGTGTTCCTCGCCTCCGAGCTGGCCGACTACGTCACCGGGCAGGCTATCAATATCTGCGGCGGACAAGAAATGCACTAATCGTAAAAGAATGGTATACGAGAAGACCCCCGACTTATGTGAGTCGGGGGTCTTTTTATTGAGGAATCTCGTGCGAACACATCCGGGCCAAGACTATCGCTACAGGCTCCGGAGATACTGAACGCTCGTCCGCGCTCGGGCAACCATTGCCTGCACATCATCCGGATCGGCAAATCCGCGCCAGATGCACACCTTTGACGCGCCAGGCGTGGTTGCCAGTTCAAACGGTTCCAGCACCAGCGGGCCTTCATAGCCGCTTGTTTTCACAGCCTCGGCGAAAGCATGCCAGTCGATGTTGGAGTGCATACCTGTTGGCAGACGGCGATTCGACTCCCCAATGTGGATATAACCGATGCAGGCCGCTTCCTGGGCCGCTATGACGCTGGCAGGCATGTAGTCTTCTTCGATAGCCATATGGAACGTGTCCAGCAACAGCTTGCAGTTCGCATTGCCGACTTCCGTGCAGAAGGCGACACCGTCTTCAGCGGTGTTGAAAACGAACTGCTCGTAGCGGTTCACCACCTCCAGGCAACAAACGACGCCGTGGCGCTCCGCTTCGCGGGCGAGGGTTTGCATCCCCTCCACCGCGCGCGACCAGGTCAACCGTCTATCCCGCTGCGGGTCCGCAGGGTCGGGACGCAGCAGCCAGGCGCTGTGGAGCAGGCCGGACCAGCTCGTGGACTCCATTTCGGCGCATAGCTCGAGCATGGCGACGCAGTGGTCGAAACCTCTGCGGCGAATTGCCGGGTCGGGGCTGGAAATATCGTTTTGCTGCGTGACCAGGCCGCCGTTGATGGTTGTTTTCAGGCCAAGACCGCGCAGGCGTGCACGCAGATCACGGCGCTGTGCCGGCGACATGGCGCGGAGATCGCCGGCGGATAGTTCCATGATGTCGACGCCTGTTTCGGCCGTCAGATCCGCCATCCGATCCATATCGCCGGCAATGGCGGAGCCTTGCCAATAACACATATGCAAGCCGATGGGATTTTTCATAGGACCAACCTTTTATACCGATTGCGCCAAGGCGTCGACTGACTCGAGCGGATTCTTTTCCGGACGGAAAAACGACGCTTTTCCATCCGCCATGCAGACCTGAATCCATTCCTTGACGATCGCGGTAATCGCTCCCGAAACCGGAAGGAACGAATCGAAAATATTGTAGTTCTTTGCCGGGACGGTGACATTCAACTGGTCGCGCAAATGCGTGACATAGGTATAATGAAGCTGCGTCCCGACATTGACCTTGCACATGCCCAACTTGATGGCCCGCTGGACGTCGGCATAGGGAACGCCGGAACAACCGTGCATCACCAGGGGGATATCGGTCTTGGCGCGCACCTTCTCGATTATATCAAAATGAATGCGCGGCTCACTGGTATAAAAGCCGTGGGCGGTACCGATGCCGATGGCGAGGGAATCCACATCCGTCTCTTCGGCCAGGCGCTTGCAGGAGTCCGGGTCGGCCAGGAACGCGCCGCCATCGAAAGAGCCTTCCTCGTTTCTCCCCAGTATCTGGCCCAGCTCCGCCTCGACCATGGTGTCGAAACGGTGGGCATAATCGACCACCTCCCGGGTGCTGGCGATATTGTCCTCCAACGGCGACTTCGAACAGTCGATCATCACCGATTGGTATCCGACGTTGACGGCATATTTGCACAGTTGGACGCTGTTGGAATGGTCGAGGTGATTGACTATCGGGACCAGACTGCTTTGCGCCGCGACACCCATTGCCCCGGCGAATTCCGGCCGCTGCTCCTGAAACGACTGCATATTGGTGGCGACGAAAACGGGAGCGTCCATTTCCTCGGCCGCTTTGACTATCGACAGCAACTCCCAGATATCTGAGTAATTGAAGGCCGGCACCGCACAGCCCAATTCCCGGGCCTTGTGGAGAATTTGCGAGTTCCGAGTGATTCGAGGCATTATCGACTCCCTTTCTTCGCTGGAGTGACCGGTCCTATGAGAAGTATCGCGCATTGATGTGAGAAGACGTGTGGATTTTTGGGATAGCCCGTTAAGGAACAGGCGCTATTGTCATTATCCATCATAGAATCGCGTTAGTCAATTACTATTTATCTTTAATAATCAATTATGATAGATTATGAAGATTTATAACAGTTATCATTGCGGCTCACTCCTCGCGGGATTTTATGGGTGGAGAGCGTGTGTCGGGCTAAAAAACACTGCCTGGTGTTTCTTTGCGGCGGTTTTGTTGGCCTAGTGAAAAAGATATGATATAATACTTGAAACTTATGATTCATATATGATAGGCGTCATTGTTTATAGAAAGCGATATGGCCATGTTCATGTCCACGCGAAGAAGTGAAGTATTGAAGATGATCCGCGCGCGCGACTCAATTGGAGTCAACGAGCTAATCGACAGCTTCGACGTCTCCCCCGCGACGCTGCGGAAAGACCTGACCTATTTGGCGGAACAGGGCCTGATTGTACGCTCGCGGGGCGAGGTGCACGTGGCGTCCAAGAGCACAGTCACCCCGTTCGAGTCGCGGAGCGTCATTGAGCAGCAGGGCAAAATGGCTATCGCCCGTGCCGCCGCCGCACTTATCGAGGATAACGACTCAATCATCCTGGATTCGGGGACCACGACGAACGAGATTGCCAAACTGCTTGTCAACCGCTCCGACGTGACCGTCCTGACCAATTCCCTCCCCGCCGCCTTTATTCTGGTGGATAGCAACTGTTCGGTGCTCCTGGCCGGCGGCATTCTGTTTAAACAGAACGTCTCGACCCAAGGCCCCGAGGCGGAGGAATATATCTCCCGGGTGGAAATGAACAAGGTGTTTATCGCGGCAAGCGGCGTCCGCTCCACCATCGGTTTGGCGGCGTCCTCGCCCTTTGAGGAAAGCTTGAAGCGCCGCCTCATCCAGTCGGCCAAGACGGTCTATGCCGTCCTGGACCACACCAAGTTCAGTAAAAGCAGCATCTACCTTTTCGCCGATTTCGATGATATCGATTATATAATCACCGACAGGGAAATCACCGACCCCGCCTTTATCGAGCGGTTCGAGGAAGCCAATGTCCAGGTGATTGTCGCAGGCGAGTAGCGGCGATTTCAGACACGGAAAATGACGCCCCGGCGCACCAGCGCCGGGGCGTCGACTGTTAGGGGGCGACAGCGACTGTTTCGAGCCGGGTGTTGACAGGCAGAAGCGTCTGGTAGAGTTGTTGGTAGACCCGGTAAAGCTCTTCGTAGAGTCCTTCCGTCGCGGCGTCCGGTTCGGCCGTCTTGCCGATGCGATAGGTGCGGGCGACAGCGTCGTCGACGTCCTGGTAAAGGCCCAGGCCGATTCCCGCCAGCAGGGCGGCGCCAAAGGCGGTGGATTCCTGCACGGCAGGGACTTCGATTGACGCCTGCAGCACATTCGCCTTGGTTTGCAGCCAGTGATCGTTTTTGGTGCCGCCGCCGATGGCGATGAATTTGCGGATAGGCTCGTCGCCCAATAACGCCTCGGTGATTTCCCGCAGTTCAAAACACAACCCGTCCAGAACGGCCTGACGGAAATCGGCGGTGGTGTGGTAGGCGCGTATACCGAGGAAGCTCCCCTTGGAGACGGCATTCCTGGTCGGCGAGGCACTGCCGCGTAAATGCGGCAAAAACAACAGCCCGTGCGCCCCGGGGCTGAGCGATGCATCGGTGGGGAACTCCCGTTTGGACCAGTCCACCGTGCCGCCCGACGAGGGCATCGCGCCATAGGTATAGTATTTCCCCATGGCGGTGTGGTTGCCGACGCTAAACCCCTTCCTGCTGAGATCCAGACCCGAGGCGATGCCTTTGGCCGTGGTCAGGACCGCTTCGGCCGTGCCGGATGAATCCAGCACAATGCCGCTCCGGGTCGCGCCCACCGCCAGCGCGCCGCAGACATGATCATGGCCGCCGGTGAAAACGCGGGTGCTGGTGTCCAGGCCGGTGCGTTCCGCCGTTGCGGCTGTGACATTGCCCACCAGGGTGCCGCTCTTCCGCAACGGCGGCAAAAACCATTTGTCAATGCCAGCCACCTGCAACAACCTCTCGGACCAGGCGCTCTTCTCCAGATCCAACAGCATTGTCCGCGAGGCGATGGAATAATCCATAGCCAGCTCGCCGCTTAGCTTAAAGGCGATATAGTCCGCCACGCAGGCCCATTTGTCGAGACGGTCATAAACAGCCGGTTCGTGCCGCCGCAGCCACATGAGTTTGTTGGCGGAAAAGATGTGCTGTACTTTTTGACCAGAGACGGCCATGACCAGATCTTCGTGGTGCGAGTCGCGCCACCATTGGGCTTCGGCCTCGCTGCGCGGATCATACCAGGCGATTATGGGATATAATTCCCGGCCGTCCTTGTCCAGCGGCACGCCCGCTTCGCCCATGCTGGCGACCGCGATGCCCTTGAGGTCGGTTGGGCCGGCACCGGGAACCACGTCTGCGAGATTCGCCAGCGCCTCGCCGATGATGCGGCACACGCTCGCCCACAGGACCGCAGGGTCGTAGTAGGCTCCTCCTTCCGACAGGGTGGTGATCGGGGTCGGGGTAATGGCCCCCGCCCTTTCGTACCCGTCGATATCGAAAATGAGCGCCTTGAGGTTGGTGGTGCCGACATCCAGCCCCATGAGGTACTGGGCGGTATGCTGCGTCATATATCACCCGTTCCTTACTGCAACGCCCGCTTCAGAATGATCGTCTTCATCTGGGTCATTTCGTCGAGAGTGTGGGAGATGCCTTCCCTTCCCAGCCCGCTCATCTTATAGCCGCCAAAGGGCATTTCCATGGTCCGGTAGGTGCTGGCGCCGTTGATGACCGTGCCGCCGCACTCCATCCCGTAGGCGACTTTCAGCGCCTTGTAGATGTCGCGGGAAATCACCCCGCCCATCAAGCCGTAAACCGATTGGTTGGCGATGCGCACCGCTTCTTCGGGATCGTCGAAGCCGATGACGGGGAAGACCGGTCCAAACACCTCCATATCCCTGGCGATATCCATGTCCGCCGTCACGTCGACCAGGACCGTCATCTCGAAGAAGGTTTTGTTAAAACGCTTACCGCCCAGAATACACTTCGCACCCTGCTTGACGGTGAGGTTGACTTGGTCCTCGACCTCCTTCGCCGCCTTCTCGTTGATAAGGCAGCCTACCTCGGTGGCGGGGTCCATGGTATCGCCGACCTTGACCTGCTTGAGGCGCTCCACCAGCTTTGCGGCAAAAGCGTCCTTGACGGAATTATGGACAATATAGCGCTTGGTGCCGCAGCAGATCTGCCCGGCATTGACCGCCCGCGCCTCGACCGCCTCGGCAACCGCCAGGTCCAGATCGCCGTCCTCGAGAATGATGCAGGCATCGTTGCCGCCCAGCTCGAGATAGCAGCGCTTCAGCGTCTTGGCCGATTCCTGCATGGTGGAAATGCCGACCGCTGTGCTGCCGGTGAGGCTGATGGCGTTGACGAGCGGCGACGCGGAGAGCAATTTGCCGACCCGCGACCCCTGCCCGGTTATCACCTGGATGACGCTGCCGGGGACGCCGCACTCCTGGATTATCTCGGTCAGCCGGATGGCTGTCATGGGGTTGTCGGTGGAGGGCTTGACCACGACGGCGTTGCCGGTGGCCAAGGCGGGAGCGACCTTGTGGGCGAACAGCTCGGCCGGGAAATTAAAGGGAATGACGCAGACGACGACACCGAGGGGCTCCCGCCTGGTGTAGAGGATGTCGTTTTCGACGCCGGGCTGGGACTCCGCCATACTGATGCCGTAGAGGTGGGCGGCTTTTTCGCCATAGCCACGGAAAAGCATGGATACTTCGCCGATTTCGTCGCCGGTGGAACTGATGGCTTTGCCGGTCTCCCTGGCCATTATCTGCCGCAACTCGTCTTTGTGGGCGACGACGGCGTCGGCGATTTTGCCCATGATTCGGGAGCGCTCGTGCTGGGGCGTCTTGGCCCACAGCCGTTTGCCTGCCTGCGCGACTTCAAGTACTTCCTGGATGTCCTTGTCGGTGGCGCTGGGAACGGTATCGATGACTTCCTGGGTGGCGGGGTTCAGCACGTCGATGGTGGCACCGTCGCTGGCATTCCGCTTGGCTCCATTAATGATCATCTGCATTCCTGTTCTCCTTGGGCTTTGGATTGTGCATGCGCGCCGATGCGGCCGTCATACAGCGAGAAATGATAACTATAAAATATCATACGTATTTTATAAGCGATTGAATGATGTTATTCATACTACCCCATGCCCAGACGCTTGTCGAGTAGATTTTTCTATTTCCGCATGCTTTACCAGACATAGACCCCAAGACCAGGCCGCGCCGTTGTTGAAAAAC
>JAJPXZ010000152.1 GCA_021205245.1 Planctomycetaceae bacterium
GGGCTTCGGCAATGAGCGCCTCACCATCCAGCCGTGCTTTGTCGACGGATTTGTCTGGTTCGCCATCGGTGCCGCCGGGTTGGACGGGGAAGAGGACATGGAAGGCCGGAGCCGCGAGTCGGTGGAGGAATCCCTCGCCGTGATGGAACGGATAATGGCTCCGTCGGAGCGGCAAAGGGCGGCGGCCATCCTCGCCGCGTGGCCGGAAACGCTCCCGCCAGAGCGACCGATCCGAGCCGTCGAGGGCGAAGGACCATATGAGGATGAGTCTTCATACGTAATAGCATTATTACAGTATCTCCGTGGCGATGACGTGCGAGCGTTCGGACGATTGTTCCGTACGGATGAGGCTGTCCAGACGCGTGGTTTTGCGGAATTATCGCGCCGGGCGGAGTCGGGCGAGGAAGAAGCGGAATTCGCTGTGGCGTGGTGCCGGCTGATAGGCTTGGGGACGGAGCGTGATCACGAGGCTGTCCTGCCGTATCTGCGGCAACTGGCGGAAGAGGGCGACGGTCGCGCGTTGATGGCACTGGTGCATGAAGCCTTGGAGCGGGACGACGAAGCGGCGATGGACGATTTGCGTCAGGCGGCAGAGGCTGGTCATCCTCAGGCCATGCTTGCCATTGCCTCCCAAGCGAGCGGGCGGGGCGACGAGCAGGGCAGGATTGAATGGGTTACCCGGGCGGCGAAGACAGGCAGCGTGGACGCCGTTGGGGAGATGATCCGCATCGGCGAATCAAAGCGCGATTCCTCGATGATGCTGCAATGGCTTGCCGCGTTCGCGCTGGCCCGGGAAGGGACAGCCGCCGGCTACCGCTCGCGCCTCGTCATGGCGATGCTGGTCGATGAGATGGAGGACGACGAGGTGCGGGCGGCGCTGGAAGCGGGCGAACGCTGGGCTGTGGAGCATGGCGGCAACTAGTTCTGCTACTCGTAGAGTTCGTATTTCTTCTGCCTGAATTCACGGCGCTTTTTGCCCGCCATAAAATTCGCGCGCTCTTCGTCGGTCTCGGGGATGAGCGGCGGCACGGGAATCGGGCGGTTGTCGTCGTTTAGGGCGACTTGGGTGACAAAGGCGGTGTTGACCAGGGAGCGTTCGCCGGTCATGGTGTTTTCAACAAAGCTGTCGACGCGGACCTCCATCGAGGTGCGGCCGGTGTAGGTCATCCGCCCGCGCATGACCAGGAGCGAGCTGGGGCCGACGGATTCGTGGAAGCGCAGGTTATCGATGGCGGCGGTGGTGATTTTGGTGCGGCAGTGGCGACTGGCGACAACGCCGGCGAGAAGATCAATCCACATGGCGAGCTGACCGCCAAACAGGTTGCCGAAGCCGTTCAGGTGCTGGGGCATGACGATGTAAACTTGCTCGGTTAGTGATTCGCGGACCGTTTTGCCCTGGGGTGTTGCGGTCATTGCCGTTTCTCCTTCTTGAAAAATAACGCCGGGGGCGACGCCCCGGGCAACCAAGCATATAAGGATATGGAAATGCGTCACGAATTGAAGTCAATCCTCGCGAATGTCCTCGCCGGGGAACGGTTGGCCAGAAATGACGCGATCGCATTATTGCCGCTGTTCGCAACCGACCTCCTCGACCTGATGGCTATCGCCCGGATGGCCGCATCGACCGCTGAGTTGGAGCCATTCATCTGCAGCGTCGTGAACGCCCGTTCCGGAAGCTGTTCCGAAGATTGCGCCTTCTGCGCCCAATCGCGGCGCGGCAGACAGGAGACGCCGCCGACGCCGCTTCTGGATGTGGACGAAATGGTGGCGGGAGCGTTGCGCTCGGCCGAGCGGGGCGTGACCCACGTCGGTTTTGTCACCGCCGGCGCGCGGCCGGGCGACATGGTTATCGACCGGCTCTGCGCCGCTGCCGCCGAAATTCGCGACCGGGTCGACGGCCTCACCCTTTGCGCCAGCCTGGGCGCGCTCTCGCCCGAGGGTGCAGCCCGCCTGGCGGAGGCGGGTTTTGGTCGCTATCACCACAATTTGGAAACGTCCCGCGCCTATTTCCCCAGTGTCTGTACCAGCCATTCCTACGACGACCGCCTCGCCACTATCGCCAACGCCAAGGCGGCGGGCTTGAAGGTGTGCTCGGGCGGCGTGTTCGGCATTGGCGAAGGCTGGGCCGACCGTCTGGACTTTTTCGAAGACCTCGACCTCGCCGGGGTCGAATCGGTGCCTGTCAATTTTCTCATTCCCATTCCCGGCACGCCCTGCGGCGACCTCGCGCCCCTCAGCGCCCGGGACGGCCTCGCCATCCTCATCATGATGCGGTTGCTGTTGCCGGGACGGAACATCATCGTCGGCGCTGGTCGGCTCGAGTGCTTGCAGGAGTTCCGTAGCTGGGTTCTCTCGGCCGGGGCCAACGGCATGATGGTGGGCGATTTCCTCACCCAGGAGAACGCGGGTCTGGACGAGGACCGCCGCTTACTGGAACTTGCCGGCTGGGTGAAGGGGAACTCCGTCCAGAGCTGATTCGGCACCGAGCCTGAAAGGACATACAGATGATTCTCCGTGGCACTGTCTATTCCGAAACGCTGGAGATGGACACCGGCCTCACCGTCATTACCCCCGCAGCCGCCGGCGCTACGCCGCCGGCCGTTTGTTACCTCTACCACGGCCTTGGCTCGGACAGCGGCGGCATGGTGGATTCAACGCAACTGACGGTGTTTGCCGAAGAGTATAATGTTGTGTTCGTCATGCCCGAGGTGGGACGGAGCTACTATTTCAACCTCCGCTATGGCCAGCGCTTTTTCACCTGGGTCGCGGACGAATTGCCGGAAATCATCACCCGCCAGTTTTCTGTTTCGCCACGTCGAGAAGACACCGCCGTCGTCGGCATTTCCATGGGCGGCAACGGCGCGCTCAGGGCGGCGTTTGCGCGGCCGGAACGGTTCGGCATTTGCTGCGCCCTGTCGAGCGGACTCATCTATATGCGCGAGCATATCGAACGGCTCAAAAAGATGAACAACTGGACCGCTGTCGCGAAAGTGTACGGGCCGCAACGGGTGGTGGATTTCCGCTGCATGTTCGGGGATGAACTTGAAGTCGCGCCCGAACAACAAGTCATGCATTGGGCGCGAACCGTGGCGGCGGGCGATATCAAGCCGCGCGTGTATGCCGCCTGCGGCGTGGAGGATCCGTTCCGGAAATTCAACCGCCGCTTCCGCGACGAAGCCAACAGCCTCGGGCTCGACATTACCTATGAGGAGTGGACGGGCGGGCATGATCCGATGTTCTTCAACGAGGGGCTGCGGCGCGCCTTCGCCTTTGCGTTCGGGGGGACCCACGCGGTCGCGCCACGGGAACTGGTCTTGCCCACCTTTGACGACGAACCATAAGCACTTTGCCAAGCCAATGGAGCGGCTCGTATGCCCATAGTCTATAGCGTGAATGACGCAGGGGGGTTCCGTACCACCGAGGCCGATCTCGACTCGGTGCCGCCGGAGGCGGTGTGGGTTGATATTCTCAGCCCGTCGGATCTGGAACTGGACCGACTCGACACGCTGATGGGCTTCGAGGTGCCGAACCGCCACGACATGGCGGAAATTGAACTGTCCAGCCGGCTTTACCGCGAGGACGACGGCACGCTGGTGATGGTTGCGAATTTGCTCCCCAAGGAAGGGGCCGACATCGCCACGCCGCGTCCGGCAGCGTTCATTCTGCGGCGGGACATGCTCTTGACCATCCGCTATGCCGATTTCTATTCCTTCGACCGGGTGTCGCACCGGTTGCCCCCGGCATCGGGAAAACAGACGCCGGTGGCGTTGTTCTGCCGCCTCCTCGAGGAGGCGGTCGCCGATCGCGCCGACAATATCGAGTTATCGATGCGTACTATGGAAACGCTGACGGCCTGGCTCTTTTCCGAGACAGCGACGGGCGGTGCATCGGAGACCCCGGAATTGGAGGCGGCGCTGCGGCAAATCGGGACAATGGGTAAGGCTGTGTCGAATATCCGCGAGTCCATCACTTCCTTGCAACGGGTGGCCAATTTCGCCGCGACCTATATGCCGGACGAATGGCTAGGGGATCAGCGTATTGTCCTCGATTCCATAAAGATCGACCTAATTGCCCTGACGGACGAGGCGGCGTTTTTTATGAACAAGCTGCAGTTCAACCTCGATGCCACCCTGGGGATGATCAATGTCGATGAATCGAAGATCATCCGCTTCCTCTCGGTGGTGACCTTGCTACTATCGCCGCCGACGCTGATCGCCGGTATCTACGGGATGAACTTCGACATCATGCCGGAACTGCACTGGCCGTTTGGGTACCTGTTCAGTATCGGCCTGATGCTGACGACCGCGACGACGTCGATATGGTATCTGCGGCGGAAACGCTGGTTATAAGGTCTGGATTTCTGCCAAGACCTCCGCAGAACCGTGGTCCAGACCCCGATTGGGCCGTTTGTTGTTGAAATGAAAAGCCCTTTACTGCACAATGGAATGGCGGTGGCCGCGGCCCTCCTAGGGAGCGGCCCAGCGCATTTTTCGCCCCACGACGCAAGGATTTACACCAATGGCTAAAGCCGAAAACATCGCCGACAGACTGCCCAAACACTACGTCCCCAACGACGTCGAACCCAAACGGCTCAAAGAATGGCTCGACTCGAACGCGTACCATTCGACGCCTGATAAAAACAAGCAGCCCTATACCATCGTGATTCCGCCGCCGAATGTCACCGGCATCCTTCATATGGGCCATGCCCTGAACGACACGCTTCAGGATATCCTCATCCGCCATCACCGGATGAAAGGCTACGAGACCTTGTGGATGCCCGGCACCGACCACGCCGGTATCGCCACCCAGAACGTTGTCGAACGCGCTCTCGCCGATGAAGGACTGCACCGCGACCAGATCGGCAGGGAAAAGTTTATCGAACGCGTGTGGGAGTGGAAAGAGAAGTACGGCTCCACCATCGTCAACCAACTCAAGCTTCTCGGCTGCTCCTGCGACTGGGAGCGGGAACGCTTCACCATGGACGAAGGTCTGTCCAAGGCTGTCCGTGAGGTTTTTGTCCGTCTTTATAACGACGGGCTGATTTACCGTGGCCGCCGCCTGATCAACTGGTGCGTCCGCTGCCACACCGCCCTCGCCGACGACGAAATCGAGCACGAGGAAAAAGACGGCAAGCTCTGGTATGTCCGCTACCCCCTCAAAGGGCGGCGCGCCAACCTCGTCGTCGCGACGACGCGCCCCGAGACCATGCTCGGCGACACCGCCGTCGCCGTCCACCCCGACGACAAACGCTACAAAGACCTTATCGGCCAGACCGTCGTCCTGCCGATCATGAACCGGGAAATCCCGGTCATCGCCGACGAGATGGTCGACCCGGCCTTCGGTACCGGCGTTGTCAAAATCACCCCGGCCCACGACCCGAACGACTTCGAGGCCGGGCTGCGCCATGATCTCGAACAAATCACCGTCATCGGCACCGACGGCATGATGACTGCCGAAGCAGGCAAATTCGCCGGCCTCGACCGCTTCCGTGCCCGCGAGAAGGTGGTGGAGGAACTGCAGGAATCGGGCCTGCTCGATCACGTCGACGAACACCGCCACGCGGTCGGTCAATGCTACCGTTGCGACTCGGTGGTGGAGCCGTATTTGTCGGAACAGTGGTTTGTCCGCATGCGGCCGCTGGCTGACAAGGCGATCCAGGCCACCAAAGAAGGCAAGCTGAAGTTCGTCCCGGCCCGGTGGGAGCGGGTGTATCTGTCGTGGCTTGAGAATGTACGCGACTGGTGCATCTCCAGGCAAATCTGGTGGGGACACCGCATCCCGGTCTGGTATTGTGACGACTGTAACGAAATGATCGTGGCGATGGAAGATCCCACCGCCTGCAAATGCGGCAGCACCAATATCCGCCAGGACCCGGACGTCCTCGACACCTGGTTCTCGTCGGCGTTGTGGCCGTTTTCCACCCTTGGCTGGCCGGAAGAGACGCCGGAACTGGCGTACTATTATCCGACGAGCGCGCTCGTCACCGCCCGCGACATCATCTACTTCTGGGTCGCCCGAATGGTGATGATGGGGCTGCATTTCCGTGGCACCGTGCCGTTCAAGCAGGTCTATATCAACGGCACCATCCTGGACGAGAACGGCGCCCGCATGTCGAAGTCGCGCGAAAACGGCATCGACCCGGTCGTGATGATTCAGGGCGGCAAGCAGCGCCGCTTCGGCAAGGAGTTCACCTATGAGGGTTATGGCGCGGACGCGGTCCGCTACACCCTCTGTACCCTGACGACCGACGGGCAGGACATCAAGCTTGCACCCACCCGCTTCGAGATGGGCCGTAACTTCATCAACAAGATGTGGAACGCCAGTCGTTTTGTGCTGATTCGCCTTGACGACGTCGACTTCGGCACCGGACCCATCGACGAATCGACGCTGTCCATGCCGGACCGGTGGATTTTGTCGCGCCTGGCGGCGGTGACGGAAGAGGCGACAAAGCAAATCGAGTCCTACCGATTCCACGATTACGCGAAGACGATGTACGAGTTCTCGTGGGGCGATTTCTGCGACTGGTATGTGGAACTGGCCAAGCCGGTCCTCGGGTCGGGCGGGCCGGAAGCGCAGACGACGGCACGCGTGCTCGCCTGGGTTCTTGACAATATCATGCGCCTCCTGCACCCGGTCGCGCCGTTCTTCTCGGAAGAGGTGTGGCAGTTGATGGCGACGGTGGCGCCGAACCGTGGTCTGGGCGAGCCCGAACCGGCCGCGCCCATGCTGGTGCGCGCGCCCTGGCCCGACTTTACCAAGATGATCGCGCTCCGGAACGACGAGGTCGAACGCAACATGGCCCGCGCCATGGACGTCATCCGCGCCATCCGGAACATCCGCGCCAAGTTCAACCTGCCGCCGAAGGCCAAGCTGGGGGTGTCGGTCAGCGCTGCCGATCAGGCCTATGTCGACTCGCTCTCGCCCCTCGTCGACATCATCACCGCGCAGGCGGGATTGGACGGTCTGGAACTCGGCGTCGACCTGCCGAAGCCGCAACAGGCTGCGTCGGAGGTGCTGCCGGGAGCGCAGATCTACGCGCCTCTCGCCAGCCTTATGAATGTCGAGGTCGAGCGGAAGCGCATCGACAAGGAACTCGACAACAAGTCGAAGGCTCTGGACAAACTGAACCTCAAGCTGCACAACCAGGACTTCCTGGATAAAGCGCCTGCCAATGTGGTGGAACTGGAAAAGAACCGCCGCCTCGAACTGGCGCGGCAGATCAAGGAACTGAACGAACTCAAGGACAGCCTGTCGAGCTGACCGCGCTTTCACGCCCGGCGGTGGATGATGGGCCGCCGCCGGACGCTTCACCATTTTTCCACGGAGAATAGACCATGTCGAAATTATCCCTTTTTGTCGCCGCGCTGCTTTTTGCCGTCTGTGCGCCCCTGGCCGCCGCCGAGGTCGTAGTCGGCACCAACGCCGAGTTCCCCCCCTTTGAGTTCACCGACGACAACAACAACCCCATCGGCTACGACATGGATATTATCCAAGCGGTCGCGGACGCGGCCGGCTTTACCGTCCGCATCCAGAATCAGGCGTTCGACACCCTGGTCGAAGGCTTGGAATCGGGCAAACTCGACGCCGCCATCTCCGGCATGACCATCACCCAGGCCCGGTTGCAGAAGGTTGATTTTTCCCAGCCCTATTATAACGCCGCCCAGGTCATCGTCGTCCAGGAAGGCGGCGAGGAGTTTACGACTATCGACCAATTGAAGGACAAAATCGTCGGCGTCCAGCTTGGCACCACCGGCGCGGGCATGGTCGAGACGGTTCTCGGCGAAGACAACGCCAACATCAAGCAGTTCCGCAAATACAACGAAGTGTTCTCCGACCTCAAACTCGGCCGCATCGACGCCATTGTCGTCGACCTGCCGGTGGCTCAGGCGTATCTCCGTCGCCTCACCGGCCTGAAGGTGTCCAGCCCGCGCATGTCGGAAGAGGAATACGGCATCGCCGTCCGCAAGGGTAACGCCGAACTGTTGCAGAAGATCAACGACGGCCTGACCGCGATCCGCGCCAACGGCGAATACGACCGCATCACCGACAAGTGGTTCCAGGAAAACTAAATGGTTAACTGGGGCCTTATTCTTTCTGAAATCCAAAACGGCAACCTGATCTATGGTGCGCTGTATACGCTGGGGATCACCGCTTCGTCCGTGACAATTGGCGTGATCCTGGGGTTGATCATCGCCATGCTGCGGCTCAGCAAATCGCCGTGGCTGCGGTTGCCGGCCATGGCATATGTCGAGGCGCTTCGCGGTACGCCGATGCTGGTGCAGATCCTGCTGTTCTACTTCGGCATTTTCCCGCTTCTCGGCTTCAACCGCGCGCCCGCCGTCTACGCCGGCATTATCGCCGCCGGGTTGAATTCGGGTGCGTACTTGGGCGAGATTTTCCGGGGCGGCATCCTCTCCATCGACAAGGGCCAGCGCGAGGCCGCGCTCTCCCTTGGCTTAAAAAACCACCAGGTCATGCGTTTCGTCATTCTGCCGCAGGCGCTTGCGAACGCGCTCCCGGCCATTGGCAACGAGTTCGTCACCATGATCAAGGATTCGTCCCTGGTGTCGGTTATCGCCGTGTCGGAATTGACCTACCGGGCCATGCTGGTCGCGGCCCGACATTATGAATACTTTACCATGTATGTGGGCATCGCCCTTATCTACTTCCTCATGACCTTCACTATATCGCGGGTGTTGGCGAGGCTGGAGAAGCATCTACGCAGGGGGCACGTCGCATGACCGCAGTCACCCGCAAGCCGATGATTCGCCTCGAGAACGTCCACAAGCAGTTCGGTCCGCTCGAGGTATTGAAGGGCGTCAGCGCCACCGTCAACCAGGGCGAGATGGTGTGTTTAATTGGCTCGTCCGGCTCCGGCAAGACGACGCTTCTCCGTTGCCTCAACCTGCTTGAGGTGCCGACCTCCGGGTCTATCTGGATCGGCGGCATGGAGATCACCGCGCCGGGCGTGAGCATGACCGATGTCCGTCGCGAGACCGGGATGGTGTTCCAGCACTTTAACCTGTTTCCGCATATGTCTGTCTTGCGTAATCTCATGCTTGCCCCTATCAAGGTACGCGGCCTCGGCTACGAAGAGGCGGAGGCGACAGCCCTTAGCCTGCTGGCCAAGGTCGGCCTATCGGACAAGGCCGACGCTTATCCCAGGCAATTATCGGGCGGGCAGCAGCAACGCGTCGCCATCGCCCGCGCCATGGCAATGAAGCCGGAGGTGCTCCTCTTCGACGAAGCGACATCGGCTCTCGATCCGGAGATGACCGGCGAAGTCCTGAAGGTGATGCGCCAGTTGTCGGATGACGGCATGACCATGATGGTCGTCACTCACGAGATGGCATTCGCCCGCGAAGCGGCGCACCGGGTGATGTTCCTGGCCGAGGGGCAGGTGGTGGAGTACGACACGCCCGAGGTGGTGTTCGGCAACCCGAACCACCCGAAGACGCGGCAGTTTTTACAGAACGTTCTGAAGATATGAAATGCACCGCACCTAATTTACGCCGATTCGCCCGCTTTGCCGGGTGGATCGGCGTTTTTATTTTCCTGGTTGTGGTAACCGGATACGCCGGCGACGACGCGGTCCGGGACGCTTCGACATGCTCGGACGCGGAGCTTGAGTATTTCCTCTTTCTGGCCGAAGAATCGCGGCTATCCTACCTTGATGATCAGGAGGGCGTGACCATGATGACGAATGGTCTCGCCGCCCTGGTGACCCACCACGGCGAGGACGACGTTGTTATCGCTTTTCGCGGCAGCATCATCGGCGACAGGCAAAAGCGGCATCCCTTCTCCAGCCTCGGCGGTGCGGCGATCCGTCAGACCTACCGCGACTGGGTCACCACCAACCTGAAAGGCGCGACCGGTTTTTTGCCCCGTCAATACACCGAGGCGGCGGAATTCGTCGCACGTCAGGCGACAGACCTGCCGGTGACGACGACCATCCACCTGACCGGTCATTCCAAGGGCGGCGCGGCAGCGGAATATGCGCTGGTGGCGGCTCTTATTAATCCCGATCTGACGGCGGAGCAGAAGGACCGCATCAACTGCACCACCTTCAACGGCGCGGTGGTTCAGGCAGGTACCTGGGAGCGGTTGTTCCGCCGCCATCGCCGTGCCGACGCGGGGGCGATGCGGGAGGCGCTTCTCCATCCTGGGCGCATGACCGCCGTCGTCATGGAGGACGATCCGGTCTCGGGACTGGGAGCGGGCGAGACACCACGGCACGGGCGGCGGGTGGTCGTTCCGGCCACGGGCGGGCAGGGGGCGTTGGCCCAGCACGGGATCGAGACGGTGATAACCGAGCTAACCGCGTTATTGCAAAACAGGTTACACGGAGGGGAATCCATCCCCGAACCCCTGCCTTGACCACGTCCTTTTTCTCCTTGAAAGGATGGGGTTTTCGTGTCACAATACCGTATTGCCGTCCGCTCGGACGGCAATACTTTTAATCTGCTATGCTCAAGGGAGAGGGAATGTCCTTACTTGTCGTCGGTTCGATTGCACTTGACACCATCGCCATGCCGGGAGGCAAGGTCTACAAGACCGTGGGGGGGGGGTCGGGCG
>JAJPXZ010000052.1 GCA_021205245.1 Planctomycetaceae bacterium
ATTTCCGCTATCCCTACCTCGCCAATACCGTCACCGAGTTTTGCAATCGGTGGAACATCACCATGTTCAGGTGGTTTTATGTGTGCGTTTTCCTGCCACTCGGCGGAAGGCGGGCCAAGATGACCCGCTACCGTGGCGCCATGCGCCCGCGCAACCACGTCGTCCGGAACCTGGCTCTACTGTGGCTGGGCATTAGCCTCTGGTACGGATTCGGGCTTAATTACCTCCTTCTCGGCTTATGGTTCTACGTGTTCTTCTTCATCGAGTGGCTCGTTACCTTGCGGCGCAAAAATACGAGCAGCCCCTTGTGGATACTGTATGTCCTCCTCGTCGTCGCGGTCGGATGGGTGTTTGTCCGCTGCGGGACTTTTGAACAGTCGTTGACGTATTTCGCCAACCTTACCGGCATGAACCGAAACGCTTGGTGCAACGACTTCACTGTCACATGCTTGAAGGAATCATGGCATATCATCCTCATCGCCGCCGTGGCGTCGACGCCGATTCCTCGCGCAATTCTGATGTGGTTGCGGGAGGGGAGGGGATGGTTCGGCTATATGCGTACGCTTGGCTACCTCGCCGTCATGGCGGGAGTCCTTTATTTATGCTACATCTATATCGGCGTTACCCAGTACGCGACGTTCAGCGTAAGGTAACCCATCTTGGTCCTTGAATCGGGAGAAGGAATGTCCCCGTCGTTATTTGCCCGAGCCGCCTTTGCCGTTGTCTTTCTCGCCGCCTATATCGGCGTGGCGGTCCTTAACACCTACTATAATGGTGCTCCGGTATGGGATACGGTAATGAGCATTTTCGATTCCACCACAACGAGTGAGGTGAGGGAGAAAAGCCGCGCCGTCCTCCAGCTTGCCAACAACGAGTATATCGGAAAATACGACAACGCAGAAATCCGGGCCCAGGTTACCGTCGCTCTGGGTAAGCGCGAAATGAACAACTTCGGTGTCATTAGGGGGGATAGCGGGCGGCTGTACAGCGGCGGTCTGGCTCCACTCGATATGAACAATGCGGCAAGGCTTGCGAAAACTCTCGAGCGGTTGACTCAAATCGCCGCCGAAACGGGAACGCGCGTCCTCTATCTGTCCCCGCCTGCGGGTGCCATCCCCAAACAGCACGATGTGCCGAAAGGCGTTCCGGTGCGCGACCTGAACGTCATTATCGACCGATTTCTCTACGCTATGCGAGAGCGGGAAGCGCCCTTTCTCGACGCCCGATTCTTTTTCGCCGACCGACACTTCCCGGTCGATGAACTTTCCATCCGTTCCGGCTACCTGTTTACGGGCGATGCCGTCTTAACCTTGCACGCCTCCCTGGTTGAAGGCCTCGAAAAACGTTTCGGCCTCGACCTCGATCCAGACGGGTTTTTCCGCGATCCGTCCCATTATACCCTTACCACCTATCCGGAGTTTTTTATCGGCACTCTCGGCAAGGCCACCGGCCCTTCATTTGGCGGTGTTGACGATTTTACCACTATCGTCCCCGCTTTCGAGACCGAGTATAATTTCCAAGGGTTGGATATTTTCGGAGCTTCGTTGGAGAGCCAGGGCACTGCGGAAAACACCGTCCTTAACCCGGCCGCGCTTCAGGTAGAGGAAAACCTCTACAATTTTTATCCTGATGCCTTTTACCGCCACGCAATCCTCACCTGGAGCAAAGTGGTGAATATTCACGGTACAGGCAAGCCCAAAGTCCTCTTTGTCCACGATTTCTTCACCGCGTCGCTCGCATCGCTCCTCGCACCCCAGTGCAGCGAACTCCATACCCTTTCCTCTCAGACGAACCAGTCCGTTTCGGTGGAAAACTATATACGGGAAAAAGATTTCGACTGCATTATTGTCTCCTTTTTCCCTGGCGGAATACTCCAACCGGAAAACCAGCGGTTACTTCTGTCTTCAGAATTAGTTGATGACATTGACGAATATGTGGATAACGCGGTAGAATCCGTTGATTTTTAACGGGAGTATGGTATCAATACAGGCGGGATTTTTAGCTCGATAGTAAAAATTTTTAACATGAACAGCTTCATTCCGGTAAGTAACCTCTGTGGATTACTATTGGACGCGGTACGGCGAAATGGAAGGGCGAGGTTGTTGAAGCAGTTCTTACATACTGGAAAATACATCCGAACGGCGCTATTACACCGGTTGGGAGTGTATATTCTCGTCATTGCCGCTTCCACGGCAGGGCTGTGTGCCTACGCGGCCGAAGACAATGTATCCACTCCTACGGTGGAAAACGTACCTGACGAGAGGGCCTTGGCAGCGGTCCGGGCGCGCGCAGAATATGCGCAAATCGAGGCACGACTCCAAGCCGTTCTGCGCGGCAATCCCGACGATCAGGAGGCCTTGCGGGCCTTGGCGTTGGCAGCTATCGAGCGCGGCGATTTTCGGGCGGCGGACTCGGCGTACTCGCGTCTTCTAGCGCTGTCATTGGATAATCCCGCCGCCGCAATCCCCTACATGCTGGGCAAGTGGCATGTCACGCAGGAGTTCGAGGCGCAAGCCTGGCTTATTCGCGCCGAATCCGAAGGAAGTATATCTGCCGGCAACCAGCGCCTCGTGGCGGAGTCGCTGGATGAAATCTACAATCCAGCCAGCCTCATCACCGCCCTCAGGCGAGAAATGACCGCCCCGGATCAGGCCGTCCTGTTGGATGCTCTTGAAGAGCAGTGGCTCGCCACTATTGATACGCTCAGAACGCTGGAGGTGGGCGGCGATGTCGATGCGCTTGAGGGGGCTATGCACTCCTTCCTCGGCGACTTTTCCGCCGAAAACGCCTTCTTATCCGTGTGGCGTGCCTTTGCCCTTATTCGGCAGAATGACCGTGCGGCGGCAGAGGCCCATCTGCAGTTTGCCGCGCGGACGGCGGCTGGCAACCGAACCAAGCACGACGTGGCAATCGCCGTGGATTTGATTCAACAGATATGGCGTCGGCCGTTATCCAACGAATATCTTGAGGGTCTTTCGGGGTTTATTCGGGACGTGTCTTCCACCATCGGCGGGCAAATGGCGGAATCAATCGCTTCCGCCGACTCCCGCCTCAATGATGCCCAACAACTTTTAGACGACCGGAATTTCGACGCCGCCTGGGATCTTCTCGATGAGATCCGGCCGGGTTTGAGCGATGCCGCGCTTCGCCAGCGCCATCTCTACCTGACTGCCGAAGCCTTGTGGGGCAGGCTTGATTTCGCCCGTGCCAACCAAGGATATATCGCTTCGGCGGTGCAATTGCGGGAGAGGTACTTCGTGTCCATCTCTCTTAGCAAAATGGCTGAATATAGTGCTATGCTAGGCGATCGGGAACAGGCTGCCGAGTATGCGGTCCGCTCCGCCGGATTGCTCCGCGACCAAGCATGGAAATTGCGCCAGACAGGCGAATTCTTCATGAATCTCGATATGCCGGAACGCGGTATCGCATACATCGAGCGCAGTATCGATGTGTCCGATTCCCTGGCCGAAGACGCCCTCTCGTTCTCCAGTTTGGCTGAGGCGTATAAGCGAATCGGCGAACGCGACAGATATCTGGAATACGCCCGAGATTATATTGTCACCATTGAAACGGTCGAGGATCTCGACGATGTCATAACTCCCCACCAGGATGGCATGCGCCATTACTACCATGGTGAGCTCCTGGCAGAGGAAAGGCAATACGACGAAGCGTACGCCTCCTACGAACAGGCATCGGTCCTCATCACCGAACCTTTCCGCCTTTCCGACGTTCTTATGGCAATGGCCAACCTGAAGGCTCGCGCCGGGGAAATGGATGCGGCCGAGACGCTGGCGGTTCAGGTCGGGGAACTTCTGCCGGACCAGGACTGGCGTCTCCGCGACGTCGGCAACTTATTGATGAACATCGGCCAGCCCGCGAAGGCAGTTCCGTATTTCGACAAAGCGCTGGAAACGGCACGTACCACCCAGGGACGAGCACGGTCTCTTGCCAGCCTTTCCGACGTCTACAACCGACTGCAAAATCGTGAGCGTGCGGAGAATTATTCCCGGCAGTATATAGATTTCGTTAAGGCGCATAGCGAAGACCTTACCGACGATGATATCGCCCTGGCGGCCTATTATCAGGGAGAAATCTACAACTACCAAGGCGAGCCGCACAGGGCTTATCCGGAATTTGAGCGAGCCGCTCGCCTTTTTGACGATCGCTACCGTCGCGCCGAAGCGCTCATGCGGATGGCGGATTACCAGGCCGCCCATGGCACGAAGGAACAGGCGTCGTCCCTGGCCGAAGCTTCCGTTGCCCTGGCACCCGACGAATGGTGGAAGTTGCGGGAGGCAGGCATTTTCTTCCTGCGCATCGATATGCCGGATAAAGCGATGGAATATTTCGCCCGGGCGTCACTGAACGATCCCACCAAGGGCAGGGCCGACGAATACGCCATGATGGCCGACGCCTATAAAACGCTTGGCAATCCCGAACGGTATATCCATTTCATGCGGGAATACATCGCGGCAATAGGTTTGGACGGCAGGACCCCGACACGCGATGAGGAGGGGCTGGCAGCCTATTACGACGGCGAGATCAAGCTCCTGGACGGCAAACCGGACGAAGCGTTCTCCTCCTATGAGCGGGCGTCCGAGCTCATCACCGACGGCGCCAGATTAGCCACCGTCCTGATGCAGATGGCCGAATACCAGGCCGGGCAAGGGGATAAGGCCCAAGCACTAACGTACGCCTCTCGATCGGCGGAAGCGAGGCCGGATGCGGACAAGCTTCGCCAAGTCGGCGAATTCCTGGTGCGCATCGATATGCCGGAGGAGGCCATACCCTATTTCGAACGCTATGCACGGCTGGTGTCATCAGCGGAGCAGGCTATCGACGTCTACGCCGCTGTGGCGGAGAACTACAAGCGGGCGGGCAACCGGGAGAATTACCTGCTGTTCGCCAGACGATACGTCGATGCCGTTGACGCGGCGGAAAGCGAATTTTCACCCGCAGAGCGAGGACAGGCCGAGTTTTACCGCGGCGAAATCGCGAGTGCCGAGGAGCGGCGTGAAGACGCTTACGCAGCGTATGAATCAGCCTCTACCCTGATTACCGAACGCTACCTCCTGTCGGAAACGTTCATGCGGATGGCCGAAGCAAAAGCCGCCCTGAGTGATATTGATGAAGCTGTCGCGCTGGCAAAGCGCTCGGCCGAATCCCTCCCGAACGAACCATGGAAGCTGCGTCAGGTTGCCGATTTCCTTATGGATCTGAACCGACCGCTGGAGGCAAACGAATATATACAGCGATACCTGGCATCGCCGGGAGACGGCGGACCGCAGGGCGCAATGTATGCCGCCTGGGCGGAATCGTTTAAACGGCTTAATAACCAGGAACGTTATCTCCAACTCGCCGCCGAGTATGTCCGCCTTATCGAAGAGAGGGAAGATTCGTCCTCCTCGGCCGAAAAAGGACTGGCGGCCTATTTCCAGGGCGAATTGCACGCTGCTGCGGGCGATGCGGGTCTGGCGTATACGTCATACCAAAAAGCGGTCGGACTTGTCGAAGACGCAGGTCGCTTATTCGAAATCTACAGCAAAATGGCTGAGTACCAGGCATCTCTCGGCGATACCGAAAAAGCGGCGGAACTCCTTCAGCTCGCTGTTCAATCCTTGCCAGTGCGGGACAACCGCTACCGCAATGCGGCCGACCTCGCGCAGCGTATCGAAAGGCCGGATTTAGCGGAGCGTTACTACGAGGCATTAGCCGGATTTACCGAAGGCGGGCAAGGCGATATTTCCGCCTATGCAACGCTCGCGGAAATGTACAGAGAGCGTGGCGACACCCGCAAGTATCTTCAGTACGCCGGTCGGTACGTTACGGTCGCATCGGTCGACGCGTCCGTCCTCAGCCCCGACCAGGCTGGGATGGCCGAGTACTATCGAGGTGAAATCCATGCCGCCGCAGGGGAAAAGGACCTAGCGTTCGCGGCTTACGAACGGGCTTCCCTCTCCCTTTCCGACCGAGGTCGCCTGGCCGACGTCTTCGAGAAGATGGCTGTCATCGAAGCGGAGCGCGGCAACCGCGAGCGGGCGGCCGAACTCATCGCCCGGGCCGCCGGCCTATTCCCGAGCGAAGGCTGGCGGGTGGGTCGGGCGGCCGATGCGTTCAATCGCCTCGACATGCCCGAGCAGTCCATTTCCCTCTATCGTCAGCGTCTGGCCATGGCCGGGACACCGAGGGAGCGGGCGGAAGCGTACCGTGCGTTGGCCGAGACCTACGCCCGGATCGGCGATGCCGCCGCCATGACTGAAGCGGCGAAACAGTACGTGGCCATAGTCTCCCAGCCAACCTTCAATCCGACCGACTATGAAAGCGCCATGCGCGCCTATTATCAGGGCGAACTGGCTACCCAGAGCGGAATGCCTGACAAAGCTTTGGCCGCATACGAAGAGGCGGCGGAGTTGTTCACCGACAATTATATGAAATCCGAATCATTCATTAAGATCGCAACGATTCTGGCTGATCGCGGCGATCTGGAGGCGTCGGCGGCAATGGTCGAGAAATCGACAGCGCTGGTTCCCGAAAACGAATGGCGGATGCAGCAGGCCGCCGACCTCTATAGCCGCTTGAATATGCCACAAAAAGCGTTTGACCTCTATGAACGGAAATTGGCCTTGGCGTCGACGCTGCGCGCCAAAGCAGCAGCCTACCAGTCGCTGGCCGACCTGTACCAGCGGTTGGACGATACCGATAAATTCATGCAGGCTGCAGAAAATTACATAGCCATCATTGAATCGGGGGATTTTGAACCGAGTCGGGATGAGGAAGCCTACCGGGCGTACTACCAGGGTGAGATTTACTCGCTCCACAATGATCCGGAAGCGGCTCTGGCCGCCTATGGCGAAGCTGCCGAGCTTTTTTCCGGTGCGTACATGCAAGCCGAAACGTATGTGCGAATGGCCATACTTGAGGCTGAACACGGTAATCGGGAACATTCGGTAGCGTTGATGGAAAAAGCCTTATCGCTGGATGGCGAAAGCGGCTGGCGTTTGCAGCAAGCAGCGGATCTGTACGTGCGCGTAGGCATGCGCGAGGCAGCACTCGAGTATTACGACCGCCGCCTCTCCATGGCGGATACGCCGGGTGAAAAAGCGCAGGCATTTAACAGTTTGGCGCAATACTACGTCAACCATGATCCGGAAGAATACCGCCGCTACGCGAATGAATATATAGCGGCCGTATCGGAGCCGGGGTTTGTCCCGTCCAAAGAACAGCGTGGCCGCATGGTTTTTTATCAAGGTGAATTACTCCGCTTGGACGATAGGACGTCCGATGCCATCGATTCTTATGAAATAGCGGCGGAACTCGTCACCGATACTTATTTCCTGTCGGAAATTCTGGTCCGTATCGCCAATCTCGAAATAGCGCGGGGAAATACCGACAAGGCTTTACAACTGGCAGATCGCTCCATGGCGATGTATCCCAACGATATCTGGCGAGTGATTGACGCCGCGCAGGTGTATCTGGCCGCCGGCGTGCCGGAAAAATCCATCGCCGCATTCCGCCGCCTTGAAAATCTCGACTCTCTTTCGCGAGAGCGGTGGCTGATATACAGGGAATTGGCCAATGCCTATCGGCAGACAGGCGAGGATGAGCTGTATCGTCACTACGGCGAAAAATACATCGAAGCCATTGGCGCGAGAAAAGATGCCACGGAGGGTGACCGCGCCTTGGCGCATTTCTTCACCGGCGATATTCTGAAGGAAGACGGCGATTTGGACGGAGCTCTGGCTGCGTACGAATCGGCGCTTCGTCTCTATGCCACAGATCCCTATCGGCGTTCGGAAACGGCTCTGACCATTGCCACTGCCTATTCCCAACGCGGCGATACGAAGAAAGCGATCGAATATGCCGAACTTTCGGTGAAATATGCGCCCCATCTACCGGATCGCATACGGCTGGCTGGCGACTTCCTTGTCGGGTTGGATAAGACGGAGAGGGCGTTGGAACTGTTCTTCTCCATACTGCCTCTCGCTCAAACTGACCGCGAGCAGGCGGTTGTGTTCGAATCGATTGCCAAGGCCTACAAGCGGCGGGGGATGGATACCGAATTTGTCCGGTACGCGACCGAGTATTATTTAGCCATAGACCGTTTAGGCGTTAAAGCCACCCAATTCGATAGAGCACACCAGTCCTTCTACCTGGGCGAAATCCATTCGACGCGCAAAGAGGATTACCAGGCTTATCTCGCGTACGAGCAGGCGTCATTACTGTATACTGAACCGTTTTATATCACCGAAGCGCTGTTGCCGATGGCGCGGTATAATCTAACTACCAAGAATAAGAAATTAGCGGCGCAGCAGGCGCGGAGAGTTGCCGATCTCTTGCTCGATCAAGGGTGGCGTGTAAGGGACGCCGCCTCTATCCTCGATGCTTCAGGGAATCGGGACGAGGCGATTGCCGTGCTGGAACGGGCCATCCGTCTCAACCCGCGCGCCAATGTTTCTCTCTACAGGGATCTGTCTCCACTATACGTCCAGGCAAAGAACAAAAAAGCCGGTATAGCCGCCAGCGAGACTTATATTGATCACCTCTACGGCCAGGTTGCCAGCGAAGGGCCGGACAGTTCGACCGCAAGGATTCAGGAATTGTGGGATGCTCGGAATCGTCATGGCGGCTTGCTGCGACCACTGGGACTTGGTTTGGAATCGTATCAATTTTTCCGCCGCAACGATGATGGGTCCTACTCTATTACCACCTCTCACGAATTGGCGCGGTATTACTACATAAACCGTCGACTGCGTGGTAAAATCTTCGCCACCTTCGCCGACACCCTGTTCGCGCTGAACAAGGGCCGCTGGGAAGCTCCCGGGGGCGACAGCGGTGAATGGGAAGCCTACCAGCACTTCGGAGAAGGAGCGACGCTCATGCTCGGTTTCAGCGTCGAACCGTTCTTTAAAGGCATTCTCAGCGACCTGTCGATAAATTTTGAATACATAACCGGATTAGGGAAAAACAAGTACGAGGACTGGCGGATACGGCCGGTTTACGATCGGGCCGTCGGCGACGAGATAAGGCCCTTCGGCACCCATTGGCCTTATTGGAAGCTCTATTCAGCCGTGGTATACTCCATTCGGCAGGAGGATATTATCTCCTACGGTACCTTCCGTGGAGGCCACACCTGGGCCGTCAATGAAAACCGCAATTTGCTTATCATGCCCTACGGTACTGTCAACTATCGGTATGGCGGCAAAAACATGGACAAGGGCGAACGTTGGGGCTCATCCATCGGCTTTGGCATTGCGTTCAAGAAATACTTCCGGGAAGGGCGCTACCATCTGCCTATGGCAAATGTAGAATTCGACTTCTACTACCACAAAGGGCTTACCAAGGGAATGATGGATACTGTCGGCCTGACTATTTCGTCCAACTTCTAGCATTGACCCCCCACCTACCGCAGCTCCGGCTGGAATATCATGATGAAAACACCTATGGGTTGGTTGCTATCCGTATCGGTGAAAACAAGGTCAAGGTATTCGCTCCCGGCTATGTCTACTTCGACATCTATCATCCCTTCGGCGCTGACGGTCTGCTGAAACAGTTCGCCGTCCTGATTTCGTACCACCATGTCGCAGTGCGACTCCACCATCCTGACCTGGAAAGCAAGCCGGGAAAAATCGGACGTATCGTTTATTCGTACCGCCGCTTCGGCGTTGGCGGCTTTGTAGAAGTAGATCTGATTATCGCCGGGATTGGTGTGCAGTGAAAAATTGCCAGGAGCAAGAATCTGCGCCAGCGCGATAAAGTACGATGGAGAAAACACCAGCGGCGTTTCGGGATAGTATGTTTTTAACCGTTCCTTTAATTCGTCCACCAGGCGGATTGTAGCGTTCTTGGTTCTACGGTAGAGACGGACTTCCTTCCCGTCCCCTATGGGATAATTCTGTTCAAGCTGGTAGTATTCCTCGCCAATTCGACTGTTCACCACCATATCGAACAGCTGGTAGACCACCTCCTGCCGATTGCCGAACTCCTGGTAAAATGGATACTCCAACGCTATGTAATTGGCCGTAAACGCCTGTGACGGGAATCCGTCCCGAAGATCCACGTTGTTGGTTTTCAGGAGAAAATCGACCGCGCTGATTCTCTTTGGCATTTCGCTGCGGAGAATGTAATCGGCATTAAACAGGGGACTCACTGTCGCTACATAAACGCGTTCGGGAGAATCTTGAATGCGTTCCTTGAAATTAGCGGTAATGTCTTGGATAGCGTCGTAAGAGGAGAGTACGGTAGGGTACCGCCGAAGAGTGGTGGTTATCGGTTGGGTCTTTTCGGCGAGTTCGGCATAGCGGGAATCGAACGCCAAGGGGATATTGCCAAGGAATGCCACAAAGAATGCGACCGCCATCGCAGCTGACAGTGTCTTAATGGCAACATGTCTGCGTGTTGCGATAAAGTTGATGACGAACAAAGCAAGAACCGAAAGAAACAGAGTCTTAGCAAGCAGAATAATATATGCATGATGTCTGTTCATGTCCTGGACGCGGCGGA
>JAJPXZ010000127.1 GCA_021205245.1 Planctomycetaceae bacterium
GCTCGGGGGCGAGGTGATGAACGTCCTTGCCTCCGAACTCGGCGGCAATGTCCGCCGTATCGAAGGAGTCGTCAGCCGTCTCTCCGCCTTGATTGGCGTGGGCGGCATGGAGCCGACTCTGGGCTGTGTCCGCATGGCCCTGGACGTCGGCCCGCTCAGCGTTGGCCGCACCGCCTTGGTCTGGGGCGATATTGTCTCTGTCGTCTCCGAGGAGTACGGGGTCGCGGCTGAGGCTCTTCTTGGCCGTGGCAGGGCCGGGGTGCTCCGGCGCGCGCGCGGCGTCGGCGTGGTCTTGTGCCGGAGGCTTCTTGGTATGCGCTGGGGCGAGCTTGGCCGCGTCTTCGGCGGCCGCAGCCACGCGACCATCATCTCCATGGTGCGGGGCGTCCCCAAAGGCCTTTTCTCCGACGGCGTCGAGAGCCGTTCGGTCGAGCGCATCCTCTTCCGCCTTGGCGTCGGCATGAAGCCGAGCGAGCTGCTTGAGCGCCAGGGTTCGCTGTTCGATTGATACATTCGTCGTGGATAATCCCACCCGCCAAAAAAATAATTGAAAGAAACCTGCCTCCCGTCAGCAAGTAAGCGTCGAAAGCACGTTTACTTTGCGACGGGATCTTACAATGTCTACTCGACTCCCCATCTGCGCGCGGCTCGGCCTGGTTTTGGCCATCGCCCTCATGACGCATTTCTCCGCGCACTCGGAGGAGGGCGAATTCTACGTCAATACCTACCGCGGCCTCGGCAAGGTATCGCCCATCGACTCCCGCTCCGCCGCCATGGGCCGTGCCGGACGCGGTCTCGCCGACGGCGTGGCGTCCCTGGGCGTCAACCCGGCGGCATTGGGCGCGTTCTGCGGCACAGCCGCCGATGCGTCTTTGGGCTTCGACTGGCTTGACGACGGCTACGACGACACCACCCAGACCACCTTCAAGGTCGGCGGCGCGGTCAATCTGGACCGCTGGTCCCGCCACGCCGGCCCCAACCAGGCGGTGGGCGCGCTCCTTATGACCCAGAATTATTCGGGCGCGGGCCAAACCGACATGAAGCGCGACCAGACCAGCGTGCTCATGGCCTACGGCCTCCACCTGATGGACGACCTTCTGGCCGGCGTCAGCGTCGCCCTCTACAACGGTAAAATGAAGTCGGAACCGCTCCGCGACGACGCGGGCGTGATCACCTGGCAGAACTACGACCGCAAATTCATCGGCGGCGACTTCAAGGTGGGCGGTCTTTACCGCTTTTCCGACGACACCACGATGGGCGGCACCCTCGGCTATATGACTGGTTCCTTGAAGGAACGGGCTGCCTACAGCGGCAACGCCGGTTCAGGTTCGCTCGAGCGCTTCTCCATCGGTATCGGCGCGGCGCATCAGTACACCGACGAGACGCTCTTCCTGGGTGATCTGTGGTACGAACGGACCAAGTCCGACGTCCCTGGCGTTCTCAACGAAAGCAACAAATCGTGGGGCTTGTCGGTGGGTGTCGAGCAGCAGGTCCTCCCCGATTTGATGGCGCTCCGTGGCGGCCTTTATTATGAGAAAAATTCGTACAGCGGCGGCAACAACATAGCCACCTTCGTGAACGGTAATTCCTTCTCGAAGGGGCGCTGGGGCATTACCGCCGGCGTGGGCGTGAAGCTGTACTCGTTCGACCTTGGCTATTCGCTGGACGTCAACTCCGGCGGCGATGTGAAAAACATACTGGACGTGTCGACCGACTGGTAATTCGACGCGGATGATACACCCCCCACCGGAAGGTGGCGTTGGGAGAGGAGGGAGCGGACGCCGGGAGCGTCCGCTCCAGTTTTTTATGGTGACGGTTCTTCTCACCCATGTCACTCCGGCGTGCGGACATCCACCAGCGCGGAAAGCGGGCGGTTCGGCCGGGTCCACGCCATAGACAGCGAAGGCACCGAACTCAGGAAAGAGGATTTCCGTCTCTTTTGGAGATGCGCGGTCGGGAGGCTCGCCGGCGTGTCAGAGAATGGTCGGTTCGGGCGGGGTAAAGGTGGCGATCATCACCCGGTTCCTGCCGGCGGATTTTGCTTCGTAGAGGGCTTCGTCGGCGATGCGCATGGCGGCGTCCATGATGTTGCCGGTCCCGGCGCATCCGGGCGGAATTTCGACAACGCCGAAGCTGGCGGTGACGGGGAGCCGCCGACCGTCCACCTTCACCGGGTTGGTGGCGATAACGGCACGGATTCGCTCGGCCGCGAGACGGCCTTGTTCAAGGTCGACGTTCGAGAAGAAGAAGATGAATTCCTCGCCGCCAAGGCGTCCCATGATGTCGTTGTTGCGCAGTTGATGCAAACTGATGGAGGCGATGTGCCGCAGGGCGGCGTCGCCCGACGGGTGGCCATGGGTGTCGTTGAAGCCTTTGAACGAGTCCACGTCCATGACGGCAATGCAACTCGGGTTGTCCATGATGGTGTTGCGGGCCATCTCCACCTCGGCCTGGGCGAAAAAGGAGCGGCGGTTCAGGAGATTTGTGAGCGGGTCGTGCTCGGCCAGGTACTTGAAGTTTTCCTCGCTCTTCTGGAGCGCCGACAGGGCGGCGCCGCGTTTTTCCACCTCCTGCTGGAGCTCGTGGGTAATGCGGAGAAGTTCCTCTTCCTTGTGTCGCAGCGCGGTGAGGGCGTCGTCTAGCTGTTTGACCATGCTGTTGAAGGCAACGGAGAACTCGCCCATAAAGTCGACGCGCTGCGCCAATTTGCCGCCCTCGACCCGTTCCATCTGCCAGATCAGGTGGCGCATATTGGCCTGCAAGGCCTTGACCATGCCTGCCATGACGCCGCGCAGCTTTACTTCGGCCGAGAAATCGCCCCGGGCATAGCCGCCGAGTTGACGACGCAGTTCCACCAGGTACTGGTGGATTTCGGGCATATCCGGGAGCGCTGCCAGCTCGGGCGACAATTCAGGCGCCTTGCCGCTGAGGAGCAGCTTCTTTATATGGGCGATGACCGCCTGTTCGGCGGATATCTCATCCATCGAGGTCTCTTTAGGCGGTGGTTCCGGTGCTTGGGTCGCTGGCATTATTTCCAACCATATCGGCTTTAAAGCGGCAGGTGCGTTCACCCATACACCAGCAGTCGATTTCCTTGACGGTGAATTTCTTTCCGGTGAAGGCCTCGAGAATTCCCTTGATCAAGCCTTCGTCGTAGACGCAGATCTGCTCCTCCGTGTCGGGGAGTCCGCTGCAGTCAAGATCCTCGTCGACGGTGAGGGTAAACGTCATGTTGTCGAGGTCCACCTCTTCAAAACGGACAATGCCGATTGACAGTTCGCGGAATTTCTCCTGGATCAGGTTGGCAAGTTCATTGATGTCCTTTGCCTCGTTGAAATGGTGTTCAAAAAAGGCTCTGCCAGCCATCTCGCCCGCGTCCCGGAAAATTGTATCCGCTTCTTCCGTGCCAAATCGCTGCTCCAGAATATCCCGCAGGGTAAACTGGAAAAGCCGGTATACCTCCAGTGACGCACCTGTACCCAAGTTGGGGCGGTACGGTACCTCTGTTTCGGGTTGCACAAGCGACCACGAAAACTCGTATTTACGTGTTTTAGTCATGATACCTCCTTGCGGGCTCTTCAACTATACTATATCCGTATTTCACCGCCAACTCAACATGTTTCGCCAAGGGCAAATGCACCGGCGAATAACGATTAAATCGAGCGTACTATCGCTTGAAAAAAGAGCCGCCGGAACTGGTTTTAAGCCTTGGGCTTACCTGTTCCGGCGGCAAAATTGCGACGTATTGGTAATAACTCTTTACAGACCGATTCCCAATGCGCTTCCAACCTGGTAGACGATGAGGCAGGCGAAATAGGCAATCAAGGTAAAACCAATCATCATACCGATGGCGTAAGTCCAGCCGCCGGTTTCACGCTTGGCAACGGCGATTGTCGCGACGCAGGGAACAGACAGCAGCGCCCACAGCATCATGCAGAACGCTTGCAGTGCATTGTAGTTCTGCTGCAGTTTGTCCCTGAGGGTGTCCGAGTCCTCGTCGGCTTCGCCCACCGAGTAAACGATACCCATCTGGGCGACAAACACCTCCTTCGCGGCGAACGATCCGATAATGGCGGTGACGATGCGCCAGTCAAACCCGACCGGCCGGAAGATCGGCTCGAGGGTGGTGCCGATACGGCCGGAAATGGAGTAGGCCAAATCCTCGGCCGCTTCGGCGTTGTCGATTTCCTCGCCCATTTCCTGCCTGGAGGCGCGCACTTCGTCGCGGTAGACTTGTACCGCTTCCATAAGGCTGGGCGACAGATTCAGGCCGGCCAGCGACTGTTCGCGCAGGTTGAACGCGACCCTGAAGTCGTGCGAATCCTCTTCCAATTCCTCGGTGGCTTCGGCGAACTGCTCGTCGATTTCGTCAATCTGTTCGACTGCCTCCGCGAACATGGCGAGGCCGGAAGAGCGCTCCATGAGCTGCGCCTTGTTTTCTTCGTAGGCGGCCGCGGCTTCGGCAAAGCCGGGTTCCGTTTCCCAGTATGCCGAGTGGGCGTCCGCCAGCATGTCTTCGTTTTCGGTCCATGCGACAACGTCTTCGGCATCGATGCCAAGAGTCGACCCGACGGCGGTCGCGCCCTCGATATAGCTGGTCTGGACGACTTCGCGCTGCGATTCATAGTCTTGATCGTATTCGGGCTTTTTCGGATAGGCGGTCATGGCCCAGAGCAAAATGCTGACGCCCAGGATAATGGTACCGGCCTTTTTCACATACTCGCCGGCGCGGTCCCACATCAGGTTCATGACGGCGCGGAAGGTGGGCATGCGGTAGGGCGGCAGTTCCATGACGAACGGCACCGATTCGCCTTTGAAAAGGGTGGACCGGAGGATCTTCGCGCCGACGATGGCGAAGACGATGCCGATGATGTAAATGAGCCAGAGCATCCACGCCTGCAGGTGACCGGGGAAGAAGGCGGGAATAATCAGGGCATAAATCGGCAGACGCGCGCCGCACGACATGAACGGCAGCACCAGGATGGTGGCCAGACGGTCGCGCCGGTTTTCCAAAGTACGGGTACCCATGATGGCCGGGACGGTACAGCCGAAGCCGAGGAGCATGGGGATGAAGCTCTTGCCGTGCAGCCCGATCTTGTGCATCAACCGGTCCATGATAAACGCCGCGCGGGCCATGTAGCCGGTGCCTTCCAGGAAGGCGATGGCGAGGACGAGCAGGATGATGTTCGGCAGTAAGACAAGCACGCCGCCGACGCCGCCGATGATGCCGTCGACCAGGAGGTCGCGGAGCGGGCTGTCGGCCGACTTGGGCCAAAGCCTGGCCACATAATTGCCAAGGCTGCCGAAGGCGTCCTCAATCCATCCCATTGGCGGATCGCCCAGGGTAAAGACAAGCTGGAACATCAGGTACATGAGGATGAGGAAGATCGGCAGGCCCAGCACCCGGTGCAGAACGATGGAGTCAATCGAGTCCGAGATGTCGGTTCTGGACTCGGGCGTGGTCTTTGTCGCTTCGGCGCAGAGGCCGGAGATCCAGCCGTATTTTGCCTCGGCGACACGGACTTCGGGAAGGTCGTCGTGCTCTTTCTCGAAGGTTTGGCGCAGGCTGTCGACGCGATCCAGCAGGCCCTTGTCCTTGATGTGGCTGGCGACGTCGGGGTCGTTTTCGAACAACCGGGTGGCGAGCCACTGCGGCGGGTAGCGGTCGGCGAGTTCGCGGTCGGCTCCCGAGAGGGCGGCGTCGATGTCGGCGACCGGCTTGTCGAGTTCCTTCGGATAGCTGATCTTCTGGTACTCGGGCGCGGGTTTCCCTGCCGCCGCGGCGACGGCTGTCAGCAGGTCGTCCATGCCCTGGCTCTTGTTGCCGACGGTGGGCACGATAGGCGTCTTCAGCAGCGTCTGGAGCAGCTCGAGGTTGTACTCGATGCCCCTGATCTTCGCGACGTCGTACATGTTGAGGGCGATGACGAGCGGCAGACCAAGCTCCATGATCTGGGTGGCGAGGTAGAGATTTCGCTCGAGGTTGGATGCGTCCACCACCTGAATGACCAGGTCGGGCTTGTCCATGACGAGGAAGTTCCGGGCAACGACTTCCTCCGGCGAGTTGGCCGAAAGCGAATAGGTGCCGGGCAGGTCGACGATGCGGTACTTGACGCCGTTCCTCTCGACTGTTCCTTCCTTCTTTTCGACAGTGACGCCGGGGTAGTTGCCCACGTGTTGGCGCGAGCCGGTGAGGGCATTGAAGACGGTGGTTTTGCCCGCGTTGGGGTTGCCGGCAAGGGCTACGGTAATCTCCCGCATTGGTGCTTCTCCAGTGATTTTGTAGGATCGGTAAATGTTTGTCTGGCCAAAAGTGTTTTAGGAGCCAAATCTTCGTGGAAAAAAAAGGGCGAACTGTATCAGGTGGCTGGTTGGGCGTTTTCATGCCGTACCGGATTCCCGATACTCCCTGTGAACCGTGGTTCTACAGCTTTTCCACCATTACTCGCGACGCTTCCTCTTTCCGCAGCGACAGACGGTAGCCCCGTACCTTGATGTCGAGGGGATCGCCAAGGGGCGCCACGCGTTCCACCTCCACCACGGTGCCACGGGTCAGACCCATTTCGGTAATCCGTTTCTTGATATCCCGTTCACCGTCTACGCTGATAACCTTGGCTTTTTCGCCTGGTTTGACGGTGTCGAGAGTAACGTTCTCACTCATTCGGCTTTCTCCTGTTTTCGGTAATCACGCATCTTCTCCGCAAAAATGGCGAGTTTTTCCACTATTTCGCGCGGCATCGAGTGTTCCATGCCGCATGCCGCCTTTTCCGATGTCTCGGGGTCGACCCCCAAAACGTCTGTGAAAAAACCGCGTAATGTCTCATGTCGCCTCACCACGTCGGCGGCGATCTTCAAGCCCGCCGAAGTCAAACTGACCGCTTCGTAGGGTGAATAATGAATCAGTTCCATTTGCTTTAACGCCCGAAGGGCAGATGTAACAGTGGACTTGTGAACGTTCAGGGCGTCGGCGATGTCGCGCGAGCGCGCCCCGCGTTCGTCGCGGCTGAGATTAAAGATCGCCTCGAGATAATCCTCAAGAACCGGGGTTACCTTGACAGTTTCATGCATACGCTTCCTCAATGGCCGACGCTGGAGTCGTGACCGGGGTGTCGCGTTTTTTACTTCGAACAAAGTTTTGCTATCAAAACAGTATTCTCTTCTTGTAAAAATACAACCATTTTTTATGGCCAGCCATTAAAAATCTCGAAAGACCGATAAAATAATCGGCAAATACGGGATACCAGCCAACCGGCGACGGTACGGCCGGATTGAATGGTGAAATAGAAGCCAACCGAGGAGATGGTATGCGGATAAAAGCGGCGGCGGCAATCCTATGCATGGCGGTTATAGCCTTGACGGCGACGGCAGGCGAGGCGAAGACGGTAACGTTTCAGCACAGCGTCAACATGGTTGTCGAGTACCCGCAGGTGGGGGTGGAGTCCATAGACCAGCAAGTGCGCGAATGGCTGGAGGAGCGTCTTGCCGAGACGGTGGCCGGTATGGCCGGCGTGGCTATCGATCCCGATATGGAAGACGGCGACGACGGCATCACGGTCGAGTACGCGCTGGAGCGGCCGTCGGACCGCGCCCTCAGTGTTGTTTTCCGTACCTCGTCATTCCCGTTCAAGGCGGCGCATCCGACAGCGCGGACCGACGTCCTTTCCTTCGACCTCAGGAGCGGCGGCCGACTGACCATGGACCGAATGTTCCAAAACCCCGATGCAGCCCTTGCGTATATGGCTACCCACGCGCGGGCGCGGATTGCGGAATCACTGGTGCGAACCAACGGCGACCAGATACCGGCCGACCTGGCGGATGACGACGATTATTGGTTTGTGGACGGCTTTCAGCCTACGCAGGACAACTATGCGGCTTTGGCGCTGGTGCCTGGCGGGGTTCGGGTTATTTTCCAACAGTATCAGGTCCTTCCCTACGCTTTCGGCATGCCGACGGTGTTTTTCAGCCTGGACGAACTTGATCCGGCCGGCCCCGATCTCGCCCTGTGGGAGAACAGCCCCCCGCTCCCTGAGCATAATTAGTGAAACGGTAACATCACGAAACGGGAACGACCCGGCCCCTTACCCGACAGTCTATGACAGCCGGCCGTGAGGGTACCGGAGGAAGCGCAATGCTTTGGAGTCCCGTTTACGAAACTGGCGTGCCGATTATGGATAGCCAGCACCAGGAGCTGTTTCGGCAAATCGATGTTCTGCTTGACAATCCCGACGAGAGCAAAGTCGGCGATGCCTTGGATTTTC
Organism: Planctomycetaceae bacterium; assembly: GCA_021205245.1. Taxonomy (GTDB): domain Bacteria; phylum Planctomycetota; class SZUA-567; order SZUA-567; family SZUA-567; genus JAJBSZ01. Next base: position 8,259 of record JAJPXZ010000127.1, read on the forward strand.
TCGGTAAATACGTTATCCAACACTTTTCCACCGAGGAAGAGTTGCAGACCCGCAGCAAATATCCCAAATATCCGCAGCACCGCCACATGCACGAAGTGTTTGTCGACACCTACAAGAAATTGCGGAAGCAATACGAAGAGGGCGGCAACAATCCGCTCCTCCTGATGAAAATCACCCGCACCGCTCTCGACTGGCTGAAAAGCCACATCAAGGTTCACGACAAGGAATTCGCTAAACACTATACCGCGACCCAGGGCGGGGTGCTGGGCGCGGCCCGCACTCCACCTGCCGCACATGACGACAAAAAACCGGTGGGCTCGCTGAACGACCGGCTGGCCCGGATGAACGAAAAATCCAAGGATAAGAATGCGGCTGGAACTTTGTCGCCACGCAAGCCGACCCCGGTCCGCTCGACGCCTGCGCGCTCGACTCCAGTCCGGTCGACCACTGCCGGTAGCACGCCGGTCCGAACGCCTGCGGCTCGTACAACCCCGGCCCGAACCAGGCCGGCCCGTTCCAATCCGATCGGTTCACCGCCAGCCCGCACGACGCCGTCCAGCCGCACCCCAGCCGTATTGTCCCGGCCGAGCGCGATATCGCGCACGCCCCAGACTGCCAAACCGCTCTCGGCGCGAAACAGCGATGATCCCTTCCGCGAAGCGGCAAAACCGGCCGCACCGGCACGCACTACACAGCGGAGCGGGGCTGCGGCCAGACCGGCGCTTTCCGGTGCGGCGGCACCACGCGCCGCAACGCCTCGGCCTGCTCCAATCAAGAAGGATGTGCAAAAACAACCATACCCGACCGCAGTCGCCAACCTGGCGGGAAAGCTCCAAAAGACAGACGCCCGGACCAGCAGGGCCATCTCTTACGCCAGCGGTAAGGTAGATTCGCGCAGCGGCGAAAAGACGCCGTACCGTTCCACCGCCGCGCGACAGTCGACCCCGGCCACGCCGCCACGCCCGGTCAAGGCCCTTGCGTTAGGCACGAAAAAACCCGCCGGCCCGGCGGGTAATTACACGATCCCGAAGCGGACTCGGTATTAAGGCTCATTCATAATTCATAGTTCACAATGCACAATCAAGATGTAATGTATCAATGCACAATTCGCCGGAAAACATTGACCCATTACTCATTGCATAATCATTGTGAATTGTGAATTATGAATTGTGCATTGTGAATTCCCGGTTCCTTATTCCGCCACAAATTCCTCAATAAGCTCCGACAAAATCGGCATCACCTGCTTTTTCCGAGACACCACCCCGCGCATCTCATACACCGAATCCTCATACTGCGGCAGGGTGATGCACGGCAGGAATTTCTCGTCCGCCGATATCACCAGCAAGCTGGACAGGATGGTGATATCCGTCACCAGCAGCGCCGAGAATAACCTGCCCGAGCCGCGCCGTTCCGCTTCCAAACAGGCGATAAACTCGGCCTTGCGGTCCAGCACCTCGTGCGGATCCTCCACCTCAATCTGGCTGACCGTGAAGGTAACATCCAGCTCGGCGTATTCCTTCATGTCCTGGTGGATAAGCTCCTTTGCCGTGCGGCCGCTGATCTTGCTGGCGGCGGCGATGAGTTCCTTCCCCAATGCGGCGATGTCGTGGTTGGTGATGTTCGCGAGATACTCCGCCATGGCGATGTCTGTCTGGGTGGTGGTGGCGGACTGGAGAATAAGCGTATCCGCCAGGATGCCGCAGAGAAGAATCGACGCCATCGCTTCGCTCAGCGGCACCCGCCGTTCCTGGTAGAGCTCGGCGACTATGGTGCAGGTCGCTCCCACCGGTTTGTTGATAAAGGTGATGGGGTTCCGGGTGGGCGGATTGCCGAGCCGGTGGTGGTCGATAATCTCCAGAATGCGGTAGTTCTCTATCCCTTCCACCGCCTGCGACTGCTCGTTGTGATCCACCATGATGATTTCGATATTCGGCGCGCGGAAGATGTCGGACTCGGTAATGACCCCGACCACCTTACCTGAATCGTCGACCACGGGCAGTGATTTGCCCGGCGCGTCCGACAGGAGCGGCGCGATTTTCCGCACCGCGTCGCGGCGGTTGACCGGACGCAGTTCGGTTGTCGACATCGCCGACACCGGCACCGAATAGATGATGAGGAGGGTGGTCGTCGACGTGTCGTAGGGGGACGAGAGGATTGATACTCCCTTCCGCTGCGCCTCCTCCCGCAGGGCGCGGTCGACGATGTTGCCGTTGGTGACAATGAGGAGCCGCACCCCTTCCTCCACCGAGTGGCGGATGACGTCGACCCGGTCGCCGGAGATGACGATGGTGTTGGCCGGGACGTGGCTGGAAAGAATCTGCTTGAAGGTGTCGAATTCCGACGCCGCCACCACGATGGGGCTTTTGCGGATTTCGGACGAATTCGCCAGCACCAGCGCCTGGGCGTGCAGGACGCCGGCGATGAGATCGACCGACGACTGGATTGCCGTCTTCTGGGTCGGGTTGTTCACCGCCACCAGTCGTTCGGCGACAAAGCCGTAGTGGAGGAGCGAGTGGTAGCAGCCTTCGTCGTCGACGACAGGCAGGGCCTGCATGCCGGTGGCGCGCATGGCCGACATGGCGTCCCAGAGCGAGACGTCGGTGGTCACCGCCTGGGCGCGGTGGTTGTCGTAATAGTCCACGCGCGGGATCAGGTCTGGCAGGAATTCGGGCAGCGGCACGCCGAAGCGCTCGAAAATGTATTCGGTCTGCGGCGTGGTGTTGCCGGCCCGCGCGGCGCGGACGTTCGATTGACCCAAGGCCCGTTTCAACGCGGCGTAGGCGGCGGCGGAGACGCACGAATCGGTGTCCGGGTTGCGGTGGCCGATGACGTAGATAATCGAATCTTCCTTCGGGGCGACAAAGCGCCGTTCCGAGGCGCGGTGTTTGACCAATGTGTTGCTGCTCATGCCTGTTTTTCTCCACTGATGTCGTGTGTAGCGCGTGTTTCGCCGATGTCGGATTTCGCCACCCGGTCGAGCGCGACCAGGGTCTGGAGAAGGCTGGGGATATCGTCCAGGGCGATCATGTTGGGGCCGTCGCACTTGGCCTGTTCCGGGTCGTCGTGAATTTCCATAAACACCCCGTCCACCCCTGCCGCCACAGCGGCGCGGGCGAGGACGCGTGCCATGGCCCTGTCGCCACCGGAGGATGTCCCCTGGCCGCCGGGCAATTGCACGCTGTGGGTGGCGTCGAAGACGACCGGTTTCCCGGTGGCGCGCATTATGGGCAAGGCGCGCATGTCCGAGACGAGGTTATTGTAACCGAAGGACGCGCCCCGGTCGGTCAGGATGACGTCGTCGTTCCCGGTCGAGGCAACCTTGCCGACCGCGTTGGCCATGTCCCACGGAGCCATGAACTGGCCTTTTTTGATGTTGACCGGCTTTCCCGTTTTGCCGGCGGCAATGAGGAAATCGGTCTGGCGGCACAGGAAGGCGGGAATCTGGATAACGTCCAGCACCTCGGCGGCGGCGGGGATTTCCTCCTCCTTATGCACGTCGGAGAGGATGGGGACATGGAGGTCACGCTTGATTTCCTTAAGGATTCGAAGCCCCTCCCGCAGGCCGGGGCCACGGAAGTTGTTGACGCTGGAGCGGTTGGCCTTGTCGTAGGAGGCCTTGAAAACATAAGGGACACCCGCGTCCGAGGCTATCCGGGCCAGGCGCTCGGCCATGCTTCGCGCATGGCTTTCCGATTCGATGACGCAGGGGCCGCCGATGAGGACCAGCGGACCGCCGCCGCCGATTTCAACCGCTCCCAAACGGATGCGGCGCGTTTGGCTCATTTCGTAACTCCTTTGGAATCAAGATGTAGGAATTATTGTAGAAGATAACTGTACAAAAAAGCGATTTACGGTAACAAATCCCGGCAGTCGGGTACTGATAAAGTGTAAGCGGTGTTCAGCAAAACACCGCACCCGGACCGGTCCAAGTATACGTAAACGATGGAATTGTTGCATCACCCTACATCAAAATCTCAGGAGAACGCCATGTTCAGGAAATACACCCCCTTTGTTGCCGCCCTCGCTCTCGCCTTGACGTTGCAGACCGCCTACGCCGGCGAAAAGTCTCGTCGGGACGACGCGCCGCCTCCCCCGCGCCAAGGCCGCGAATTCGGTCCTCGCGACGGCCGTCCCGGTCCCCGCGAAGGTCGTGGTCCTCGTGAAGGCCGTCCCGATCGCGGTCGCGATTTTGGTTCCCGCGACCATTGGGGCAGGGGTCATGGCCGAGGCATGGGCATGATGGGCCACGGCATGGTCGGGCCGCGCTTTATGGACGATCTCGAATTGACCGACGCCCAGAAGACGCAGATGGTCGACGCCATGACCGCCACTTTCCGCGAAGGCCTGCTGGCCCGCATGGAGATGGCCGAAGCCCGCAAGGCGCTCCGCGACCTGCGCGAGAATGAAACGCCCGACTCGGACGCCATCATAGCCGCCAACGAGGCGATGGGCACCGCCAAGGGCAAGATGGACGCTCTCGGCATCAAGGCGAAACAGCAGTTCGACGCCATTCTCACCCCCGAGCAGCGCGCGAAGCTGGACGAGCGTCGGGAAGGGTGGAAGAATGAATGGCGCGACAACGACGACGATAACGACGACGAAGATGGTCCGCGCGAAGGCAGGTTCGGCCCCCGTCACGGCCGTCGCGGTCCCGGCCCCCGTAGCCCGAAGGGCTGCTGGTAACCGGAGATAGTCCTCTGAATTACAAGGAGAAGCGTTGCAAGGCAGGCTCTTGCCCCTATAATAAAGGATGGTCGGCGGCGCCGCATTTGCGCGGCGTCGCCGTGCCGCCTCCCTCCCGGCGTGGCCGGGCGACGGCGGCCCGACTCCATCCTTTGGCGGCGCGGTAGCGTCCGGGGCTGTTATGCAAGAAGCCGATGCACAAGACCTTGCCGACGTGGCCGCGACCCTGGATGGGGACAAGGACGCGTTTGCGGGTATTGTCGAGCGCCATAGCGTCGCGGTGCAAAAGCAGATGCGCAACTTCACCCGCGATGCGCTGCTGGCCGAGGAGTTGGCCCAGGACGTGTTTGTGGAAGCGTATCTGGGGTTGGCCAAATTCAGGGGCGACGCGCCGTTCCGGCACTGGCTGGCCCGTATCGCCACCCTGACCGGCTATGGATTTTGGAAAAAACGCGACAAGGAAAAGATCAAAGTCCCGCTTCACGAAAATATGGAATTGGTCCGGGAGGAAGACGCCGCCCCCGGCAACCCGGACGAGGCGGCCAAGCTGCTCTTCGATCTCCTGGCCACTCTTCCGGCGGACGACCGCATGGCGATGACATTGATGTACCTGGAAAACCTTGGGCAGGAAGAGATTGCCGAACGCATGGGGTGGACCAGGGTTATGGTTGCGGTACGGTTGTACCGGGCCAAACAGAAGTTACGAAAACTGGGCGACAAGGAGCCCTGGAAAGGACGGTTGGAATGGATGCTTTCTTAGAAAAACTGGATCGTCTCGCCTCGATGGCCAGGCAGCAGTCCGTTCCCCGGCCCCTGGACGGCGATGGTGTCATGGCGCGCATTCGCGGGCTGGAGCTGGAGGTCGCCGGGGTGTTGTCGCTGCCGCTCCGTTTTTACGCCGGCGGCGTTGCCGCGGCTGCGGCGTTGGCGATAGCCGTCACCCTCTTCGCCGCCACGGCATGGACTGAAATGTCCAATCCCCTTACCGCCATCGACACATTGGTCGACGTGATGGATATGTTATGACCGATCATACCCTGAAACAGGCCTCCGACTCCCAGAGGGTCATCGTCAGCCATCATGCCGCGCGCGAGAAAAAGCGCTACACCAAGGCTATTCTGCTCCTGCTGGTGGCGGTGCTGGCGGGTGTGGTCATCGGCGTCGGCGGTACACTGGTGTATATCAAGAACAAGTTCCACCGCCGCCCCCCGTCCCCCGATGCGTTGGCGGAGATGATAAAGAAAAATATTCACGAGGCCGTCACCCTGCAAGCGGGCGAAGACGACCGCATCAGGGACATTATTGACGAACACATGAGCGAAGTCGACACCATGCGCCGCGCCACATTTCGCGAGTTCCGTACGGTTATGGACAGGATGAACGTTCAGATTGCCGAAGTCCTTGGCCCGGAACGCTATGCGATATGGGAAAAGGAACGGGAACGCCGTTTCGGTAAACGTAAACCACCGCCGCCGCCCCACGAACGGCGCAACAAGCGTCACGATCGTCAGCCCCCGGCCCAATGAAAAAGCGGTGGCCGCGAAGTTTTTCTTCCCCGGCGCGACAGTATGTGTAGAATCTCTCTCGTCCCCACCCACTTACCGGGTGGGGCTTTTACTTCGTCCCCTGGGGAATCGATGACCGACCTGCTGCCAAGTCTGAGCGCCGTCAGCCAGATCATCGTGGTAATTCTGGCCTTTTCCGTCCTGATCTTCGTCCATGAACTCGGCCACTACCTCGCCGCCCGTATCACCGGCGTGCGGGTCGAGCGCTTTTTCGTCGGCTTCGACATCTTCGGCCTCGCCCTCAAGAAAGAGTACAAGGGCACGGTTTACGGTATCGGCATCCTGCCTCTGGGCGGCTATTGCGCCCTCGCCGGGCAGAACGACGATCCACGCAAACAGCGCCAGACAGACGGAGCCGACGAGCTCCAGAACAAGCCTCTTTGGGCTCGCGGTCTGGTGTTCGGCGGCGGCGTTATCATGAACTTCATTTTCGGGTTCCTTGTTCTTATCGCCGCCTACATGTACGGCATCCCGTTCATCCCCGCCGTCTTGGGTTCCCTCGATCCCAACGGCCCGGCGGCGGTTCACGGCTTCCAGACCGGCGACCGCATCCTCAGGGTTGACGGCCGCGAGGTCGCGTCCTTCGAGGAAGCGGCCGAAGCCATCGCCCTCGCCGGCGCGGGCGGCGAAATGGATGTCGATGTCGAGCGCCGTGACCTCGCCGGCATGGCCGAAAACCTGACCATCCACGTCAAGGGCCGCGGTTCCAACATGCGCGGCAACCTGAACACCATCGGTGCCGATCCCGAGCGGTCGCGCATCGTCGGCGGCGTGGTCGACGACCCCGTCTTCGCCGACATGCTGGCCGGACGCCTGGGTATCGGCGACGAAATTATCCGCGTCGACGGGGTCGACATCCCGCCGAACCGGGGCGAACGCATCCAATCCATGCTCACCAACCGTCCCGGCGAAGCGGTGCGCCTGGGCGTCCGCTACCCGGACGGGACCGAGCGCGATGTGGTGGTGCCGCTCGAGACCTACGGCGACTGGGACATGGGCCTGCGGATAGCCGTGGCAATCGGCAATGTCACGCCGGGCGGACCCGCCGATCAGGCAGGCCTGCGGTCGGGCGACCTTATTGTCGCCTACCAATTGCCTGGACAAGCCGAGCCGGGACGTTTTGCCAATACCAGACAATTTGTCGACATGGTTGCCGAAGCGGCTATGAAACCGGTCCATATCGACATCAACCGTGGCGGCGACCTCTTGACCGTCAAGGCGCAACCGGCGCTCCAGCCGGCCAATGGCGACTATGATCCCGAGGCCGACACCCTTCTGGGCGTCTTGGGGGTAATGGAAGGTGACGATGGTTTCCTGGTCGAACAGGTGCTGGCCGGATCGCCTCTCGCCGGTCTTGCCCAGCCGGGCGATTACCTCGCCGGCCTGAACGGCAAACCGCTCCCCAAGGGAAGGTCGCTCCGTGAAGCGGTGGAAGAAGCCGCGTCGGACAGCGTCCGCCTCTTTGTCGCGAGGGGTGGTCCGCAAGAGGGCGAGGACGCGGTCATGCCGCCCCGGCGCGACGTGCCCGAGGCCAATTTGTCGCTTCGCCTTGCACCGCGTATTAACCCAGAATATCGCCGCCCGATGATTGGCGTCGATCTGTTGCCTGGTCCCATCGTTGCGGTCGAGCCGGGTAGTTTTGCCGACGCGCAACTCGGCGGCATCAGGCGTTTGGCCGGGTCGCGGCTGGCGTTATGGCAGTATTCGCCCGACTTGTCGACGACGACGCTCCGCTTTGTCTTCCCCGATAATTCGCCTTACGGCGGCGGCTTGAAGTCGTTTGTGGTCGAGACCCCGGCGGATATTCGCGACAACCCGGTGGCGGCGGGCTTGCTCAGCCGTTTGCCGGTTGTCTTGAAGACGGCGGAAGAGGTCAATCCCATGCCGTTCTTCCCCGCTGTCGCGGCGGCTGGCCGAAAATGGGTCGACCTTTCGCTCATGGTCTACCGGGTCTTGCACAAGCTGGTGGTCCGCACCCTGCCGCTGGACGCGGTGGGCGGGCCGGTGCAGTTGTTCCGTATCATTAAGATTGCCGACGATAGGGGGTTTGCCTATTTCCTCTATATCGTCGCCCTTATCAGCGTCAATCTGGGCGTCTGCAACCTGCTGCCATTCCCGGTATTGGACGGCGGCCACCTGGTCTTTCTCCTGCTTGAATGGGTCATGGGGCGTCCGCCGCCACCGGTGGTGCGTGAGACTGCCCAATGGATTGGCCTGGTGTGCCTGCTTGCCCTGATGCTCACGGTCACCGGATACGACCTGTTGCATCTCGTCAAAGGGACGGGATAGGATATAGTGGTTGCATTCCCGGATAGTGAGGTTATAATCCGGGAACGGAATGGAATGGCGAAAAAACGTGACGCTGGCGTCACGTTTTTTCAATGCGCGAGACTCGGAGCGTCCATGGCGGCAAAGATCCTGGCGATCATGAACCAGAAAGGCGGGGTGGGTAAAACTACCACCACTGTGAACCTTGGCGCCGTCCTGGCCCAAGAGCACGGCCGCAAGGTTCTGTTGGTCGACTTGGATCCACAGGGCAACATGTCGGATCACGTCGGCCTCGACCCGAACCGGACCGAGGAATCGGTCTACAACGTGATTATCGACAACGCCGACCCGCGCCAGGTCATCCGCCGCGTCCACGGCATGGCGGCGCTGCCGGCGAATTTGGATTTGTCGGGTGCGGAAGTCGAGCTCGCCGGGACCGACGGCTGGAGCTCCCGCCTCCGCGACGCCCTCGCGACGGTCAGGGATGATTACGACTTTATCCTGATGGATTGCCCGCCCAGCCTTGGCGTCCTTACCGTCTCCGGCCTCGCCGCCGCCGACACGGTGCTGGTGGCGATGGAGGCCGAATATCTGGCGCTCCGTGGCATCAGCCAGTTGGTCGGCACGGTGCAGAAGGTGTCGGAGTCGTTGAATCCCGGCCTGGAGGTCGGCGGCGTTTTGTTCTGTATGTTCGATGGCAGAACCACCCTGGCCCGGGAAGTTCGTGAGGAAGTGGAGCGGTATTTCCCCGGCAAGGTCTTTCGGACAGCGGTACGGAAGAATGTCCGCCTCGCCGAAGCGCCGAGCCGTGGCCTGACCATCCTCGAGTACGAGCCGTCCTGCGCTGGCGCGGACGATTACCGCGAGGTGGCGCGTGAATTTGTCGAACGCTTCGACTCCGAGATCGTCGATGTCGAAGGCGACATCATGGCGGCGGTACCGGCGATTATTAAGGATAGTGAGCAGGTTTCATTGAATAATTGAGGGGTATGGTTGGCGAATTCATAATTCACAATTCATAATTCACAATTATGGAACAATGGATCAATTCACAATGCGCGGTCGTAATAATTGAATAATTGCGTCATTGTTTAATCATTGTGAATTATGAATTGTTAATTGTGCATTGTCGTGTCCGGCGTCGCGTGGCGACGTCCTTTTTTTGTCAATCCCGTTTTGCTAACGTACGGGGAGTGTGTATGTACCCAGTGGTGGTTGCAATCGATTTGGAAACAACCGGTGCGGATCCGTACCACGACCGCATCATCGAGGTCGGGGCGTTGGTCATAGAGGACGGCGTACCCACCCGCGAGTTTTCACAGCTTATCAATCCGGAACGGCAGTTGTCCGCAGCCATCATCAAGCTGACCGGCATCACCCAGGACATGCTCGATAGCGCCCGCGACGCGGCATCGGTCTTGGAGGAGTTCCTGGAGTTCATGCCCGAAGGCGCTTTGTGCATCGCCCATAACGCCGCCTTCGACCGGCAGTTTCTCCGCACCGCCACCAAAGAGCGCTTCCGCCACACAGTCCTGGACACGGTGGAACTGTCCCGCATCTGTTTTCCGCACCTGCCGAGCCACAGCCTGGCGGTGTTGACCGAGGTGTTCAATTTCTCCTGCGAAAAATCGTCCCACCGCGCTCTGGCGGACTGCGAGACCTTGGCACAGCTCTGGGCCGCCATCCTCGAGCGCGCCCGCGAAATTCCCCTCGCCGCCATCGGTGAGATGAACCGCCTCCTCGCCACCAATGCCCGCCATCCCTACCGCGACTTTTTCGCCAAGCTGGCGAAGGAGCGGTTGTCCTCCGGCCTTGGCCAGGACACCGACTACGGCAGCCTTTTCCCGGTGCGGCGTCCGTTTCAGGCGCGCACGCCCATCGATGGGGAAGGGGAGTTCTCCTCCATTGACAAGGAAGAGGTCAAAGGCTGGTTCGCCGCCGGCGGCGCGTTCGCGCAGGCTTTTCCCGGTTACGAAAACCGGGACGGCCAGATGGAAATGGCCGAGCGGGTCACCGAATCCTTTAATTACGGCAAGCACCTGATGGTCGAGGCCGGGACCGGCATCGGCAAGAGCCTGGCCTACCTCGCTCCGGCGGTCCGCTTCGCCGTCTCGAACGACACGCCGGTCATCGTCTCGACCAACACCAAGAACCTCCAGTCGCAATTGTTCGACAAGGATCTACCGCTGCTGCGGAAGGCGTTGGACATCGACTTCAAGGCCGCGCTCCTCAAGGGGCGGCGGAATTATCTGTGCATCCGGAAGCTCCTCTATCTCCTCGACCAGATGGAGACGGAACTGGACGCCGACGACCGCATGCGGCTCCTGAACATCCTCCCGTGGGCGTCGTGGTCCGACACCGGAGACATTACCGAGAACATTGTCGCCGGACGGCCGCACTTCGCACCCTTGTGGGCCAAGCTGTCGACCGTGGGCGATGAGTGCATGGGCCGTGGTTGCAAACGCTTCCGCCAGTGTTTTGTTTGGCGCGCCCGGGCCGAGGCCCAGGACGCCGATGTGGTCGTGGCGAACCACTCCCTTGTCTTTGCGGAACTCGGGTCGAAGAGTCCGGCGCTGCCCGACCACCGCCACATGGTCTTTGACGAAGCCCATAACCTCGAGGACGCCGCCACCAATCACCTGGCGGTCGAACTCACCCCGACGCGCATCATCACCGCTGTCAATCGGCTGCATCGCTCTGGCCGAAAAGGCGCTACCGGCCTGATGTCGTCGATGGAAAAGAGTTATGCCGTCGTGGCGGCTACGGTGCCGGATTTGGCCGAGATGGCGTTCCGCCGCATCGAGGAAATCCGCCAGGCGGTGACCGAAACGCACGAATGCATCCCGCCGTTCTTCCACGCGCTCGAGGCGGCATTGTCGTCGCGGAAGCAGGGCGAGTCCTGCCGCTACCGGGCCGACGACAAACGCCCGGCGATTTGGGAACCTGTCGAAGCGGCGGAAAAGGATCTCTTCGCCGCGCTGGCCGGGGTATTGCACGGCGTGGAAGGGTTGGTCGGCGTGTCCCGGGAGCTGGAAGAAAACACCATTCCCTACCAGTTGGAATTTATCCGCGAGTTGGAGGCGGCGACGTCGTGGATCCGCGAAATAACCGAGGACGCCACCTTCATCCTCCAGGGCGGGTCGAACGAATATGTCTATTGGCTTGAGCGCACGGGCTCGAAGACGGGGCAGGTTCGCGCCGTCGCCGCGCCGGTCGCGGTGGGACCGCTTCTGTTCGACCAGCTCTACCAGATGAAGCGCTCCCTTGTTTTCTGTTCCGCCACCATGACGGTGAGGAATCGCTTCGACTTTTTGGCGCGCCGCCTCGGTATCGGCTTGATACCGCCCGAGCGCCTCGTCACCTTCAATGCCGGTACGCCCTACGATTACCGTCAGCAGTGCCTCGTCGCCGCGCCGGTGTTCCTGCCCGAGCCGGGCGCGCGCGACGGCGATTACGCGGCCGAGCTTGCCGCGTTTCTGTCCGAGGTGTTCCGCCGCACCGACGGCCGCGCCATGGCCTTGTTCACCAGTTACGACATGCTATCCCGGGTTGCCGATGTTCTGGAAAAGGACTTTGTCGGCGACGGCATCACGTTGCTTGCCCAGGGCAGGTCGGGGTCGCGGGAGAACATTACGTCAATCTTCAAGCGGGGCAACCGCAGCGTCCTGTTGGGCACGCATTCCTTTTGGGAAGGGGTCGACGTGCAGGGGGACGCCTTGTCGTGTCTCGCCATCGCCAGGCTGCCCTTTGGCGTGCAGACAGACCCGATTATCGAGGCGCGCTGCGAAAAGGTCGAGGCCGACGGCGGCAACGCCTTTATGGAGTATTCGCTGCCGTCCGCCGTCATCCGTTTTCGCCAGGGCTTCGGCCGCCTGATTCGTTCGCAGACCGACCGCGGCGTCGCCATCATCGCCGACCGCCGGGTGGTGGTCAAGCGCTACGGCCAATGGTTCCGCGATTCGATACCATGCCCGACCGAAACCTATTCGGACAAGGCGAAGCTGCTGGATGATATTGAGGATTTCCTCGCCGTAAAAGACAGAGAATAACGCCGACAAAAACAAGCTTTATATGAATTGTATAAATATCGAATACTTGTGAATTATGAATTGTGAATTGTGAATTAGATTAGCTCTGATTGGATGGAAACAATGCAACAAGAAATCGCCGACCTTAGAAACATCGCCATCATCGCCCACGTCGATCACGGCAAAACCACCCTCGTTGACGCCCTCCTTCGCCAGTGCCATGTGTTCAGGCAGAACCAGGATGTAGCCGACTGCATCATGGACTCGAACGCTATCGAACGCGAACGCGGCATCACCATCTTTTCGAAAAACGCCGCCATCAACTACGGGGGCGTGCGCATCAACGTCATCGATACCCCCGGCCACGCCGACTTCGGCGGCGAGGTCGAACGCGTCCTCAATATGGCCGACGGCGTGCTCCTGCTCGTCGACGCCTTCGACGGCCCCATGCCGCAGACCCGCTTCGTTCTTCGGAAGGCTCTCCAGGCCGGCCTTAAGCCGTTGGTAGTCATCAACAAAATCGACCGCCCCGGCGCGCGCGCCCATGAGGTGCTGGACGAAGTGTTCGAACTCTTCCTGCAGCTTGAAGCGAACGAAGAACAGCTCGATTTCCCCGTCATCTATGCCTCCGGCCGCCAAGGCGTCGCCAAGGCCGAGATGGACGATGACGCGACTGATTGCCGTCCGCTCCTGGACGCTATTCTTAAATATATCCCCGCGCCGGTCGCCGACCGCGAAGGTCCGCTGCAGATGCAGGTCGCGGCTATCGACTATAACGATTATGTCGGCCGTATCGCTATTGGCCGCGTCAACCGTGGCGCGGTGCGCGAGAAATCGGAAGTCACCATCATGCTCCGGGACGGCGGTCAGCGCACCGGCCGTATCGAAAACATCCAGATATTCGACGGCATCGGCAAGGGCTCGGTCAAAGAAGTTTTGGCCGGCGACATCGCCCTCGTCACCGGTATTGCCGACATCGGCATCTACGACACCATCGCCGACCCGTCCGCGCCCGAGGCGCTGCCGGTTATCGAAATCGATGAACCGACCCTGACCATGGAGTTCAAGGCCAACGACAGTCCGTTCCTCGGCCGCGAAGGCCAGTTCGTGACCAGCCGCCACCTGAAGGAACGCCTCGACCGCGAGCTTCGCTCCAACATCGCGCTCCGGATGGAGCCGACCCCGGACGGATTCCTCGTCGGTGGTCGCGGCCTGTTGCACCTCGGCATCGTCATCGAGACAATGCGTCGTGAAGGCTACGAATTCTCCGTCGGCAGGCCGAACGTCGTCTACCGCGAGATCAACGGGCAAAAGCACGAACCGGTCGAAGCCCTCTCCGTCGACGTCCCCGAGGACGTCAGCGGCAAGGTGATGGAACTGGTAGGCGCGCGGAAGGGCGAACTCGAGAAGATCGAGCACCGGAACGGCGGCCTGCACCTGTCGTTCAAGATTCCCAGCCGTGGCCTCATCGGCCTCAGGAGCCGCCTCCTTACCGCCACCCGTGGCGAAGCGGTCATGCACCACGTCTTCTGGGATTACGAACCGTTCAAGGGCGACGTCCCCGGCCGCGCCAACGGCGTCCTCGTCTCGTCGTCGCAAGGCAAGGCCACCGCCTACGCCCTGGACGGCCTGCAGCTTCGCGGCCAGTTTTTTATCCACCCGCAGACCGACGTCTACGAAGGCATGATTGTGGGCGAGAACTCCCGCCCCGACGACCTCGACGTCAATGTCTGCCGCGAGAAAAAGCTCACAAACGTCCGCGCCTCCGGCTCGCACGACAAGAACGCCGACCTGGCGCCGCCACGGGAATTCTCCCTCGAGGCCGCGCTCGAGTACCTGGAGGACGACGAACTCCTCGAAGTGACGCCGGTATCGCTGCGAATCCGTAAACGCGTCCGTACCGAGACCGAACGCCGCAAGCAGGAGCGGGTCGTCCGCCTCGCCGCCAAGGAAGCGGCCCGCGAGGCAAACGCCGAGGCATAGTTTGATGAGTGGCGGCGGGGAAAACAGCGCTGTTTTCCCCGCGCCTCTTGCATCACCACGGGTAAGACTTATAATCAACTCCGAACGGAAGTTAAGGTGGTTTTGCGCCTCTACCCTGGTTAAAGCGCTTTAAGAAAGTCGCGACGTTCTTAAAACGCTATAAAAGCGAGGATCATGGCTTTCGGCTGGACTCTCCTTCTCATCTTCCTCGCCCGGTGCACCGACGTGACCTTGGGGGTCTTCCGCATCCTCATGGTGGTCAAGGGGAGAAAGCTGGTCGCTGCGGGTCTCGGCTTTTTCGAGGTCATGGTGTTCATTTCGGTCATGAACGTTCTCCTGGGCGGCGGCAAGTCGCTGACCATCTTCGAACTTCTCGCCTATTGCAGCGGCTTTGCGGCCGGCAACATCGTCGGTTCTTTTCTCGAAAGCAAACTGACCGACGCCTATGTCATTGCCGAGATCATCGCCGAGCAGAACGACCGTTCCGACGAGCTTATCGCCAAGCTGCGCGAGACCGGTTTCGGCACCACCGTCATCCACGCCGAGGGCCGCAGCGGCGCGCGGTTGGTGATCAAGGTCATCTGTTCCCGAAAACATTCGTCCACGGTAAAGAAAATCACCGACGACCATGGCGCGTTCCTTTATCTAGCCGATATCAAGGGGGTGTCTGGCGGGTACTTTACCGGCGGCGCGAACCTGAAGCGGAAGTAGGCAACGGCCCACACGAGGCGGGAAGACGCGATTGGCTCAGCAACCCATATCACCCTCAGCTAAACCGACCCGACGCCTGCGCGCCTGGCCAGCAGTCGTCTGGCCGCTGGGCGCGACTCTCCTGTTCCTTGGCGGCGCAATCCTCTTTATCAACAAAGTCGGCTCCGATCAGCAGAAGGCCGACGCCGCCGCTCTCCGGCTGGAGAGTTATGCCCGTCTTGAAGCCGGGGATTTGGCGACCCGCGCCCGTTCCCTCGGCCACCTCTTTGTCGAATCCCGTTTGCAGCGCCGGGCCGAACAGGAAAAGAACAGCCACCTGCTCGTCCGTGGCGTCATGGACGGCGTCCAGCGCGTGCTGGGAGCGGGGCTGGAAAAATCGCGGAGTGCGTCGACGCTCCGTGACGTGGGCGAATTCCCCACCGGCTTTGAAGGATTACGGGTCTATCTGGAATTGTCCGGCGCGGGCGACCGGGGCAATAATGCGGCCCTGACGGCGCTCCGGGCCTGCGCGCCCGAACTGGCCGAACTTCTCCCGCCCGGCTGTTCCCTCACCGTGGTCGAGAACAATTTCGAAGAACTGCTTTCCCTCGGCGGCGGCACGGTGCCGGACAACCCGCGCGTCACCAGTGTGGCCCGCGAATTCATCTGGGGCGACGGCGAAGAGAGCCGCCACTGGACCCTGCAGGTATCGTTGGCGGAAAAGGACGAGTATCCCTACCCGGACGCTGCCGAACTCGGCGCGCATCTGGCGGAACAATTGGGGAATGTTCGTTTGGCCGACGCTGTCTGGCGCGGCTGGCTGGTGGATCGATCCGGAAAAGCGGTCGGGTCGTTTCCATCATCGCTGTCAGGTAACGTGGCGGTTGACGCGAACCTGCCGCCGTTTGTGGACGCGTGGGACGAATGGGTCGAAGTCGACCGCTCGCGGCTGGTGTGGATGAACCGGGCCGAGAGCCTGTCGCAGATCGGCATCGCGCCTGCGGTGGCCGTCTCCATCGCCATGCCGCCGCCGCCGCTGGTTCCAGCCGATGTCTTTGCGAAAGACCTGCGCTGGAGCACCTTCCTGACCGCCTTCCTGCTTCTCTCCCTCGGGTTGTGGGCATGGTTTATCCGCGCGATGATGACCGGTCGCGGCGCGGGCATGTCGTCGCGGCGCACCGTTGCGGCCCCGGCTTCAGCCCCGGCCCCGACCGCGCCGGTAGTGCCGCAGCCGCGCAAGCGCGGGGCCGCTGTTCCCATCCCACCGCTCCCGCGTGGACGTTTGGTCCGAGCCGCATCGGCGGAGCGCCCCATCGGAGCCGACGCGGCAAATCTGATTGTCGCCGACATCGACGACGAAACGGGCGAGGTGCATGTGGAGACGATTGTGCAGCCTCCGCGCGGCCCGGCCATCGTCATTCCCTCCGGCAGTCTGCTCCGCCTCCAGGAGCGCCACCGTGGCGGCACGGGCCGAAAGGGCAGCCGCGTCCTCGACCACGCCAAAAGTAAACTCCTGCGCGAACTGGCCGGCAGGGTCAGGCCGGTAGTGGAAGGGCGCGAAAGTTCTGCTCCGAAGTCGGGCAAAGGGTGGGATAAAGTCGGGTAGTGAAGAATGTGGGGGAAAGGCTTTCCTTCCATACACCTGCTTCAAGTATGTTCCGCTGAACGATATGGCCCTTCGACGATATGGTCGAAGGGCTTAACTATGGCAACCAGAATCGTAGGTATCACCAAATAATCGTGAATTTCAAGCTGGCAACGACCATTTAAACTGTGAATTTATTAATTGTATGGAAATACATTTATGGATCCCATAAACTATCCAATAGTGTGTATAGCGAGGCGTATGTTTTCCAAATGGAAGTGGGGGATTAGCATGTGGCATGGAAATCGCATAGTTTGTCTAGCGTGTACTGTAATAGTGCTCATGATTGGTTGGTCGAAGGGACAAGCGGCTACCATCACGGTTGATGATAATAGCACCTACCAATCAACATCTGCAGTCGGTGGCAGTAGCTCCGACGCGACAGAAGTGTCTGGCAACACTGTGAATATGGTAACGAACGGAGTTGTCGGCAACCCTGGCGATTTGAGTAACGGTGGTCGCTCCATACACGGCGGTGAAACGACCGGTTCCGGAGCGGTCCATAACAATACCGTTGTCATTACCGGCGGACACGTATTCCTGTCGAGCCCGCTTCCAAATAATTATATGGGCGGCAGAGGTATCGGTGGGTATGCGACGGTGGCTTCGGAGGCTTACGTCCACCACAATCGCGTCCTTGTCAGCGGTGGACAAATCGACGATGAGGTGATGGGCGGCTACTCCTACGGCAACGTGGAGAACAACACGGTCGAAATCAGTGGCTCTGCCTCAATCGGCATTGGGAGTGACCCGTTTACTGGCGATGTTACAGGTGGGTATAGCCGGTATGGAGTCGCCAACGACAATACCGTCACTATCGATGGCGGGACGGTGCGTGGAGACGTTACGGGTGGATTTGTCCAGAATGACAGGCCGAATACCGAAGCAACGCGCAACACGGTCATTATTCGCGGCGGAACAATCGGCGGCGTGGTCGTGGGGGGGAGCGCCGAGCGCGGTAACGCCTACGGCAACCTGGTTGAGGTCACCGGTGGCACGGTGAGCGATATCATAGCAGGTGGATTTAGTGAGTTTGGAGACGCTGTCAATAATACGGTTCGAATCGGCGAAAACGCCATTCTTTCCGCCACCGATACGGAAATCTATGGCGGCTACACTAATTTGGGCGCTGACCAAGTCACCGGAAATACACTCTACCTTGATGGCTACCGTGGTGCTGTCAAAAGTATAGGCAATTTCGCCGCCTATCACTTTCACCTGCCCGCCAGCTTGATTAACGGCGATACGCTCGTGGCTATTACAGGCGGCATCAACACAGATCTCACCGGGGCAACTATTGGCGGCATTTCGATCGACGCCGCCAGTACACTGGATACCGCACACAGCGTTACCCTTATTGACAAGGCAACCGGCGCATTCGCGCCCGCCACAGTGCAGGCCGCGAAAGGTGCCACCCTGCTTTACGATGTCTCGGTGGAAATCGACGGCGGCAATCGCCTGGTCGCGACGCTGGGCGGCTCTTCACGAGCCCATGTCAATCCACAGGGAAAGGCTTTGGCGCAAAGCCGCGTCGGGGGCATGACAATTCTTGGTCAAGGAGCTGATCTCGTCGCCAACAACATTTTCACCAGCGCCATGTCCGGCGTTCCCCTTACCGGTGCGGCCGGTGGACCGGCGGTTTTTGGAACAACCTCGTATGCATCCTATCGGGTGAAGACCGGCAGCCACGTGGATTCGGATGGCTGGTCGCTTGCAGCCGGTTTAGCCTGGAAGAACAATGGGCCGGATTGCGCGGGCTGGGTGGCGGGCGTCTTTTTTGAAACCGGTCGCGGCAGTTACGACGGCTACAATTCCTTTTCGACTGCGCCGACAGTCCATTCAAGCGGCGATATCACCTATTATGGTGGTGGCGTTATGGGTCAGTACCGTTTCCAGAATGGCCTGCGCGCCGAAGGGTCGTTCCGTCTTGGGCGACTGGAGACCGACTATAGCGCAGGCGGCTTTGTCGGCGGCGCACGACCCGATTACGAATTGAATTCCACCTACTTTGGTGGCCACGTCGGTTTGGGGTATGAACGGCAATTGACAGGCTGCTTGAGCCTGGACCTGTCGGCCAAGTACTTGTGGACGCGCCAATCCGGAAAAACAGTCGCTATTCTTGGCGAGCGCACCCGATTCGATGCGGTGGATTCGCAGCGGACGCGGGTGGGCGGTCAACTCGCCTATACGCGGCGTTTGCTTAGCCCCTATGCGGGCGCATATTTTGAATACGAATTTGATGGCAAAGCAAACACCCGCAACGAATCCACGTCCATCCGCTATTCCTCACCCACCGTCAAGGGTGCGACCTATGCGGGTGAACTGGGCGTAAAAATAACCCCAGTCGAACGGCTTGTTATCGATGTTTCGGTTCAGGGTCATGCCGGACGGCGGGACGGCTTCCAAGGCAGGCTTGCGGCTGGCTGGTCTTTCTAAGAGGTATCGCGCCGAAACAAGGCTATCGAAAGTCACGCAATAAAAAGACCCGCTCACTTCCGCGAGCGGGTCTTTTTGTGTCACTCAAACGTGTGATGGCTAATTCGCTTCCGCCCCAAGCTCAGTCCTAATATACCGCGCCCGCACGACATCGCGGTCGTTCGACTCCAATTCGCGGCCTTCGATGCGTTGCAGATGGGCCGGTTGGGTGTTCAGGAACAAGCGCTGCACCTCCTTCAGGTCGACGCCGTTGAAGACGCCCATGACGACCCCGAGCCGCAACGACGACAAGTGCCGCATCGCTTCCTCACTCGACATCAGCCTGGCGTTTTGCAGCACGCCCCAGGAGCGCCACACCCGGTCCTCAAGCTGCGACCGTTCCGACGTGGCCAGTTCGGCCCGCGCCTTTTCCTCGTATTGGATTATCGCGGCAATGACCGCATCCATATCGTCGAGGATGTCCTGCTCGCTCCTGCCGACGGTTATCTGGTTCGATATCTGGTAGAGCTCGCCGAACGCCTCGGTGCCTTCACCGTAAAAGCCCCGCACCGCCATCCGCATCTCGTATACAGCGCGGAAGACTCGCTCGATATGCCTGGTCATCACGAGAGCAGGGAGATGGAGCATAACCGATACCCGCAAGCCCGTCCCGACGTTGGTGGGGCAGGAGGTGAGGTAGCCGTAAACCGGGCTGAAGGCAAACGGCAGCCGGTCGTTCAGGAGGTCGTCCAGCGCGTTGACGCGGTCGTACGCCTCCTGCAAGGCGAGGCCCGACATCAGGCACTGCATGCGCAGGTGGTCTTCCTCGTTCACCATGATGGCGAGAGAAGACGCCGGATTAACGACAACGGCACGCGGGCCGGAGCCGTCGGCCAATTCGCGGCTGATGAGGTGGCGTTCCATCAGGAGCCGCCGGTCGAGAGGAGCTTCTTCGTCGAGTTCGTGCCAAATATAATCCTTCCCGTCGGGAAGGCTACGGATGGCGTTTTTAACTTCGTCGAGGATTTCCCGCCGTTCGGACTGGTCGGGATGGGTGGGGAAGCGGCGATTGTCAAGGTTGCGCGCCAGCCGCACCCGGGTCGTGACGGCTATGCCGGAATGCGGTCCGTCGGACGCCATCCACTGGCCGCCGTCTTCGAATATGCGCTTGTTGATTTCCATGTATCCCTCGCTATTCCTGACCGGCCTGCGCGTCCGCGCCCGGTTCCGACGGTTGCGTTTCGTCCCGAAGCTTGTCCAAGTCGACCTTGAGGCGTGCGGCGGCTTCGTAGTTTTCCTCGGCCACGGCGGCGCGGAGCTTTTTCGTCAAGGTACGCACCTGGCGTCCGCGTTCGTCCTTGGCGCGGGACGGACCCGGTTTCTTGCCGACGTGGAAGCTCGTCCCCTCACGCTGCCCGGCGGCAATCTGGTTGGCGATAAGCGGCCGAAGCTTGGTATCGAAGGTTTGGTAATCGTGGGGGCATCCGAGTCGGCCGCGCTCACCAAAGGCGGACCTGGTGGAGCCGCTATGAAGGCAAATGAGGTCCTTGTCGCCCTTGACCTTGAGGCTGGCTGCCTGGACCACGTTCGGAATCGCCTTCTTGGCCGCGAGGCCGAGGAGCTGCGGCAGGTTGGCGGCGCCCTGAAGGTTGAAGCCCTTTTCGGCCGCGCACGATTCGCAGATATGCACCTCTTTTTTGACGTTGTTGTGGATGTCGGTCAGGTGAATGGTGGCCGGCACCTTTTTGCAGATTTGGCATATGTACATGTGGCTGTCCACTTTCCTGTCCTTAAGATCCCTTACCGCTTTACCCACTTTTTCAGGTTGGCCACTTCGGAGAGGGTTTTGCCGGCGAATATTTCGGCGGCAAGGCGTCTTTCCGCCTCCATCACATCCACCGCGCGGTTGGCGTACTCGACCGCCTGTTCACGCGGCAACACCATAACGCCGTCGTCATCGCCGAATATCCAGTCGCCAGGGCGGATCGCCTGGCCGTTTATGTTTATTTCTGTACCAATTTCGCCAAAACCCTTTGGTTCCCCCGCATGGGAGCAGATCCCGGTGGAGAAGATAGGGAGGCCAATACGGGTGGCGACGTCGGAGTCGCGTATATAGCCGTGAACGACGATGCCGGCCAGGTTGCGGCCCTTGGCTGTTTGCGCCGCCAGTTCGCCAAGCACCGCCGGGGCGATGCCGCCCGAGTCCACCACCAGAACGCCGCCCGGTTTCGTCATATCGATGGCCTGCACCACCTTGTTCCAGTCCCCGGCGAGGGAGCGGACCGTTTGGGCCTCGCCGGCCATACGCAGGCCCGGCGTGCGCGAGATAACCCCCTGCAGGCAGGGCTTGTGATGCATTGCGTCCGACAGGTTTGAGGAACTCGCCTGGAGGAGCATATCGGCTATATTGCCGGTGGCGGAGCGTTTGCCGATTTCCGATGTCTGGGCACGGCCCGAGTCCATGGCCTGGCGGAGAGCCGCGGCGGCTTTTCTGGCGTCCGCCGCCTTGTGGAGCGCCCCGCCGACGATGACGATGGACGCGCCGGCGCGAATCATTTCGGGAGCGGTCTCCGAGGTCACGCCGCCGGCGACGGCGACGGGGATGGTGGTATTGGCGACAGCCACTTTAACCCGTGACAGCGGGTCGTGGCCGAGCATCTGTTCGTCCACCGACATGTGGACGCCAACGATATCGACGCCGAGGGCGGTGATTTCGGCAACGCGCTGACCAAGCTTGTCGTCCGGGATGTTGATGGTGTCGCAGTAGGTGCGGATACCGTATTTGCGGCCGACCTCGACGCACTGCGAGATGGTGGCGTCGGCGGCGGCGGCCAGAACCACGGCGACGCTGGCGCCGGCGTTGGCGGCAGCCTCGAACTCGATCCTGCCCGCGTCCATGGTTTTTAAGTCGGCGACGATGGGACGATTCGGGAATGCGGCGTGGAGCTTTCTAACCGCCTCGATGCCTTCCGCTTTGATAAGGGGTGTTCCGGCTTCGATCCAGTCGGTGCCGCCCGCTACCGCCTCGTGGGCGAGTCGGACGGCGCGTTCAATTTCGATAAAGTCGAGGGCGACCTGGAGGACGGGAAATGGCCCGTCGACACCGCGAAGTACCTTGGTCATGGGCGAGTCCTTGCAATATACGAATAAGGGAAGCCGCTTTCGCCCGGGAGCAAATGCGGCCATACCCTTACCATAATACCGCAGGCAGACGGAAGTTCAAGCACAATCGAGAGTAAAGCGGGTTGTCGATTCGCCCCGAGCCTGTACAATGGCGGCGGTGGTACCTGGTCGACGCACGCGAGTTGGGTGGAACACCTCAAAGGTAAGGTAGTGAAGATGCACGACAATGAATCAGACGCGGCGGAGTCATTCCCGCCGCTGGTGGAACTGGACGACCTGGCGGTGTTTGCCAAGCCGCCAGGCATGGAGACGATTTCACAGACCGGCGGGCGCGAGTTCGCCGCCCTGGTGCGGGCCTCACGGGGGGAGCCGGGGTTGACGCCGGTCCACCGGCTGGACCGGGACACCTCCGGTGCGGTGTTGTTTGCCCGAAACGGCGCTACGGAAAAGGAGCTTATCGATCTGTTCCGCCGCCGCCTCACCCATAAACTTTATCTCGCCCTCTGCCTTGGCGCGCCACGAAACCGCACCGGCCGCATCAACCGCAACCTCTCCGAGTGGGGCGGTGGCCGCAGACCGGTCCGGGTTCTGAAGAAAGGCGGGTTGGAGGCGTCGACCGGGTACCAGGTGCTGGCCGCGTCGGACGAATGGGCGCCTGGCATGCGGCTGGGCGTCGTCGCTTTCACGCCCCATCAGGGCCGCACCCACCAGATCCGCGTTCACGCCGCCGCCCTCGGCTATCCCGTCCTCGGCGACGACCAATATGGCGACCGCGCCGCCAACCGATTCGCCCGCGAACGGCTCGGTCTGCGCCGTTCAGCCCTGCACGCGTGGCGGCTGACCTTCCCGTGGCGCGGCGAAACAGTCGCTGCAATCGCGCCGATTCCGGACGACTTGACTTCGGCGGCGCGGGCGGCAATGGGTGAAAAAAACGTCGACACCGCGCGATTTTTTGCCTCGTGCGAAGATATTTTTTAAGCCCCACCCGGCCCCTCTCGGGGCCTCCGGGTGGGGGTGTATATTCTTTATGGAAAATGTGTGGCACATTATACATTCGTTCGCGTTTTTCCTTGTGCCACAAGGTTTGCCGCATAATTTACCACCTCGCTTCACACGACTAAACGCCGAAAATACCGATGTGGCAAGTGTTAACCAGCATTGTACAGAACTGAAAAATTGCCCGAAAAAAAATCCCGGAAGCCTTTTTTTTGTCTTGACACCCTGAAAATATGGCCTATATTTCGCCAAAAGTTGACCCGAAGAAAGTTGAAGGCTGTTTCGGGCGTATATAGACATTGTTAGGCCGCAGATTTCGATCGTCGGTGGGAGAGGGAGTGTGGCGGCCAATTTTTATTGGTTATTAATGACTGGAGGAGAAAAGTAATGGCTGCCAAGATCGAAGTGTTGCGCAAGCGTCAGCTTGCCCAGGCGCTGGTCGACAAAACCGGTGCGAAGTTGAAGTATGCGTCGGCTGTTGTGGATTTCATTTTTGACGAAATCGCCACCGCCATGAGCAAGGGCATCAAGGTGAATGTGAAGGATTTCGGCATCTTCGTCAAGGCGCAGAGGAAGGCCCGTACCGGCCGTAATCCCGCCACCGGCGAGCCGATCAAGATCAAGGCCTCGGTGAAACCCCGCTTCACCGCGTCCAAAGCCCTCAAGGAAGCCGTCAGCGGCAAGAAGTACGCGACCCATGCCGATGTAGCTGCCCTTGCGGCTGCCCCTGCTGCCGCCCCCGCAGCCAAGCCGGCTGCCAAGCCGGCTGCGAAACCCGCCGCCAAGCCGGCCGCGAAGAAAGCGGCCAAGCCCGCCGAGAAAAAACCCGCCGCCAAGAAGGCTCCGGCCAAGAAGTCGGCCCCTGCCAAGAAACCGGCCAAGCGCAAATAAGACGCAGCTCGCGTTATGGTCCATATCGATACCCTGAGAACGGGGGAAGGAAGCCCGGTCGTGTTTCCACCGGGATAGTGGGGATAAGAGGAGGAGGGTCCTTCCCGAACGGGGAGGGCCCTTGATTTTTTTCCTGCAGCCGCTGGGCGAAATATACCCCCAAGCATCATTTCATCGTGCATAATAGGGTATATGGACAACCGAGAGCGCATTTCCCAGACAGACGCCGTCGTGGAGGAGTTAAAGCGCTATTTCCTTTCCGACGCCCTAAAGGTGGGCGATAAGCTGCCCACCGAGAAGATGTTGTGCGAAACGTACAGCGTCGGCCGGTCGACGGTACGGGAAGCCATCCGCACGCTGCAGGTGATGGGCTATGTCGAGATTCGTCCCGGTCGCGGGGCTTTTTTGGCCGCCAAGCACCTGACCCGCGTCGACGCCACCCTCACCGCATGGGTTTCCGAGCATAAGCCCAGCCTCGAGGAAACGGTGCGTATCCGCCAGGCGCTGGAAACGTTGGCTGTTCGTTTCGCCATCGAAAATGGGACTGACGCCGAACTTGCCCGCGTCGACCTGTGCCGCCTCGCCTTTGAGGATTCCCTGTTCAGGAAAGATTACGCCGCCCTGGCGTCGTTGGACGAAGGGTTCCACCGCGCCATCGTCACCGCCAGCCATTCGGAGTTGCTGGAGACGCTCAACAGCGTCGTTATTCGGGCGTTCCGCGAATGGCGCGACCTTTCCTTCCGAAAAGAAGAGTATGCCGCTCAGGCGGTCGTGCCGCACCAGCGCATCGCCACCGCTCTCCTCGCACGCGACGTCGAACTCGCCGAACTGCAGATGCGAAGACATTTGGAGCAGGTTCGGAGTGATGCGGTCGAAGGGATAGGGCTGGCGTTCAAATAAGGCTTTTCTGATCCGCAAAACACCGCCACACCTTCTCCCATCGTCACCCCGGCGTGCGGACCTCCACCAGAGAGGTAGACGGGCGGTTCGGCCGGGGTCCACGGGGTAAACCGTGAGGGCACCGAACTCACGTGTTTGACGTGGGCAAAACGCATTACCTGTTAGGGGTGGACCCCGAATTATGAATTGTGAATTAAATACGGTTTACCGTTTCAATTTCTCCCTGATCTTCCTCACCGTCTCCACCGCCGGCTCAAAATCATACCCATCCACCTGTTCCGCCAAGAGCTTTCCGAGCCGCCCGAGCGGCATGAGTTTTTCGCGGATTTCATCCAGGTAATCGGTACTTTGCGAATCGCCGGAGGCGAGGAGCGGTTCGATCTTGTCGAGAAGCGCCACCACCTCGGCCGGGTCGACGCTGGTACGGACGCGGACGGTGTCGGTATCGGCCCTTTTCTGCTCGTATTCGTCGAGCTGGGCGGTCAGGTCTTCCAGGACGACATTCAGGGTCATGCCAAGGGTCTGCATCTGCTCTTCGTTAAACTCCGGCTTGCCGTTCTCCAGCCCTTTCTCGATAGCCAGCGCCGCCTCGGCCAGAACGCTGGAGCCGATCAGGTTGGCGACGCCCTTCAAGGTATGGGCGACGCGGTGGGCGTGGCTGTAATCGCCCGCATCGATGGCGTCGTTCAGGCGGGCAAAGGTGTCGGCGTGGCCCTTGACGAAGTCGGACTGAATCTTCCGGTACAATTTCTCATTGCCGGCGGCCCGCTCGAGGGCGAGGGCGCGGACGATGATGGTGCTTTCGCCCGGCCGCCGTCTGGTCGAGGTCGCGTGCGCCTCCTGGGGGCGGTCCAGAGTTATCCACTCCTTCGGCTGGATGTGGCGGAGGAGGACTTTCCAGAGGTCGCGGGCGCAGAAGGGCTTTGCCAGGAAATCCTTCATGCCCGCGGCGAGGTAGGTCTCGCGGTCTCGTTCCAGCACGTTGGCGGTGAGGGCGATAATGGGCGTCTGCACCCCCATTTGGATAATCTTCCGCGCCGCGTCGAGCCCGTCCATCACCGGCATGTGGATGTCCATGAGGATAAGGTCGAAGGGCGGGCTGCCTTCGCGCCAACGGAGTGAAACTTCCTCCACCCCGGCAGCGCCGTTGGCTGCCATGGTCGGTTTGATGCCGAGGCGGAGCAGGTGCTCCTCGATGACCTGGCGGTTGATGGCGTTGTCCTCGCACACCAGCACCCTGCCATCGAAAATGGGCATGCGCTCGTCCTCGCGGGAGCGTGTGGCTTGTGATGTCTCGTCCTCGGCCGATAGCTCCAGCTCCACGGTGAAGTGGAAGCGGCTGCCGCGTCCGGGCCAGCTCGTCACCTCCAGGGTGCCGCCCATCAATTCCACCAGGCTTTTGGTGATCGCCAGGCCTAGGCCGGTGCCGCCGTATTTTCGGGTGGTGGAATTGTCAGCCTGGGCGAAGGGTTCGAATACCCGTTGAATTTCGTCCTCGGTCATGCCGATGCCGGTGTCCTTGACGGAGAACTCCAGGGTGATGTGGCTGGCTGTGCGGCGTTCGGCGCAGGCGGCCAACTTGACCGTGCCGCGCTCGGTGAACTTGATGGCGTTCGAGATCAGATTCAAGAGCACCTGGCGCAGCTTGGTCGGGTCGCCCAGGAGCTTCTTGTCCAGCCTCGGGCGGGTGCCGAAGTCGAGAATGATGCCCCGTTCGTCCGCCTTGACGGCGGCGATGGTTTCGCACTGTTTAAAGATATCCCGCAGGCTGAAGGGGGTGCGCTCAAGTTCCATCCGCCCGGATTCGATTTTCGAAACGTCGAGGATATCGTTGATGATGTCGACCAGACCGGCAGCGGACAGGCGGATTTTGTTGATGAAGTCGCGCGTCTTCGCCGAAAGAGTCTTGTCGTCCAGGGCCAATTCCGACAGCCCGATAACGCCGTTCATGGGGGTGCGTATCTCGTGCGACATATTGGCGAGAAAAGCGGACTTGATGCGGGTCGCCTCTTCGGCGCGGGCCAGCGCCTCCTCGAGGTTGTCCTGCCAGATCACGATTTCCGTCACGTCGACGGCGACGCAGATGATGAGTTCATGCCCCTTGGGATCGCGGCCGCGCCGACCGCGCAGGATGAACCAGCCGACCGTCCCGTCTTTCCGGAGAATGCGGTGGCGACTTTCGAACTCACCCGGCCCGGCCATGGCCTTGTTGATCAGGGCCTGGACGCCGGCCCGTTCCTCCGGGTGGACAAACCGCAGGGTCTCCGACCCCAGCACGATGTCGACGTCCTCGCGGCTATAGCCCATCGCCTCGAGCATACCGTTATTAATAAAGCAGCAGGGCAGGCCGGGACGGTTGTAGCAGAAGACAATGCCGCCGGGGATGGCTTCGGAGAGCACGTCGAAAACCTCCGACTGATTCTCGAAGCCGAGCTGACATTCCCGGCCGGCGGTGAGGTCCACAAAAGTGAGAAGGCCGAGGACTGGCTCTCCCTCAAGATCGTAAACGGTCGTGAAGCGGTGATCGAAAAAGCGTTGTTCGCCGGTCGCGGTTTTAATATGAACGTTGGCGGAGCCGCTCTCGTCGCCCCTGGACATGGCGGCGTAGAGGGCGAGGAAATCGTCTTCCCCCCCGCCCGGCACCATGCTGTCGATGCAACAGGCGGGAAAATTGTCCAACCGTTCCGGCACGCCGAACATCGCCGCCGCCCCGGACGAAAGCTCCAGCCGCTGATCCTGGATATGGTATTTGCCGGTGAGGACACGGGCTTGGTGGAGGTAGACCTCGCTTTCACGTAAACGTTCCGTCAACTCGCTGATGCGCCGCCGCATGGCCGCGGTCTCGGAATGGTCCTGGTGGTTGGTTGCTACCATGCGGCGTTTCCCCTGTTAAAATGCGTTAAGTTAGGACAGGCTGTAAACGAATTATAGTATCAGTTTTCTGGAGCCGGTGCAAGAAGCACTGGTGCCGCCGGTCGCGGTCGGCCGGGTGTCGACGCTTGCGTCGTGGCCCCTTTCGGTTATAATGTCTTGGGTTATCCGCCGCGCGGCAGTCCCGCCCGCGGCGGCATTTTATGCATCCGCTGCGAGGAGCACGTGTGAAGACCGACGACATCCGCGACAAATACCTGAACTTTTTCGCCTCCAAGGGCGCGACCATCGTGCCATCCGACTCCCTGGTCCCCCATAACGATCCGACCCTGCTCTTTACCGGGGCGGGCATGAACCAGTTCAAGGACCAGTTCATGGGCCTGCGGATTGAGTACCGTTCCGCCACCTCGTGTCAGAAGTGCATCCGCACCGGCGACATCATGAACGTCGGCGTTACCCCGGCCCACCACACCTTTTTTGAAATGCTCGGGAACTTCTCCTTCGGCGGCTATTTCAAAAAGGAGGCTATCGCCTGGGCCTGGGAATTTCTCACGGTGGAAATGGGCCTAAGCCCCGAGCGCCTGCAGGTCTCGGTCCACGATTCGGACGACGAGGCCTATGGCATCTGGGAAAACGAGGTCGGCGTCCCGAAGGAACGCATCAACCGCCTGGGCGACCACGACAATTTCTGGCCCGCCGACGCGCCCAAGCTCGGCCCCAACGGTCCCTGCGGTCCCTGTTCCGAAATCTTCTACGATCGCGGCGCCGACAAGGGCTGCGGCCAGCCCGATTGCGGCATCACCTGCGACTGCCGTCGCTGGGTGGAAATCTGGAACCTGGTCTTTACCCAGTTCGACCGCCAGTCCGACGGCAGCCTGGTGACGCTGCCGCAGCGGAATATCGATACCGGCATGGGCCTCGAGCGCATGGCGGCGGTGATGCAGGACGCGCCGACCAACATGGACATCGACATCTTCCAGCCGCTGGTCCGCCGCATCGCCGACATCGCCGGCAATCACTATAACGCAAAGCGCGAGGACGACGTCCTCATGCGCCGCATCGCCGACCACATCCGCGCCATCACCTTCTGCATCGCCGACGGCGTGCTGCCGGCCAATTCGCACCGGGGCTATATCCTTAAGCGCCTGCTCCGCCGCGCCGTCCTGGACGGCCGCAACCTGGGCATCCGCGAGGCGTTCCTGCACACGCTGGTGCCGGTGGTGGGCGAGGTCATGGCCAAGCCCTATCCCGACATCAAGAACCGCGCCGCCGCCATCGCGGAAACGGTGCAGTTGGAAGAAGGCAAGTTCCTCACCACGCTCGAACGCGGCCTCGGCCGTATCGAGCAGGCGGTGGCGGAGACAAAGGCATCGGGCCGCATCGTTCTGGACGGCGCGACCGCCTTCGAACTCTACGACACCTACGGCTTCCCCTACGAACTCGCCGAAGAGGTCGTGGCCCGCGAAGGCCTGACAGTCGACCGGGCCGGCTTCGACCAGGCCATGGCCGACGCCAAGGCAAAGGCCCGGGAAGGCGCGAAGATGAAGGGCGACGTCTTTGCCAAGGGGCCGTTGCAGGACGTGAAAAAACTCACCTCCGCCACGCATTTCCTCGGCTACGACTCCCTCGACGCGGCGGCGAAGGTGGTCGCTGTCGTCGCCAACGACGCTCTCGCGGACGAAGCCGGCGCGGGCAGCCAGGTCACGGTTGTCCTCGACCAGACGTCGTTCTACGGCGAATCCGGCGGTCAGGTCGGCGACACCGGCCTCCTCGTCGGTCCCGGCAATCTGGTCGTCCGGGTCGAAGACACCCAAAAGCTGGACGGCATCTTCCTCCATATCGGCGAAGTGGAAAGCGGCGTTATCCGCCCCGGCATGGACGTGAAGGCCGAGGTCGACGCTGCCCGCCGCCTCGACATTATGCGTAACCATACTACCGCGCACCTGCTCCATTACGCCCTCCGTCAGGTCCTGGGCGACAAGGCCGAGCAAAAGGGTTCCTATGTTGGCCCCGACCGCCTCCGCTTCGATTTCCAGCAGGCGACGGGTCTGACGCCGGGCCAGAAGGACGAAATCGAGGAAATCGTCAACCGGCGCATCCTCGAGAACTCGCCGGTCGAGACCAGGGTCATGGCGGTGGACGAAGCCCGCAAGTGCGGCGCCATCGCCCTGTTTGGCGAAAAGTACGGCAGCGAGGTGCGGGTGCTGTTCACCGGCGACTATTCGACCGAACTCTGCGGCGGCACCCACATGAAGCAAACCGCCCCTATCGGATCGTTCCGGATCGTTTCGGAAGAGTCGATTTCCGCCGGCGTGCGACGTATCGAAGGCGTCACCGGTTTGGCCGCTTTCCGACTGTCGCGCGATCAAGGCGATGTCCTGTCGGACATCAGCCGCGAACTCCGCACGCCGCCTCGCGAGGCGGTCGAGCGTCTGCGGGGCATGGGCAACCACATACGCGATCTGGAAAAGAGCCTCACCAGCCTCAAGCTCCACGTCGCTCGTGACCGGGTCAAAAGCGCCGCCACCGAGTCCGTCGCCGACGCCACATTGCTGGCGGCAGACGCGGGTGAAATCGGCGGCAAGGAAATCGGCGAACTGGCGCGCGAGACCATAGCCCGCCTCGGCCCCACCGGGCTGGTGGTGCTGGCCGGGCGCGAAGACGGCAAGGCGGCACTGGCGGTGGCGATGGGCAAGGATGTGGTCGCCAAGGGCGCGAAAGCGGGCGACCTGATCAAGCGCCTTGCCCCCATCATCGGCGGCGGCGGCGGCGGCAAGCCCGACTTCGCCCAGGCCGGCGGCAAGGAGCCGGACAAGCTGCCGGAGATGTTGGCCGCCGTTCCGAAGGCCGTGGCCGAGGTCCTCAAAGCGTAGGCAAGGGGAACCGCGTGGACGACAACCGTCTCCTCCATATCGACCAGCGCCAGGGCCATGTCGCCATCGACATGGGGTTGATGACCGATCGCCAGGTCAAGGACGCCACCATGCAGATGTTGCTGCGGAACGCCGCCTTGGCGACGCCCCTCAGCTTCGGCCAGGTCGCGTTGGAACTCGGCTATCTCGACCAGGAGGGTCTTGCCGCGGTCGAGATGGAGGAGCGCCGCCGCCGCCGTCTCATCAACGGCTACGAAATCATCGACATGATCGGCTCCGGCACCATCGCCACCGTCTACCACGCCATGCAATTGACCATGGATCGGGAGGTGGCGTTAAAAATCCTCCACCCGCGCCTGGCGTCGGACCCGGTGTTTGTCCGGGCCTATATCGCCGAGGCGCAGGCGGTGTCGCGGTTCCACCATCCGAATATCGTCCAGGGCTTTGACGCGGGCGAGTCGAACGGCTTCTTCTACTTCGCCCACGAATACCTGCCCGGCGGCTCGATTGCCGACCGTCTGGCGCGGGGCGAAGAGGAGGCGCGTTTTTCCGAAGGCCGGTTGCTGAAATATCTGAAACAGACCACCTCCGCCCTTATGCACGCCTGGAACGTCGCCGTCTACCATGGCGACATCAACCCGGGCAACCTGCTCCTGGACGCGAACGGCAACATCAAGCTGGCCAACCTCGGCGTCCCCCGGGTCGCCGGCCTTCGCACCATGGGCGGGACAGCCATGCCCGGCTTTGTCCGCTGCGGCCCCGAATACGCCGCGCCGGAGCAGCTCGACAAACCAGACCTCGTCAACCCGCAGACCGATATCTACAGCCTCGGCGCGACATTCTACCACATATCCTTCGGCGTCCAGCCGTTCACCGCGCCCGAAGGGATCTCGCTGGCCGATTACCGCCTTTCGGTGCAATTGCCGTCCTTCTCGCTGGAGAGTCAGGAGGGGTTTTCGGCCAAATATCTCCGTCTCCTCCACGACATGCTTGAAGTTGATCCGGCCAAGCGACCCGCCAATCCGGAGGAACTCGCCGACCGGTTGGAGAAATTCCACCAGTCCGGTTCCGATGACTCGAGCGTGCCGGGGCAGGGGCGGACCGGCGTCGCGCCAGCGGCATCCGCCATATCCGGACGCACTTCGGGGCGCTTGTCCAAGCGGGCGGTCGCGCCCAATCCGCACTCGCCCGAGCGGTCGTTTTCCTTGAAGCGGCGCAAAGAGGTGGGACAGGCCTCGCCTGCCAGGCGCTGGTTGCTGCGGGCGGTCGTGGCTGCGGTTGCCGCCGTCCTGCTGTGGCTGTACTTCCTTTCTCGGGGATAAGGCATGAGCCCATATTATACCGTCCTGTTGCTGGCGTTCGTCATCCTGCTGGCGATCCTGCTGATTCGCTACGTCAACAACACCGTCGACAGCGAGTTCCGCAGTTTGGCGCGAAGCGTCGCCGACGCCGACTACCGGGCCGAACGCTTGGCCGCCGTCGACGCCAAACTCGCGCCGCTTCTTCCTCTCAGTCCCGACGTGCCGCCCTTGCATAAACCCGGCCCGCTCCGGGGCGTGGCCGCGCCGATGTTGTTGGCGCTCGGGGTGGTGCTGCTGTGGGGCGCGGGGTCGGCGATCCACGACAGGGAGTTGTGGCTCTATGGCGGCGTGGCGACGCTGGCGCTGGCGATTTTCATTATGTTGGTGACGCTCCGCAAGCGGCGGCGGACGCGGACGGCGCGGCTGCTGTTGTATCGGGCCGACCTGCGCCGCCTCGACGACAACCGCGCCGGATCGGCCGAGGACCTGCGCGAACTGCTCAAACTCACCCCCTGGGACGACAGCGCCTGGGCCGAACTTTCCGACGACCTCGCCGCCGGCGGCCAGCTCGAGGACGCCCTCGCCGCCATCGACCATGCGGCACGCGTCGACCCGCAATACGACGAGTACCGTCAGCTCCAGGCTTCGCTGGCGATACGCACGGGCCAACTCGACCGCGCCAGGCAGGCTATCCAGGAATGGACCGAACTGGACGGCATGCGCCAGGACGACCCCCGCCTTGCCATCTACACGGCGGCGTTGCAATTGGCCGAAGGCGAGCGAGAGAGCGCGGCGGCGACGATTCGCACCGTCCTGCTGGACCGCGACGCCTCGGCGTGGGAATACTTGGATTCAGACAGCGCCCTGTCGGGCATCAGGGCCTTGTTGCCGGGAAAGGGATAAGGGATGAAAAATCTTGGCCTGGTGTTTTTGCCGCCGGTCAACGGCTTGCCGGGGATGGAGGAGCGGCACGTCGCCGCGCTGCGGCAGTGCGTGCCGTCGGTCGACTGGCGCGTCTGCGCGGGTAAGGACGAGACAGCCGCGCTGCTTCCCGACGCGGTGGCGGCCCTGGTTTGGGCCTTTTCGTCGTCCTGGAACGACAGAGCCGGCACCCTGCGCCTTATCGCCACGCCTGCCGCCGGACGCGACTGGATTCACGCCACGCCCCGAGCCGGTCTGGAAATTCTCTTCGGTCATTACCACGGCGAACTGATGGCCGAGACCCTTCTCGGTCTCATGCTCGCCTTGACCCGGGGCATCAAGGACTCGCTCGACCGCCGCGACCAGGCATGGCCCAGGGTGGAGGTCGGGAGCGCCATGCGCCCTCTCCGGGGCAGCCACGCCGTCGTCGTCGGCTTTGGCAATATCGGCAAATGGGTGGGACGGCTGCTCGTGCCGATGGGCGTGCGCGTCACCGGCGTCAACCGGAAGAGCCTGGACCGCCCCGACTATTTCCGTCCCGAGGACCGGGTGATTCGCCTGGACGACCTCGACGCGGTCCTGCCCGAAGCGGACCACCTGATCATGGTCCTGCCCGGCGACACCGGCACCGACAAGCTCCTGGACGCGCGCCGCATCGGGTTGCTTCGCCCCGCCGCCTTTGTTTATAATATAGGTCGCGGCAATGCCATAGATCTTGACGCCCTGGCGGCGGCATTGCGGGAGGGGCGGCTGGCCGGAGCCGGCCTCGACGTCTATCCCGAAGAACCGCTGCCCGAGGCTTCGCCCATCCGGTCGTGTCCCCGGACCATCCTGTTGCCGCACGTGTCGGCATTTGGTCCCACGTATTTCGACTTGTGGATGAGGGAATTGCTGCCCGCGCTGGAGGGGATGTTCACGAACCAATAGGAGGATCCTATGCATTTACATCTGGACTGCCAATTCGGCATGGCGGGGGATATGCTCCTGGCCGCCCTCATCGATGCCGGAGCCGACAAGGACGCGATTGTCGCCATTCTTCGCAGCACCGCTCTCGCCGACTTCGAGGTGGAGGCGGAGCGGACCACCCGAGGCGGCGTTTCGGCCATGCTCCTTGACGTTATCGACACCAGCGGCGTGACGCGGCAGGGCAAACACACCCACGATCACAGCCACGACCATCCGCATGATCACGACCACGCGCACGAACACGGCCATTCACATGACCATGAGCATGGGCACGATCATGAGCACGAGCACAGTCATGATCACAGCGACGGAGGCCACCGCCACGGTCCGCACCGCCATCTCGAGGATCTCCTGACCCTGCTTGAAACAGACACCATCGTTCCCCGGGTGCGCGAGCGGGCGAGCCGCATTTTCCGCATCATGGCCCAGGCCGAAGCGACAGTGCATGGCCAGACCGTCGACACCGTGCATTTCCACGAGATCAGCGGCATCGACACGGCGGTGGATGTCATCGGCTCCTGTATCGCGCTGGAGTTGTTGGACGTCGACAGCATCTCGGCATCGCCGCCGTCGGTCGGCTCGGGAATGCTCATGTGCGAGCACGGCATTTTCCCCGTTCCCGCCCCCGCCACGCTGGAAATTCTTAAGAGCAACAACATCCCCTGGCGCGCCGGCGGCGAGGGCGAACGCGCCACCCCGACCGGCATGGCGCTCCTGGCCGGCTTGGCCGAAACGTACGGCGACTCGCCGCAGATTACCGTCACCCGCATCGGCTACGGAGCCGGACACCGCGAATTCGACGATGTCCCCAATCTGCTCCGCGTCATCATCGGCAAGCCCGGCGTCCCGGGCGAATCGGAGCGTCCCGGCGGCGGCAAGACGATTATCACCGAGCCGGAGCAGGAGGTCTCGGGCGAGATAGTCCGCGTTCCCCTGGACGAAGCCATGCTGCCGGCTGCGGTCGCGGCCATGTTACCGGGCGAAGTCGCCGCCGATGGCGACCGGGTGGTGGAATTCCGCTTCGCGGTCGACGACATGACGCCCGAGTCAATCGGCTATCTGTGCGAACGCTGCCTGGCTGCGGGCGCGCTCGAAGCCTACGCGGTGGCGGCAATCATGAAAAAAGGCCGTCCCGGCCACGAGGTGACTGTCCTCGCGACACCCGATTCGGCACCGGTGGTTGTGAATGTCCTCTGGCGCGAATCCAGCACCTTCGGGATGCGGGTGGGCGAGCGTTCCCGGCTGGTCCTGGCGAGGGATTTCCGCACCGTGCTGGTGCTTGGCCACGAGGTGCGGGTCAAGCTTGGCTGGCTCGGCGGATCGCTTGTCCGCTGCCAGCCCGAATACGAGGACTGCCGCAACGCCGCGCTCGACAGCGGCCGGCCGCTGGTCGAGGTGTACCAGTTGGCTGCTCGCGCCGCGGAGAAGTTCGTCGGCGGCCAGTAACTCGTTTCACCAAAACGCTGCCAAGACGTCACCCCGGCGGGGAAGCAGCGACCAACGCGCACGCGGGTAGTTGTGCCGGGGCAACCGGGATGACAATCGCTACAGTATCTCCCAGCATACGGT
>JAJPXZ010000054.1 GCA_021205245.1 Planctomycetaceae bacterium
GATTTAAAAAGTTTAAAACTGTGGAACAGTAAATTGCCCCAAGTATTATGGAAAAGGCTCCTTCGCGTCGCTCCCTCGATTGTTGCGCCCAAGGTTTTACTGAACACACGGCACTTCCGTTGGTGTTTGGATAGGGTTTTTGGCTCTTTTTTGGAGGA
This sequence comes from Planctomycetaceae bacterium, assembly GCA_021205245.1. Taxonomy (GTDB): domain Bacteria; phylum Planctomycetota; class SZUA-567; order SZUA-567; family SZUA-567; genus JAJBSZ01. Next base: position 159 of record JAJPXZ010000054.1, read on the forward strand.
TTTGCAATGAAAAAATTGGTTACCACTCTGTTTGCGGTCATGGTCTCTCTGGCCCTCGTTTCCGGTGCGTGGGCCGGCGAAAGAATCGGCGTATCCATGCCGACGCAGAGCCTGCAGCGCTGGAACCAGGACGGCGCAAACATGAAGGCGCAGCTCGAAGCATCGGGCTATATGGTTGAACTCCAGTACGCCGGCGACAACGACATTCCCACCCAGGTCAACCAGCTCGAAAACATGATTTCCTCCGGCTGCAAGGTGCTGGTCGTCGCCGCCATCGACGGCACCTCGCTGACCCGCGTCCTCGCCAGCGCCAAGGCGAACAACATCAAGGTCGTCTCCTACGACCGCCTCATCATGAATTCGGACGCGGTGTCCTACTACGCCACCTTCGACAACTTCAAGGTCGGCACCACCCAGGGCGGCTATATACGCGACAAGCTGGATCTCGACAACGCGGCCGGCCCCTTCCACATCGAGATGTTCACCGGCGACCCCGGCGACAACAACATCAATTTCTTCTTCGGCGGCGCCATCTCCATCCTGCAGCCCTACATCGACAGCGGCAAGATCATCGTCCCCTCCGGCCAGACCACCCAGGCCCAGGTCGCGACCGTCAACTGGAACACCGAAGAAGCCCAGAAGCGCATGGAAAACCTGATTTCCGCCATCGGCTACGGCCCCAACGGCACCAGGCTCGACGCCGTCCTCTCCTCCAACGACTCCGTCGCCAACGGCATCACCAACGCCCTCGTCGCCGCCGGCTACCGCAAGGACAATTTCCCCATCATCACCGGGCAGGATTGCGACCGCCCCGCCATGAAGAACATCCTCGCCGGCACCCAGTCCATGTCCGTGTTCAAGGACACGCGCATGCTCGCCCAGCAGGTCGTCAAGATGGTCGACGCCATCGTCAAGGGCAGCGAAGTCGAAGTCAACGACACCTCCACCTACGACAACGGCACCGGCGTCATCCCGTCCTTCCTGTGCGACCCGGTCATCTGCACCATCGACAATTACAAGGAACTCCTCATCGACAGCGGCTACTACAAGGAAGAGGAACTGCGCTAATATCCCAACCTGCGTTTACGGTTGTCCCGGCCGGGTCCTCGGGGATTCGGCCGGGACAAACCCGCAAAACGTCCGGACCCCGCCCCATCATGACGGAGACATCGCTGTGAGCAGCATACTGTTGGAAATGCAAGGAATCTCCAAATCGTTCCCCGGGGTCAAGGCCCTTTCGAACGTCAACCTCCGGGTGGAGGACGGCGAGATCCACGCCCTTGTCGGCGAAAACGGCGCGGGCAAGTCGACCCTGATGAAAGTGCTGTCGGGAGACATCCCCCACGGCGACTACGAAGGCCGCGTCATCTACGACGGGAACGAATGCCGTTTCTACGGCATGAAGGATTCGGAACGCGTCGGCATCGTCACCATCCACCAGGAACTCGCCCTCGTCCCCACCCTTTCCATCGCCGAAAACATGTTCCTCGGCAACGAGCGCGGCAGCTACTTCGCCATGGACTGGGACCAGACCTACCGCCAGGCGGCCAAGTACCTGGCCGTCGTGGGCCTGGACGAATCGCCCCACACGCTGGTGAAGGACATTGGCGTCGGCAAGCAGCAGCTGGTGGAAATTGCCAAGGCGCTGGCCAAAAAGGTGCGGCTCCTCATCCTGGACGAGCCCACCGCTTCCCTGAACGCCAACGACTCCCAGAAGCTTCTCGACCTGCTGGTACAGTTCAAGAAGGAGGGCATGACCTCCATCATGATCTCCCACAAGCTGACGGAGATCTCGCAAATTTCCGATCACATCACCGTGATCCGCGACGGCTCGACCATCGAAACGCTCACCCGGAATGTGGACGATTTCTCCGAGCCGCGCATCATCAAGGGCATGGTCGGCCGCGAAATGACCGACAGGTTCCCCAAACGCGAAAGCCATCCCTCGGACATCGGCCTGGAAGTGCGCAACTGGACCGTCTACCACCCGCTCTATCCCGGGCGCAAGGTGTGCGAGGATATCAATATCAATGTCAGGAAGGGCGAGGTGGTCGGCATCTCCGGCCTCATGGGCGCGGGCCGCACCGAACTCGCCATGAGCATCTTCGGCAGGAGTTACGGCGCCAGGATCTCCGGACAGCTGTTCCTGAACGGCCGCGAAGTCAGGCTCGCCAGCGTGCAGGACGCCATCGCCAACAAGCTGGCCTACGTCACAGAGGACCGCAAGGGGGCGGGGCTGCTTCTCGCGTCGGAGATCCGCGAAAACACCACCCTGGCCAACCTGCCGCGCATCTCGAGCCGCCGCGGCGTCCTGGACAAGGACAGGGAGATCCAGCTGGCCAAAGTCTACACCGAGATGCTGTCGGTGAAGTGCTCCGGCATCGAGCAGCCGGTCGGCAACCTCTCCGGCGGCAACCAGCAGAAGGTGCTGCTCGCCAAGTGGATGTTCGCCGAGCCGGAGGTGCTCATTCTCGACGAACCGACGCGCGGCATCGACGTCGGGGCCAAGTACGAAATCTACACCATTATCAACAAGCTGGTGGCCGACAACAAATCGGTCCTGATGATATCTTCGGAATTGCCCGAGATTCTGGGCATGTGCGATCGCATCTACGTCATGAGCGAGGGAAGGATTGTCGGCGAGTTCACCCGCGCCGAAGCCAGCCAGGAAGTGATCATGGCCAGCATACTCAAATCGAAGGCAGGCGCGGAGCCGGCCGCGGCCGTCCAAGGAGCGTGAACCAATGACTGGATTGAAGGAAATACTCAAGCGCAACACCATGTTGATCGTGCTGATCTTCGTCATGATCCTGTTCGAGGTGCTGATTTCGAACCGTAGCAACGGGTTCTCGTCCCTGTTCAAGCCGACCAACATCACCAACCTCATCAATCAGAACGGCTATGTCGTCATCCTCACCTGCGGCATGCTCCTCTGTATCCTCACCGGCGGCAACATCGACCTGTCCATCGGTTCGATTGTCGCCCTGGTCGGGGCTATCGCCGGCGTGCTCATCGTCAACTGGCACCTGAACATCTACCTGTCCATCCTCCTCTGCCTCGGCGTGGGTCTGCTGCTGGGCGCTTGGCAGGCTTTCTGGATAGCGTATGTCAAAATCCCGCCGTTCATCGTCACCCTGTCAGGCATGCTCGCCTTCCGCGGCTTCGCCTGGCTCATCCTGGGCGGCATGACCATCTCCTCCTTCCCGGACGAGTACAGTCGTTACTTCAACAGCTACCTTCCCGAGCCGGGCAACCCGGGCGCCACCTATGCCGTGACCATCGGCGTCGCACTGGTGATGTGCCTCCTTTCCATCGTGGCGCAGGTGGCCAGCCGCCTCAAGAAGATCAAGAAGCAGTACGATGTCGAACCGTTGTGGGAGCTGCTTCTCCGCCTCGTCTTCGGCGCCTTCGTCATCCTCGCCACCGGCCATCTCCTCGGCAAGGACAAGGGCATTCCCGTCATCCTCATTCTTCTGGGCGTGGTGGTGCTGGTCTACTGGTTCTTCACCAACAATACCGTCCCCGGACGCCGCCTCTACGCCATGGGCGGCAACGAAAAGGCGGCGCGGCTCTCGGGCGTCAACACCGACAGACTCATGTTCTTCTGCTACGCCAACATGGGCTTCCTCTCGGCCCTGGCCGCCCTCATCTGCGTGGCCCGCTTCGACACCGCCAACCCCTCCGCCGGCCTCAACTATGAACTGGACGCCATCGGCGCCTGCTTCATCGGCGGCGCGTCGGCATACGGCGGCGTCGGCACCATCTTCGGCTGCATCATCGGCGCCGTTTTCATGGGCGTCCTCAACAACGGCATGAGCCTGTTGGGCATGGGCGCGGACTGGCAGCGCACGGTCAAGGGCCTGGTGCTATTGGCGGCGGTCGTGTTCGACGTCGTGTCGCAGACGCGCAAGCGCGCGAACTGATTCCCCGGGGGGATCCGGCAGCGGCCGGTCCACATCTGCTCCATGAGGAAGGGATCATGATCCGCGTTATGGTGGTGGAAGACGATCGCGCCGCGATGGACATAACCTGCAGGTATGTGGAGAAGGTGGACGGTTTCAGCATCGTCGGCAGGGCCTACGATGGCAACGAGGCGAAGGCGATGGTGTTGCGGCTCGATCCGGATCTGATCATTCTCGACATCGACATGCCGAAGAAGAACGGCATGGAGCTTCTCGAAGAGTTGCGGCGGGAGAACCACGCGGTCAGCACGCTGTTCCTGACTGCGACCAGCGATCCGGAGATCATTGCCCGGGCGGAGGCGTTGGGCATTGTGGATTATTTGGTCAAGCCGATCGGGCTGGATCGACTGAGGATGTCCTTGGAGAAGTGCATCCCCACCTAATACCGATTTCAGGTAATTTATTCCGTTACGCTGGGTTCAACAACGTTCATAATCGTTTTCCTCGAAAGCCTGCACGGCGGTGCAGGCTTTTTGTGTTTGGCCTATTTCTCATCGCTCACCACGGCATTTTCACGAATGAAAAAGGCCAAACATGAGCAAAAAGCCCCCCATGACCGGGGGGCTTTTTATGGAAACGAGAGCTTGGAGTGGAAGGGTTACTCCTCCAACTCGCCCTCCTCGATCTCCTCCATGACAGCCTCAATCTCCTCCCGACTCTTCTGCTTCAGGGTGGGGAAGAGGACCACCTCGCGGATGCTCGGTTGTCCCGTCAGCAGCATAACGAGGCGGTCGATGCCGATGCCCATGCCGCCGGCGGGGGGCATACCCACCTCGAGCGCGGAGACATAGTCGTCGTCCACCTCGTTGCAGCAGGCTTCGTCGCCGCCGACGCCGACCTGGGCTTCGAAACGGGCGCGCTGCTCCAGCGGATCGTTCAGTTCGCTGAAGGCGTTCGACAGTTCGAAACCGGCGACGATGACCTCGAAGCGATCCGACAGGGTCGGGTCTTCGCGGTTGCGTTTGCACAGCGGATTCAGGCTGGCCGGGTGGTGGGTGACGAAGGTCGGCTGGATGAGGGTGGGTTCGACCATTTCGTCCATGATCTCTTTAATCAGGTAATCGTGGTTGAGCGCCGCGACCTTGTCCTTTTCCATGCCGATTTTAATGAGGGCGGCACGCATGGCTTCGTCGTCTGTGGGATCGACCTTGGCGACGTCGCGGATAAGGTCGGTGATGCGCCGCCGGGGCCACGGTGCGGCGACATCGATCTCATTGCCTTCAAAGGCGATTTTGGTGGTGCCGAGAAGCGCGGTGGCGGCGTCGGATACCATGTTTTCCATCAGTTCCATCATGTCGGTATAGTCGGCATAGGCCTGGTACAATTCGATCATGGTGAATTCGGGATTGTGTGAAGTGTCGATGCCTTCATTGCGGTAACTGCGGTTGAGTTCATAGACCCGGTCAAGGCCGCCCACGAGCAGACGCTTCAGGTAGGTCTCGGGCGAAATGCGCAGATACAGATCCATATCCAGCGCGTTGTGGTGGGTGATAAACGGCCGCGCCGCAGCGCCGCCGTAGATGCTCTGCAGCATCGGCGTTTCCACTTCGAGGAAGCCGCGGTTATCCAGGTAGGAGCGGATAAAGGAAATGATGCGGCTCCGGAGGATAAAACGCTCGCGCGACTCCTCGTTCGCGACCAGATCGAGGTAGCGGCGGCGAAAGCGGATTTCGACATCGCGCAGGCCCTTGAACTTGGCGGGCAGGGGCTCGAGCGACTTCGACAGGAATGCGAACGACTCGGCGAAGATGGTTACTTCGCCGGTGCGGCTCTTCATCAGCGAGCCGGTGACGGATATGAAGTCGCCGAGGTCGAGGTTTTTGGTCAGGGCATAGTCGTCGCCGAGGCGTTTTTGCAGCAGGTTCGCCTGAATTTTGCCCGAACGGTCGCGGAGATCCAGCCAGGTGGATTTACCCATGTTCCGGACCGCCATGACTCTGCCCGCGGCCGTCACCTTCGGCGCTTCTTCGGGGTTTTCCTGCTCTGCCGGGCACGAGTTGACTATTTCGGCGATGCTGCCGGAGGTCGCCACCCGTTCGCCATAGGGTTCGACGCCGGCTTCGCGCAGCGCCGCCAGCTTGCCCAGTCTTTCCTCGCGAATGCGATGTCCTGCCATTGTCTTTATCCTTTTATCCAAACAACAGAGCCAGGCGCGCGGTATGCGGCCTGGCGTTTCACCCAGTATACCCTTTGCCCCACAGGTGGCAAGCGATTTCGCCCTGGTGATTTTGGCCAAAGCCGCACCCTCTCGACTGCCGATAATATGAGAGAGGCTTTTTTATTGGACCTCACCATTCAGATAATCATGTGACCCATACAGGGGACGTCATGCATACAAAGGTTGCCGTGCTTTCACTCTTGGCCCTTGCCATCCTGGCCGCGCCGGGTTGTATAGGCGGTGGCGATAAGGATACAGCCTCCGCCGAGGCTGGAGGATCGCGGGGCTTTTTGGGCTTTGGCGGCCGCTCCAAAACCACGGCGCAATCGGGCGCAAACCTGCAGGATCTCAGTCCTGAAGCGAGTATGACGCGGGATCTCGAGGTGCTTCGTGGCGAGGAGCAGGCAGGCCTGCGCCGCCTCGAAGAACTGCGCCGCAACGGCGGCGATCCCGACCTGGCCATGAGGGAGGAGGAACGGTTGAAGGAGATACGTTCCCGCATGGCCCGTTATAGCGCGCTCCTGAACCGCAGCCAGATGGCGTCCAACCCGTATCCGTCCCGCGAATATGCCAGCGCTTCACCGGTGATTCCGGCGCAAATAATGGAACGCGACGGTGTGCGTGTCCCGCCTTCGGGCAATCCTGTTCGCCGCGACAACGAGTACCCCAATTACCCCACTAATTCCGCCTATGCAAATTCTCCTCAGTACGCCGCTGCGCCGTCGGCCGGTCCTGTCTATCCCAACCTGCCGACAGATTACCGCCGGGATGGCGCCGCGACAGGGTCATTTATGAATGCATCCTATTCGCCAAGCCCGGCGGCAGGCGGCGCCAACGTGCCGCTCCGCGAGGGCGAACGGCTTATCTATGCGCCCCAGCCAGGCGAAATGGGTCCAGCCGTCAATATCAATGCTGCCTACAATCCAGCGCCAGGCGTTCCGGATTCTCTACCGCAGGAGCGAAGAATCATAACCCAACCAGGCGCGCAACCGCCCGCTTCAATGGCTGATGACGACGTCCGGCCGGGCGAGACAAAATTTGGCGGCGCGACGGTGGGACGGGCCAATTATCCACGCCGGCCCGCTCCTTCCCGCACGAAAGACGATCCGTCCGAAGACCGTACCGACAACCGGAACACGCGGGATACCCTGTTCGCGGACCGGCGGCAGACACAGCCGACGTCGTCGTATCCAGGCCTTGAGCACGTTTCGGACGAACAGGTCGATTGGCCCACCTACACGCCGGCGCAGGCCAAACGTCCGGAGGCCCGTCCGGCGGCCCAGCCCCGGGTTGTGACTCCCCCCCCTGCTGTAGTGCCTGTAAGTGCCTCTGGCAATACTGATTACACTGAAGGCGAAGGCGATAGCGACGAAATTTTTGTTCCGGATTTATATCTTTCCGGACGATGAAAAAAATCGGTGATGGTAAGAGGTAATTTTGCTTGCGTCTGCCTGGAGTAAAGAATAAGGTAGAGATATGGTTTATCCTGTCACAACCGTTTTGTGCCCGCGTACATGAAAGACGAAATATGCCGGATTCTCCCTCCGAAATGCTAGCGGAACTCATTCACGAAGAAAACATTCTGGTTGATTTGCCTTCCGAGGAACACAGCGCCGTCGTCAAGGCATTGGTCCAAAACATGGTCTCGACCGACCTTGTTGCCAAGGCCAACACCTCAACCGTCTCACGGCTCCTGAACGAACGCGAATCGCTCGGCTCCACCGCCATCGGCGGCGGGGTCGCGATTCCCCACGCGCGGATCGGTTTTTCCGACGAACCGCTCATGGCGTTCGCTCTGCTCCACGACGGCGTCGGCTTTAATTCCCTCGACGGCGCGCCGGTGAAGTACGTGTTCATGGTGCTGACGCCAAAGGACGACGACGAGTGCCATCGTACCGTCCTCAGGGCTATCACCTACTTCGTCAAGCAGCACATTCACCTCAAGGCTTTGTCGGGCTGCAAGACCGCCGCCGATGTCAAGAGCGTGTTTACGGATTATGCCTGACGCGAGCGCTTGCGTGAATTTTGATTTTCTCATTAACCGGAACCCGATATACTATTGGGGTGCCGGTTTTTTTATAGTGAGATCAGATGATAGGACTGCTGCTTACCGCCGTTGTGGTTGTTTTAGGCTTTCTTTACCTGCTGTTCAAGCTCCTCTCGGCAAACCGCGAGGCGGGACTCCGTTTCCATCGCGAGGCGGAAATACGCGCTTCGCGGGAACGGGAACTGCAGGAGCGGCTTGAACGGGTGAAAAAGAAGAAGGACGACCTCCAGCTTGCCAATGGCGCGGTCGAGAAAGATCCCGAACGGGCGGGCAAGGTCGTTACCACCATGATGAAAGCGAAGAAATAACATGGCGGAGGAAGGACGCTTCATCCTGCTCGTGGACGACCACGACGCCACCAGGGAGACGCTTACCGAGGTCATCCGCGATCTCGGCCACCGGGTCAAGGCTGCCGCCAATCAGGCCGAAGCGGTGCGCCTGGTCGAGGAAATGCGATTCGACCTGGTCCTGACCGATCTCAAGCTGCCGGACGGATCGGGGCTTGAGGTCATGCGCCGCCTCAAGGCGGTGCATCCCGAAACGCCGGTCGTGATGATCACCGGCCACGCCACCATTGACAACGCGGTCGAAGCCACCCGCATGGGTGCATACGAGTATTTGACCAAGCCGGTCGACCTGAACCGGCTCCGCATCGTTATCGCGAACGCTCTCTATCTTTCCACCCTTGAACGCCGCGTCGGCCGCTCCGCCAGCCTGGACGCCATCGTCGGTCATTCGCCGGAAATCACCAGGGTAAAGGATCTCATCAAGCAGATCGCCGCCACCGACGTCACCGTCCTCATTCAGGGCGAGAGCGGCACCGGCAAGGAAATGGCTGCCAATGCCATCCAGGCCTTATCGCGGCGCGAAAACGGACCGTTCGTCAAGGTGAACGTGGCGGTGTTGTCGAAAGAGCTGATCGAGAGCGAATTGTTCGGTCACGAAAAGGGCGCGTTTTCCGGGGCTATTCGCCAGCGGAAAGGGCGGTTCGAACTTGCCGACGGCGGCACGTTGTTCCTGGACGAAATCGGCGAGATGCCGCTTGAATCACAGGTCAAATTGCTTCGGGTGCTACAGGAACACGAATATGAGCGGGTCGGCGGCACCGAGACGCTGCCCGTCGATATCCGCCTCGTCTGCGCCACCAATCTCGATCTGAAGAAACGGGTGGACGAGGGGCTGTTCCGGGAAGACCTCTATTTCCGCATCAATGTGGTGCGTATCCGTATGCCCGCGCTCCGCGAGCGGCCGGACGACATCCCGCTCTTGGCCGAACATTTCCGCCAGAAATACTGCGCCCGCTATAATCTCGACCGCCGCTTCAGTCCCGAGGTGCTGCAGGTGTTCACCGCCTACTCGTGGCCTGGCAACGTGCGCGAGTTGGAGAATGCGGTCGAGGGAGCGGTGGTGCGGAGCGTCGGCGAAGTCATCGGCGTCGATTGCCTGCCCGAAGAGACGAACGGGGCGGGAAAAGATTCGGACGGGCTTGACCTCGCCGCCGGGCAGCCATTGGCCGAGGTGGAGCGGCGGTATATCCTTGCCGAATATGATCGGCTGGGGCGGAACAAATCCGTCGTCGCCAAGAGTCTTGGCATCGGGCTAAAAACGCTGTACCGCAAGCTCGAGTCCTACGGGGAAGACGCGGGTCCAGCAGGTGATGATCAAGAATAGCGGGACGGCCAAGCCGTCCCGCTACCAAACACAATCCAACTCACGCGCTTCAGTTGTTATTCATAATTATTAGATATACCCGTCCACATGTCCGTCGACGACGGTGACAGGCGGATAGCTTTCGGACGACGACGTCGTCGGGGTGGATGATGAGGTACCGGCTGCCGCCTGCTGTCTGGCGGCAATCGCCTCTGCCATGGCGGCTGGGTCGATGTTCCCGCCTTCGGAGGCGGCCTGCATGAGGGAATCAAGCCCATCGTCGCCAATCTGCGAGCGCAGATTCATGATTTGCATATCGATCTGCATAATCTGCTTCAGTATGCCGGATG
>JAJPXZ010000140.1 GCA_021205245.1 Planctomycetaceae bacterium
CCGCCACCACCTCCGCCGCCGCTCATCTGCTTCATCAATTTCTGCTTGCGGGCCTCGAGTTTCTCGATCTGGGCCTCGATTTGGGCTTTACGGCTACTAGGAACCGCGCCGCCACCTGCAGTTGAAGATGAAATACGCATGATCATACCCTTATTCGTGCGTGACTGAATAACCCCGTCTACACTTGTTATCGGTTGCCGCCTGCAAAGGTTGACCACGGAAAATGGATATTTTTGCTGTTTTTCTCCCATAGCGGTATAATGAGTCTGGACGCCGATTTACGGCGGCACGCAAAAGGAGATAAGCCATGGGAAAGAACGTCCTGGTTATACTGGGGAGTCCGCGGAAAAACGGCAACAGCGAGGTTCTGGCGTCGGCCTTCATCAAAGGCGCAGGAGCCAAGGGCCACACCATCAATGTCTTCGAATCGGCGGTCAAGACGGTACAGGGGTGCCGCGCCTGCCGGGCGTGCTGGTCGAATGGTCATGCCTGTGTTTTTGATGACGGTTTCAGGGAACTTGCACCGATGGCGGCTGAGGCCGACGTGTTGGTCTTGGTTTCGCCGTTGTACTGGTATGGCTTCTCCGCGCAAATGAAGGCGGCGGTCGATAAGTTTTACTCCTTCATGGTGCCGCAGGCGAAGCAAAAGCTGAAGTTTACAGAGGCTGTCCTCCTGATGACGGCCGAGGACGATAGGCCGGAGGCGTTCACGGGGCCGGTCGGGACGTATAAAGAGATTTGCACTTACCTTAACCTGGTTGACCGGGGCATGGTCACCGTCGGCTCGGTTAACGAGGTCGGGGCGATTGAAGGCAATCCGTTGCTTCGCAAGGCGGAGGAAGTTGGCGCGGCATTGTAAATTGTGTGTGGAAGCCCGGGCATCACCCCGGGCTTATTCATAATGGGCGGGATGGGAGCGTATGCATGGTGCGTCAATCAGGCCGTATCACCTCGACGATCAAGGAACAGGTCTATCGTATTCTCAAGCATGAAATTTCCACCGGGCAGTTAATCCAGGGCCAATGGCTGCAGGAAAAGGAACTTGCCAAGCGCCTTGACGTCAGCCGCTCGCCTATCCGCGAAGCGCTCCTGATGTTGGCAGCCGACGGGCTGGTGGTGGAATACCCGAACAAGGGTGTTTTTGTGCGAACCTTTTCGGAGCACGATATCGAGGAAATCTACGACATGCGGGTGATGATGGAGTCCTACGCCATCCTCAATTGTCAGGCGAACCTGAGTGACGAGGACCGGGAGGAACTCCGCCTCTACCGGGAAAAGTTCGTCACCATGCACGCTGCCGACGATCTCGATAGCTACATCGAGGTGGACAATGCCTTGCATTATTTGTTCATCCGCCTGAGCGGCAATTCGCTGCTGGTGCAAAGCTATCTTAAGTTGAACGCCATTGTGCAGCAGTTCCGCATGTACTCGCTCATCACTAAACAGCGCTTTGATGAATCGGTGGACGAGCACACCGGCGTCATCGACGGCATCCTATCCGGCGCATTGCAGAAGGCCATCGACACCAACCATAAACACCTGCTGCTGGCCAAGGACAAGATAATCGACTACCTCCGCAACACGGAGGACGTCGCCGAAGCGCTTAGCCGGCGACAATCTGCTCAGTCACGTCGCGAATAACCAGGACGCCGTCCTGGTTGAATACTTCGGTAGTCAGGTCCATGACGCCATTGTGAGGATTGCGTCGGCGTTTGGCCGTTACCGTCACCACCCCACGGAGCACATCGCCCACATAGACGGGACTCAGCCACTCGATTTTGGTACTTGCACCACCGATGAGGTTTGTTCCGTACAGATTCATCCTGGCATAGTTGGACCAGACCGCCATAAAACTCATTACCCCCGGGGCGATAAGCGCGCCGTAGCGGGTGGTCTTCGCGTATTCGTCGTCGAGGTGGAAGGGCAGGGGATCATACTCCCTGGCGAAGGCCAAAACCTTTTCCCGTTCGATCGTCACGGGCGGCAACTCGTACCGTTCACCCACCACAACATCTTCAAAGTTCATCAAGGGTTCCTTGTGTCTGTGCGCGTGCAGCCGCGAAACGGGAGCCCGCCGCGCGAATGCGGCGCAAGTATGGTCATTTTCCACCTATCCGTCAAGGCTATCTGTGGTATGGAAATACATGACTTGAAATATACCAGAGATAATGAGTATTTTTTTCTTGACTGTGTCGATAACCTCTATTACTATAAATCTAAATTAGGGAAAATTCTCCGCATTTTATGCCATGCCAATTTTTATGCAGGGCCATGTGCCTTGATATAGTTTTCGTGCGTTACTAGGTTGTGTTGTTGCGGTTACGACAATTGTCCTATGGGCTGGTCCGACAATCTGCTTGAAACCAAACGGCTTTCCGCCGACGGTGACACGCACGTTTCGGCCGCCCCCAGTTCCGCCCACGCGGGAAGGATCCAGAACATGAGCGCCAAGAAAGAGCTGACACCGGAAGAGAAGGCTGAACAAACCGCGAAATTCCAGGCCTACATCGACGACAAGATCGCCAAGGCCCGCAAGGCGCTTGACGCCCTGTATCCCTTTACTCAGGAACAGGTCGACAAGCTGGTCCGCGCCTGCGCCAAGGTCGTCTACGACAACGGCGAGGAACTGGCCAAGGACGCTGTCGAAGAAACCGGCTACGGCGTCTACGCCGACAAAATCGCCAAGAACAAGAACAAGGCCAAGATCATCTGGTGGTCGCTCAAGGATAAGAAGTCGGTCGGCGTTATCGAACGCGAAGCTGACACCGGTTTGGTGAAGGTTGCGAGCCCGGTCGGCGTCGTCGGCGCCATCACCCCGGTCACCAACCCCATCGTGACCGTCATGTCGAACGCCATGTTCGCCATCAAGGGCCGCAACCCCATTATCTTCGCGCTGCACCCGAAGGCGATGAAGTGCTGCCTCAAGACCATCGACCTCATCAACGCCGAACTGAAGAAGCTGGGCGCGCCCGACAACGTCATTCAGGCGCTTGACATTCCGAATCTCCAGCTCACCCAGATGCTGTCCAAGAACGTCGACGTCATTATCGCCACCGGCGGTATGGACATGGTCCGCTCGGTCTACTCCAGCGGCAAGCCCGCCCTCGGCGTCGGCGCCGGCAACGTCCAGGCGCTTATCGACGAAGGCGTCGACTACCAGGCCGCCGTCACCAAGATCGTCGCCGGCCGCGCCTTTGACAACGGCATCATCTGCTCGGGCGAACAGTCCCTCATCGCGCCCCGCAAGGACTTCGACAAGATCATGGCGATGCTCCCCGCCGCCAAGGGCTTCCTGGTCCCGAACGACAAGCGTGACGCCCTCCGCGACGTCTGCTTCCCCGAAGGCCACATGAACCGCGCCCTGGTCGGCCGCACCGCCGTCGAAGTGGCCAAGGCCGCCGGTATCGACGTCCCGGCCGAAACGCTCGCCCTCGTCGTCGAAGCCAAGGACATCAAGGACGTGCTCGGCATGGAAAAGATGTTCCCCGTCCTCGCCGCCTACCGCTATGACACCTGGGCCGATGCGGTCGAGATCGCCCGCGACAACCTGAACAAGATTGGTAAGGGCCACTCGGTCGTCGTCCACTCCGACAACGACAAGAACATCGAGTACGCCGGCACCCACATCGAGGTCTGCCGCGTGGTCGTCAATCAGGTCTGCTCCTCGACCTCCGGCGGTTCGTTCCAGAACGGCCTCAACCCGACGAACACCCTCGGCTGCGGCTCGTGGGGCAACAACTCGATTTCCGAAAACCTGACCTACTACCACCTCATCAACATCTCCCGCGTCGCCTACTGGATGAAGGATCGTAAAATCCCGACCGACGAAGAGATTTGGGCCTAAACGAATCATCAGTACCGGGGCGGCGTCCGCGGACGCCGCCCGTTTTTCCACCATAAAGGAGGGGCCGTTATGAAAATGCTGTCTTTGAAGCCGTCTGTGTTCCTGTTTGAGACCTGCAAGGAATTCGCGGAGGCGTACGAGATCAAGGAATCGGACCTCGTCATCACCAACAAGTATATCTACGATCCTATCTTCGGTTCCATGGGCCTGAAGTGCCACGTCCTTTACCAGGAAGAATACGGCATGGGCGAGCCCTCGGACGAAATGGCCGAGAAGATCTACGCCGCCATGCCGAAGACCGGCATCAAGCGCATCATCGCCATCGGCGGCGGCACCATCATCGACATCGCCAAGCTGTATGCGCTGAAGAACGTCAGCCCTATCCTCGACCTCTATGACCGCAAGGTCGAGATCGTCAAGGACAAGGAACTGGTGCTCGTCCCGACCACCTGCGGCACCGGGTCGGAGGTGACGAATATCTCCATCCTCGAACTCAAGAGCCGCCACACCAAGCTGGGCCTGGCCGTGGACGAACTCTACGCCGACTCCGCCGTGATGATTCCTGAGCTCCTGAAGGGCCTGCCGTTCAAGGTTTTCGCCACCTCGTCCGTCGACGCCCTTATCCACGCGTTCGAATCGACCCTGTCGCCCAAGGCCACGCCGTACACCAAGCTGTTCGGCCTCAAGGCGATCGAACTCATCCTGAACGGCTACAAGACCATCGCCGCCAAGGGTGAGGAAGCGCGCATGCCGTTGTTGAAGGATTTCCTTATCGCCTCCAACTACGCCGGCATCGCCTTCGGCAACGCCGGATGCGCCGCCGTGCACGCCATGAGCTACCCGTTGGGCGGCACCTACCACGTCCCGCACGGCGAAGCCAACTACGCCATCTTCACCGAGGTCTTCAAGACCTACCAGAAGATGAATCCGAACGGGGCAATCAAGGAATTCGACGCCTTCGTCGCCAACATCCTCGGCTGCAAGCCGGAAGTGGTCTACGACGAACTGGCGAAGCTCCTGGACAAGATCGTCACCCGGAAGCCCCTGCACGAGTACGGGGTGACCAAGGAAGACGTCGACGCCTTCACCGACAACGTCATGACCAAGCAGGGCCGGTTGATGGCGAACAACTATGTCGAACTGAACGCCGATGCGGTCAAGACGATTTATAACACGCTGTACTAATCGCCAGATACGAGCAATACATAAAACAAGGGAGCTGCTTGCGCAGCTCCCTTTGTATTTTGGCACACCCAAAATATAGAAGACAAGGACGGGTGTTATCTATTCTATCGCTTCAACGTCTGATTCAAGGACTTCAGGAGCGCCTGCTTCATCCACTTCTGTATCGTCATCCTCCACCACAGCCATGTCATCCGCTTCGACCACCTCTGGTGCGACAACCGCTTCGAGAGGGGTGTCGACAATAACGATGTCATCGACTGTGTCGTCGACAGCGAGGCTCTCGACAATCATGTCTTCGACCTGTTCGTCGACGGGCGTACGTTCGTTCGACGAGTAGGTCGCTTCAAGCACGGTTTCGGCTTCGTCAACAATTGCTTCCGCGTTTTCGTCACCGTCGGAAAGATCGCTTGCCGCCGTTTCGTCCAAGACCGATTCCTCAAGCGCTTCCGTTATATCCTCTTCCTCCACCGTTGCCGATGGTTCGAGGTGATCTATTGTCTCAGGTTGATCGACAGGTTCTGCCACAGGAATAATCAATTCCGGTTCGAGAGACGTTTCAGGCTCCGACGGGGGTTCCGTGGCCAGGGTAGCGCCATACTGTTCTGAAGTGGATTCAAAGGCGGTAAAGGCTTCCCCGTCTTCTTCCGTCGCAGCGGATTCCGCAGGGGTGGAGGGCGGGGGGAGCAGGGATTCTTCGTTGACCAGCGCGGCTTGCGGCTCGGTCGGCTCTTCACTAGAGGCGGCTGGCTCCGGTTCTTCCACTACGGCTGGTTCGGGCGACGATTCCACCGGTGGTTCCACCACCGTCGGTTCATCTTCGACCGGCGGCAAGGCCGATCCGACCGGAGCGGCAACCGTCAATGCGGCAGGCTCGGACACAACCGGCGGAGCCATGGCTCCGCCGATTTCGTTCATGGAAGACTGAATGATGGGGGTGGCCGATTGGGTTGGTTCAGGCCCTATCGGCTCGATCGATTCGTGTGGTGCAGCCGGTTCCCCAGGCACGTCCGGTTCCTGCGACACAACGCTCGCCGCAGGCGGCGACATGTCGGTCGCATTGATAAGGGCGTCAAGCTCGGCGTCGGTGCCTGGCTCAATCGACAACGCCTTTAACAGCTTGGTGGAAAGGGCTGCTTTTTCAGACTCGAGGCCGGAAATGTGTTCCCGCAGGATCTCGTTGTTCTGCCTGAAACGAGCGAGTTCGGAGATCGTGCGCCGGTGGCGCTCTTCGTTCGCTTTCAAATCAGCCACCTGACCGTAGAGTTCGTCGTGGCGGTTTTGGATAGCGTTCAGGCGATCCTCAAGAGCCTGGGTCTGAGCCTGGAGCACCATCTTTTCGCCAAGGATTTCCTCGCGCGCGTGTTGGGCGCCTTCGGCCCGCCTTTCCGTCTTCTCCAACTGATTCGACAGAATCAGCCCGATGATCAGGGCGGCGGCGATGATGATCATAATCACCAGCGTCAGGGCGCGGGAAGTCATGGGCCGCTGCTTCAGCGCATCGGCCAACGGCTTCTGCGCCTCGCGGATGGCTGACGTCATAAAGCGGGAGGCGTCCTCCGCTGTCCATACCACGGGTTTGGTTTCATCGATTTTGGACACGGGCGTCTTGTCCTCTGACGACATATTGGTCCTTTCCAGGCAATACATTCTTGGCCATACACCTTACCATCCGTCTACTCCAAACGGATCGGGTAATGGGTGCGGGGAAGTGGTCAATACTATGGTAAACGCTGGTGAGGGGACTGTCAACCTGAAGCGGAAAATAAACTGCGGCTTGAACGGTTGAGATAACCCGGTATTTAGCGTACCTTTTCCTTGCAAAGGAGGCAAACCTCGGCAATAATTGACCATACCTGACAACCTGAATGAGGAGTGTACCGCTTTGGCAAAGAAACCAAAATTGAAGGCTCTGTTTTTCGATGTGGACGACACCCTTTATTCATCCACCGATTTTGCCGCCAACGCCAGGCAGCAGGCCGCGCAGGCAATGATCCGCTCCGGCCTCAAGGTGGACGAGGAAACGATCCTGCGCGAGCTGGACGAAATCATCGTGGAGTTCGGCTCCAACGACGACCGCCACTTCGACAAGCTGCTGCGGCGGATGCCGAAGGAGGCATATCCGGTCGGGTCCAAGTTGTTTATCATCGGCGCTGGCATCATCGCCTACCACCAGTGCAAGTTCCGCAGTTTTTCGCCCTATGAAGACGCTATCGAAGTCATGCGCCGCCTGCACGAAAAGCGCCTCACGCTCGGGGTTATCACAGCCGGGGTGCCGATGAAACAGGTCGAAAAGATTATTCGCCTCAACCTCCTGCCGGTGGTGGATTACACCCATATCTTCATCACAGAATCAGTGGGCATAAACAAGACCAACCCCAAGATTTACATGCACGCCTGCCGTTCCGTCGGCGCGGTGCCGCAGGAGTGCGGCTATGTCGGCGACAAGCCGTCCGTGGACATCGACGTGCCGCACCGAATCGGTATGCGCACCTTCCTGAGCCGCAGGGGTACCAAGTACCAGGACATCCCGGGCGAAGCTGAACCGGATCACGTTATCCACAACTTCTGGGACCTCATGGATATCCTTGATAAAGAATATGAGATAGTCCCCCATGCCTGAAGCAGCGCCGACACTCAGACCCGAAATCGACGCAGCGCCGGCGCAGAAGGACGGGGAGACGTATTATATTCTCTATGACCGGGCCGGCATCGCCGCGTCGCGGTTGCTCGTCTCGCCCATGGGCTTATTGATTGCCGGCCGGTTGGACGGCACGTCGTCCATCCTGGAAATTTGCGACAGCCTATCCAGGGAAATGGGGGGCGGCGTTGCCTGCAGCGAGGTGGAACGCGTTGTCGATGCCCTCGAGGAAGCCCTGTTCCTTGAAAGCCCAAAGTTCCTGGACTACCAAGCCCAGGCGGCCCGCGATTTCCGCGCCGAATCGGTTCGCCCGGCCGGCTCGGCCGGGACTGCCTACCAGTCCGACCCGGTTGCTCTCGCCGCCGATCTCGACAAGATGCTCCAGGAAGCGCCGCCGCCTGAGGAAACCGCCACCCAGGGCGAATCGTTTCCTCGCGGCATAATCGTCCCGCATATCGATTATATGCGTGGCGGGGCAGGCTACGGCCAGGCTTTTTCTCTTGTCGCATCGTTGCCCAAGCCGCGAACCGTCATCGTCATCGGGACGGCCCATATGCCGATTCGCGAACGTTTCTGCCTGTGCGAAAAAGACTTCGATACGCCGCTGGGAGCGGTAAAAGTCGACCACGATCTGTGTGCCGGCTTGCGCCGTGTCATGGCCGGGACAACCGATCTGGACCGTGACGTCCTGGCGCACCGGGGCGAGCACTCAATCGAACTGCAGGCGGTATGGCTGCGTCACCTGTACGGCGATGATGTGGCAATTGTCCCGCTCCTCGCCGGATCGATTGGCGAATTTCTTGAGGGTGACCGCGATCCGGAAGAAGCCGCTGCCGAACCGGCCATACGCAAAATGGCGCAGTTCCTCGCCGACGCCGTGTCGGGCGGCGGCGTTATGCTGATGGCTTCGGCCGACCTCGCCCATGTCGGCCCGCGCTTCGGCGATAGCCGCGAGGTGACGAACAGCTTTCTGGCCGAAGTCGAGGAGGTGGACAGGGACTACCTCGAGGCCCTGGCCGTCGACGCGACCTCGGGGCTGGAAAGCCTTGCGTCGCATCGCGACAGGCACCACGTCTGCGGCTCGGCGTCCATTTTTGCGGTCGGGCTTGCCCTGCCGTCAGCCAGGACCAGACTCCTTGGTTACCACCAGGCGGTGACGCCGGAGATGCGCCAAGCAGTAACCTACGCGGCCATGACCTATGAGTGACGCGGCGGTCCCGATGCTGCGACGTCGCCTCACTGTCGAGTACGACGGCTCAGCCTATAACGGTTGGCAGGTGCAGAACAACGCGCCATCAGTCCAGGAAGCGTTGGAAAAGGCGGTCGCTCGCCTCTCCGGGGCCGTTTCGCGGGTGCGGGGCGCAGGCCGGACCGACGCGGGCGTCCATGCCCGGGGCCAGGTGGCGGTGGCGGAACTCCCCGCCGCGCTGCCGATTGAGAAGGTGGCTGAAGCCCTCAATACCCGGCTCCCGGACGATATCGCCGTCGTCGCCGCCAGTCCGGCGGATGACAGCTTCGACCCGAGACGGGGCTGCGTCCGTAAGCAGTATTCCTATTCCCTGACGCTGGGGCCGGTGCGGCCGGCCCTGGGCAATAAACGTTCCTGGCATATCAAGCGTCCTGTCGACGTGGAAGCCATGCAGGCGGCGGCGGCATCGTTCCTGGGCGATCATGATTTTACCTCGTTCTGTAATCGGGAACTGGCGGAGAACGATAACCGCCGCACGGTGGAGCGGAGCGAATTGGTCGAGCTTCAGCCGGACCGAACCGGGCGGCGGCGGCTCGTCTACCGGGTCGAGGGCCGCAGTTTTTTATACAACCAGGTGAGGGCGATGGTGGGTACGCTGTTCGGCGTCGGCACGGGCCGATTCGCGGCTGATGCCATTCCGGACCTGCTCGCCGCCCGCGACCGCGCCGCCGCAGGCGAAAGCGCCCCGCCGTGGGGCCTGTGCCTCGAGTGGGTGGTCTATCCGGGCGAAGCGCCTCCCGCCGATTCCGCCGGGTTATTCTGGTAACGCTGCCCGGCAGCTTTTGGAAGCGTGTTTCTGTGCGACAACGTCTACCCATACCCAGGCGGCCCACCCGCGACCCCGAAGGGGACGAGGAACTGTACACCACGTACGGCCGCCCCTCCGTGTCCGCATGGGTGGCGGCTGCGGCGGTGGCATTTGCCTTTTTCCTCCTGGGCGGATTTATTAAGACGTATCGCCAATTGGAAAGTTTGCGTGAGGAATCGCGCCGTGAAATCGCCGAGCTGCGCGAATCGGTGCGGCGGCTCCAGATTGTCCAGCCGTCGCAGTCCACGGCCGGTCGGACCCAGCCGCGCTTTACGCCGCTGCCGCAGGCTGCGGGCAGGCGGGAGACAGACACCAGTCCCGGGTTCTCCCAGTCGCTCCAGCCCACGCCGTCGTCTTCCATGATGTCGGCCGCTTCGGCGGCGTCCAGCCTCAGGCCGACGGGCAGGGAAACGCCGCGCCTGCTTGAAGAGGCGATGCTGTACGAATACGGCGACGGCCAGGACCGGCCCCGCTATCAGGTGGGACGCAGGGGCACCGGCGATACTGGTCAGTTGCTGTCGATACATGGCGGACCGGCCCAGTAACTGTGTCGTTAGTCAAGGCGGATTTTAGAGAATAGGGTCAAATTTTC